>NZ_NSGB01000006.1:0-330642 GCF_002294785.1 Mesorhizobium sp. WSM3868 | reverse complement strand
GCGCCGGCCACTTCCTCGCCTTCATCCATCTCGCCGCAGCTATGCTATGGATGCGCTGAATGTCGATTCAGCCTAGTTCATCGGCCCCTTGTCTCCGGGCTTGCCGGGAAGCTCGTCGGGGAAGAGCTCATATTTCGCCTGTTTGTCGGCTGCGACGAAGACGCGTTCGCGGATGATCGAATCCTCGGCCCAGTTGAACATGAAGATCGGCGTTCCCTGCGGGATGTTGGAGAAGCGCTTGTTGACGATCAGCGCGCCGGGATATTCCGTCAGCCCGACATTGTAGACGTGCTCGGTCGAGATCTTCTGGAACTTCTTCATCAGGTCGGCGCGCTGGTCGTTGTCCTGCGTCGTGACGAACTTGTTCACGATGTCGACGAGGTCCTTCTCGAACGGCATCAGATCGACTTCGCCGCTTTCAGGCGCGCGATGGTTCCAACTGGTCTTGGGACCGACCGGAGCGAGTTGCTCCGTGTTCTGCACAACGGAGGTGAGCTCCTGGTCATTGCGCCGGATCAGCCAGTCGAAGCGGCCGGAATACTGGATCGCGTCGCGCTGCGTGCCGTTGACCCCGTTGAGCACGACCCTCAGCCCAAGCTTCTCCATCTGCGCCACGACGCCCTCGGCAAGGCTCTTGTCGGTGGTGTAGTCATTGTTGACCAGCATCACGATCTCGACGTTCTTGCCGCCGGCGGTGCCCGCCGGGAAGTTCACGAAGCCGTCGCCGTCGGTATCCTTGAGACCGGCCTTGGCGAGCTCGGCCTTGGCCCCTTGGAGATCGAACGGGTAATAAACCGTCGACTTGCGGTCATAGAAGCTGGTGCCGGAGGAGAAGCCGCCGGGATAGATGGCGGTGAACGGTCCCTTGACCAGCGAGTCGCCGAGCGCCTTGCGGTCGATCGCCATGGTTACGGCCTTGCGGAAATCCTCGTTGCGGTTCAATTCGCGGATCGCTTGGCCGCGCTCGTCCGGGTTGCCCCAGCCATTGGCGGAGAAATTCATACGCAGATTGTAGCCGATGAGCCGCGGACCGAAGGCAAGCCGTGCCGGCGCGTTCTTGTCAGCCGCGCGCTTCAGCGAGGCGACGAAGTTCTCGGGCTGCTCGAGATTGGAGAAGTCGCCCGAGCCTGCGACGGCCTGGACGTCGCGATCTGCCCAGGTCGAGAGCTTGTATTGCAGCTCGTTGAGATAAGGCAGTTGGTTGCCCTTCTCGTCGACCTTCCAGTAGTAAGGGTTGCGCCGCATGACGATGATGTCGTCCGGGCGGTATTCGACCGGCACCCAGGCGCCCATCACCGGCATGTTCATGTATTCCGGCGGGAAGGCGTTCTTGAACTGGTCGTAGGTGTTCTTCGAATATTTCGGATGCTGCGGCTTCAAAATGTGCGCCGGGCCGGGGCAGAAGGTGCCGTAGGCCATCGCGTAGAGATATTGCCTCGGAAACGCTTCCTTGAACGTCCATTCGACAGTGTAGTCGTCGATCTTCTTGAGCGTCGTGCCGACGCCGAAGGTTTCGGGCGTCGCCCCGTTGAGCGGCGACACGTTGGGGTCGACGACCTCGTCATCCCAGTAGAACATGACGTCGTCGGCGTTGAAGGGCACGCCGTCCGACCATTTGGCGCCTTCGACGAGATGCATGGTGAGCTTGTGGCCGTCTTTCGACCATTCCCAGCCCTTGGCAAGGTTCGGCAGCGGCTCGGTGTCCTTGGCGTCGACCTGGAACAGCGGCGCGGTGCGTGTCAGACATTCGGAAAGCGCGATGTCGATGCCGCCCCAGCCTTGCGTCTGGCCGGCACCGTAGTTCCAGCCTTCCGGCCTGCCGCCGATGACATGGCGCATCGTGTCACCATAGACGCCGATGCCGTCCGGCATGTTGGCGGTCTTGAAGACCAGCGGTTCCTTGGGCAGCCTGTCCTTGAGCGGCGGCAGCTTGCCGGTCTTGACGTATTTCTGCGTCACCCAGTCCGGCTCGTGGTAATCGGGCAGCGCCTTGAACTCCAAGATGGAGTCGCGCGCCACATAATGGATCTTGCCCTCGGCCGGGAATGTCGCCGGCTCCGGCGGGATCGTCGGTTCCGAAGCGAAAGCGGTGAGCGCCGGAATAGAAACGCCGAGCGCCAGTCCGGCGGCAATGCCAATTCTGTGTAAGTTCCTCATTGTCTCCTCCCAGATGTTTTGAACGTCTGCTGCTTGCCCGCCGCTTGATCTTTATTTTGAGGGCCGTTTCGGCGGTCTGCCTCCTGCAGGTCCGCCTGCCCGAAATCTCAGCCGGCCTGTTTCAGTGCCGCCTTTTCGGCGCGCAGTTCGTCGATCGAGCGCACGTTGCGCCGCGCCGCGCCCGCCCATTCGCGGGTCTTGACCTTCGACTTCGCAAGTCGCTCCTTTGCCGCCGGCACGGCGTCCGCATATTGCGGCAGCCAGGCGGCCTGGGCGACGACCATCTCGTCCACCATCTGCCAGACCTCCTCCGGCGTCGACACCGCGCCGACCAGCGGATCGTGCAGCATGGCGAGCTTCAAAAGATCGATGTCGCCGGCGATCGCGGCATGCACCGACATGCGCTGGACGTTGATCGATGACATGCAGGTGGCGGCGCATGCCTCGGGCAGCGTGATGCCGGCGGCCATGTTGATGCCGAAGCGATCGACGAAGCCGGGTGACTCGATGATGGCGTCCTGTGGCAGGTTGGTGATCACGCCGTTGTTCTTGACGTTGAAATGGCCACGGTAGACGCGGTTTGTTTCCAGCGCCTCGAGGATGTGGCTGGCATGCTCGTTGGAGCGTTTGGCCGGGTCGATCGGCTTCGACGCCGCTTCGAGGAACTGCGGATACTCGGTCTCGAACCAATTGCGGGTCTCGGTCGAGTAGCGGAGATAGCCGCCGGTCTCGCCATGGATCCAGTCCGACATGTCGATCCAGCGTGTGATCTCGTCGGGGCGCTTGCGGTACCAGGGCAGGTATTCGGACAGATGCCCATTGCTTTCGGTCGAATAGACGCCGAAGCGCTTCAGCACGTCGATGCGCAGCTTCTCCTGCTTCGAATAGACCGGATGCGCTTCGAAGGCGGCGACCAGCTCTTCCTTGCCGATCGCGCGGCCGTTCAACCTGAGCTCGATGAACCAGGTCTGGTGATTGATGCCGGAGCAGACATAGTCGAGCTCCCTGGGCGACTTCGCGCCGAGCACCTCGGCGATCTGTTCGGCGCCGTGCTGCACGCCGTGGCAGAGCCCGACCGTGTCGACCTTGCCGTATTCGATCGCGGCCCAGGTGTTCATCGCCATCGGGTTGGCGTAGTTCAGGAACTTGGCGTCTGTCTCGGCTACTTCGCGGATGTCCTTGCAGAAGTCGAGGATCACCGGGATGTTGCGCTGGCCGTAGAGGATGCCGCCGGCGCAGATCGTGTCGCCGACGCATTGGTCGATGCCGTATTTCAGCGGGATGCGGATGTCGTCGGCATAGGCTTCGAGGCCGCCGACGCGCACGCAGCTGATGATGTAGCGCGCGCCTTCCAGCGCCTTGCGGCGGTCGGTCGTCGCCGTCACTTTGGTCGGCAGCCCGTTTGCTTCCACGATCCGATCGAGGATCGCCTGGATCATCCCGAGATTGTGCTCGCTGATGTCGGTCAGCGCGAATTCGATGTCCTTGAATTCGGGCACGCAGAGAATGTCGGTGAACAGCTTCTTGGTGAAGCCGACGCTGCCGGCGCCAATAATAGCGATTTTGAAGCTCATCACCTTCACCTCGATCCAATCGAATGTTAGGCAAGGAGCAGCAAGGGAGGGTATGGCCGCGCGCCGGCAGGCGCGCTCGCCATGTGGAGCCGCAAATCCAGCTCTTTCTCCTCCCGCCCGCTCCTCGACCGCGGGTCTTTCCCGTTCTTGAGTGAGCCGGATTATGCGCTTATTCGCCAGCGCGGCCAGAGAAGGATTATGCTTTCGAGGGTAATTTTGTGCTGCAGGATCTGATCGCCAATGGAAAGCTGATGCGCACGATTTCGCTGCCGCGCGGGCGCCAGCGCCTGCATGCCATGCCGACCAGCACCGGCTACGAGGTGCGCGAGGACGAGACTTACGACTGGGACGGGCGAAAGCGCGGCCAGACCCCGTTTACCGTGCTCCAGCATACGATCAGCGGCACCGGGCAATTGCGCTATGAAAGCCGCAATTACCGCCTGCAGGCGAACGATACGCTGCTGGTGCTGGTGCCGCACAACCATCGCTACTGGCTGGCCAAGGGCGACCGCTGGGAATATTTCTGGATCTCGATGAACGGCGAGGAGGCGCTGCGCGTCCACAAGTCGATCCTCAGCGTCTCAGGTCCCGTGTTCCGGCTGCAGCCGGCGACCATCGATCACCTTGCCGATTGCAGCCTGCGCCTCATCAAGGGCGCCGCCTCGCCGGGCGCGGCCTCGGCAATCGCCTATGAGGCGGCGATGGCGCTTTACGACGATGTCTTCGGCTCGCACGCCTTCGCCGAAAAGCAGAGCGCCATGCAGCCGGTCATCGATCACATAAACGCCAATCTCGACAAGCCGCTGCCGGTGGCGGAGCTGGTCGAAATCAGCGGCCTCAGCCGCGCCCATTTCTCGCGCTGCTTCGCCGAGAGCGAAGGATTGCCGCCGGCCGAGTTCGTCCTGCAGCAGCGGCTGCAGCGCGCCGCCAAGTTGCTGACCAAGGCCGATTTCCTGCCGGTCAAGGAAGTCGCTGTTCTGTGCGGTTTCGACGACCCCAACTACTTTTCCAAGGTGTTTCGCCGCTGCTACGGCATCACGCCCACACAGTTCCGCACCACCGGCATGTATGCCAGCCTGGGCAATCATCGTTGACGCTGCCTTGACTACTGCCTGCGGTGGTCGAGCGTCGTCGATGCAGTGCTGACCGGATCGGCGGCCGCGAAGGCGGCGTCGAGCTGTTCGGGCGTGCGCTGTCCGGCTCGTTTCCAGGCGACATATTGCACGATGCCGAAGCTCGGGCGCTGCGGCACGGTCTTGACCACCGGCATGCGGAATCCGTCGCGGAATTTCTCCCAGCGCGCGCCGAGCACCGCGACCATTTCCTCGATGGTCGGCGGCGTCGCTACATCGGCGTAGGTGATGGTGACCTTGCCGGCGAGGCCCGCTTCGCGCGGGATCGGCACCGGGATCGAGGCGAGGTAATCCGCCGGCACGTCGATCAGGCCGCCAAAGGCCCATTGCTGGCGCAACGCATCGGCTTTCATCGGCGCGACGCTGACGTCGATGTCGTTGGGCGTGCCCGGCACGCGATAGGGGCAGCTGAAGCGGCCGCAATTCGCCTTTGCCGCGAACTGCCAGAGCGCGTAACCCTGCCAGTTGCCCATCGGGAAATGCACGTCGATGTCCGGCTTGTAGCGCGCATACCAGAGCGGCAGCCGCGACAACAGCCGGTAGGTGTAACGGTTGTCGGCTATGTACTGGGCGGTCTTGCCGTTCGAGTAGAGCACCGGGAAGCGACCGAGGCGGCGATGCACCTGGCGCACGAATTCTTCCGCGTCCTCGAGCGACATCCATTGCGCGGGATCGATGCCCTCGATGTCGAGGGCAATGAGATCGTCCGGCGCCGGCTCGGCGAAATCGATGAAATTGTTGGCCTGCTCGACCGGATTGCCGGGGCGGGCGAGGTGATAGGCGCCCCATTTCAGGCCGAGCGCCTTCGCCACCACCTTGCGCGTCTGGAAAAGCTCGCGCGTCACCGCATGGCGCTTCCACAGCGCCTTGCAGAGTTTCACCTCGGTCTCGTCGCCGAAGCAGAAATAGGGCGGCGGCAGCCCGTCGGACGCCTTGTTGATGAAGCCGACAATGCGTTTGTCGGTGGCGAGCTCAGCCCAGTCGATGGAGTTATATTCGTAGGCGTCGATCACCAGCGCGCGGTCGAGATTCTTCCACGGCTCGGAGAAATCCGAGGCCTTTGCCGCCGTGCCCAGCGCAACCGCAGCCGCGAGAAGCGCCAGGCGGCGAAGAGGGCGCGCCGGCTTTTTCAATCAGGGTGTCCCCACTGACCAGAGGACGATCCTGAACCGCTATGGTTAAGGAAGTGCTGTCAAACCGCGACGTGTTCAGCGCCGGAACAGCGACTGAACCTCTCCGGCCGTGGACGACGAAGTCTACGCTTGCAAAATCCGCGTGTTTGACGTTTACGTAAAAAGAAGGACGCAGGCCAACCCCAAGTATGGATGGCCTCGCTTCGGCTACGCGACTACGGTGGGCCGCACTGGAGGAGAAGCAGGCACAATGTATCGCGCACCGGTCGAGGACATCGCCTTCACGCTGAAGCAGGTAGCCGGCCTGAAGCCGGCGCTGGATGCCGGCACCTTCGGCGATCTGGGCGAGGACCTTGTCGACGCGATCCTGGCCGAGGCCGGGCGCTTCGCCAGCGAGGAGGTTGCGCCGCTCTACAAGATCGGCGACGAGCATGGCGCGGTGTTGAAGGGCGCTTCTGTCACCACACCGCCCGGCTGGAAGGAGCTTTACCGGCGCTGGATCGAAGGCGGCTGGAACGCGCTGTCCGGGCCGGCCGAATATGGCGGCCAGGGCTTGCCGACCATGCTAGCCGTCGCCGCGCTCGAAATGTGGAACTCCGCCGCCATGGCCTTCGGCATCGGCCCGACGCTCACCATGGGCGCGGTCGAGGCGCTCGACAAGCACGCCTCCGAGGCGCTCAAGGCCAAATACCTGGCGAAGCTCGTCTCGGGCGAGTGGATGGGCACGATGAACCTGACCGAGCCGCAGGCGGGCTCGGACCTCGCCGCTTTGCGCACCCGTGCCGAGCCTGCCGGCGACGGCACCTACCGCATCTTCGGCCAGAAGATATTCATCACCTATGGCGAGCACGATTTCACCGACAACATCGTGCATCTGGTGCTGGCTAGGCTGCCCGACGCGCCCGCCGGCACGCGCGGCATCTCGCTCTTCCTGGTGCCGAAGTTCCTGGTCGATGACGATGGCTCGCTCGGCGCCCGCAACGACGTCTTCTGTTCCGGCCTCGAGCACAAGCTCGGCATCCACGCTTCGCCGACCTGCACCATGATCTATGGCGACGGTTTTGCGGGCATGACGCCCGGCGCCATCGGCTGGCTGATCGGCGAGGAGAACAAGGGGTTGGCCTGCATGTTCACGATGATGAACAACGCTCGTCTCGCGGTGGGCATGCAGGGCGTTGCAGTGGCCGAAACCGCCACGCAGAAGGCGATCGCCTATGCCAATGAGCGCCGGCAGGGCAAGGCATCTGATTATTCAGGGTCCGGCATGGCGCCGATCGTCCATCACCCGGACGTGCAGCGCAATCTTCTCACCATGCAGGCGCTGACGCAGATCGCGCGTGCTATCGCCTATACCTGTGCGCACGCCATCGACCGTGCCCGTGTCGCCGAGGGCGAGGCCGCCGCCAACTGGCGCGACCGCGCCAATCTCTTGACGCCGCTGGCAAAAGCCTTTTCGACCGATGTCGGCGTCGAGGTCGCTTCGCTGGGGATCCAGGTGCATGGCGGCATGGGCTTCATCGAGGAGACGGGCGCGGCGGCGCTCTATCGCGACGCCCGCATCGCGCCGATCTATGAAGGCACCAACGGCATCCAGGCGATCGACCTCGTCTCGCGAAAACTGCCGCTCGGCGGCGGCGAGCACGTGCATCGCTATATCGGCGAATTGAAAGCGATGGCCGATGCGGTCCGCACCTCCAACATCGAGGGTTTCGGCCGCACCGCCGACAATCTCGATCGCGCGCTTGCCGATCTCGACGAGGCGACCCGCTTCTTGCAAAGGCTGATGGCCGACGGCAAGGCCGATGCCGCAATGGCCGGCGCCACGCCCTATCTGCGCCTAATCTCGCTCGCCGCCGGCGGCGCTTATTTGGCGCAAGGCGGCCTAGCCGACCGCGGCCGCGTCGCGCTTTGCCGCTTCTTTGCCGAGAACCTCCTAGGCGAGACGCGCGCGCTCAAGGAGCGCGTCATCGACGGCGCCGAAAGCCTCGCCGCCGCCGGCAAGGCGCTGATCGCCTGAACAGCCAGTCAGCCGAAGGAACCGATCGTGACCGACCATATCCTCATCGAGCGCCGGGGCGCCGTGCAGATCATCCGCATGAACCGGCCTGAGAAGAAGAATGCGCTGACACGTGCCATGTACGCGAAAATGTCGGCCGCCCTTTCTGAAGGTGATGCCGATCCGACGGTTCGCGTCCATGTCTTTCTCGGCGTGCCCGGTGCCTTTTCCGCCGGCAACGATCTTGCGGATTTCCTGGTGATCGCCACCGGCGGCGAGGGCGGGAATGAGGTGTGGGATTTCCTGATGGCGCTGGCCAAGGCGGAGAAGCCGATGGTCTCGGGTGTCGATGGCATAGCGGTGGGCATCGGCACCACGCTCAATCTGCATTGCGACCTGACCTTCGCCACGCCGCGCACGCTCTTCCGCACCCCCTTCGTCGACCTCGGCCTCGTGCCGGAGGCCGGCTCCAGCCTGCTCGCGCCGCAGATCCTCGGCCGCCAGGGCGCCTTCGCGCTGCTCGGTCTCGGCGAAGGTTTTTCGGCTGAGCGCGCCAAGGCCGCCGGCCTGATCTACGATGTGGTCGTGGAAGACGAGCTGGAAGGCGCGGTGCTGGCTGCGGCGGCCGAGATCGCCGCCAAGCCGCCGCAGGCGCTTAAGATTGCCCGCGATCTGATGCGTGAGCCGCGCGAGGAACTCGTCGCCCGCATCAAGCTCGAGAGCGAGCATTTCCGCGAGCGGCTGAAGTCCGACGAGGCGCGCGCCGCGTTGACCGCCTTCATGACCCGCAAGAAAGGCTGAAAAATCTCCGCTCTCGGCGACATCAGGGGTAGAGCCGCGTCTTGTCCCAGCCGCCGGCGTCGTTTTTCGAGAACACGATGCGGTCATGCAGCCGGAACGGCCGGTCGTGCCAGAACTCGATCGTCTGCGGCAGGATGCGGAAGCCCGACCAGTGTTTCGGCCGCGGGATTTCGCCGATCGCATAGCGCGCCGTGTATTCGGCCACCGCCTTCTCCAGCGCGAAGCGGCTTTCCAGCGGCCGCGACTGTTTCGAGGCCCAGGCGCCGATGCGGCTGCCGCGCGGCCGCGTCGCATAATAGGCGTCGGCCTCGGCGTCGCTGACGATCTCCACCGGCCCGCGCACGCGCACCTGGCGGCGCAGCGATTTCCAGTGGAAGCACATCGCCGCCTTCATGCTGCCAAGAATCTCGCGGCCCTTGGCGCTCTCGAAATTCGTGTAGAAGACAAATCCCCTTTCGTCGAACCCCTTGAGCAGCACCATCCGCACATCCGGCATGCCGTCGGCGTCGACGGTTGCCAACGCAACGCCGTTGGGGTCGTTGATCTCGCTCTTGACGGCGTCGTCCAGCCACTCGGCAAACAGCCGGAACGGCTCCAAAGCCTCGGCGAAGTCACCGCTTGTTAACTCACTTTCGTTCATAGTTTTCCAAATTTTTAACGTTGCGGGAGGAGTTCGCCGATTGTCGCGTATCGCGCAAGCTTTTGACAGCGGGCAATGGAGCGTTATTGCTTCGGCCAGCGCCAAGGCTGCGTTGCTGACATTGGCGCTTCCGCTCGCGGCCTGTGGCGCCGGCGGCTTCAGCCTCGAGAAGGCGGAGGTTGACCGCTCGATCATCACCTCCAGCGCGCCGTCCGCGCCCGCCGTGCCGGCAAGCAGCGACAACGACTCGGACCAGACCACGATTGGCAATGCGGTGTCTTCCGCCGACATCCAGGAGCTCGGCGGCCAGGCGGTGCCATGGGCCAATGCCGGCACCGGCTCGCGCGGCTCGATCACCGAGCTGGTGGAACTCAAGGATGGCGGCTTGACCTGCCGCCGCTTCAACGCGACGCGGGAAAGTTTCGATGGCGTCGCCATGTACCAGGGCGAGCTCTGCATTGCCGACGCCGGAGGCTGGCGCATGCAGGAGTTCAAGGCGCTCTAATTTCACTCTCCATTGGCATCTTGCACCACTGGAATTTCTTCCTATGCGAGCGCATATAGAGGGCAACTGTGGACCCAATCTCTCTTTCAGGCAGGAAGCATGCGCGACCCCTATGAGGTGCTGGGCGTTGCCAAGAACGCCTCGGCCAAGGAAATAAAATCGGCGTACCGCAAGCTCGCCAAGCAGCATCATCCGGACCAGAATCCGAATGATCCGAAGGCGAAAGAGCGTTTTGCGGCCGCCAACCAGGCCTATGAGATCGTCGGCGACGAGAAGCGCCGCGCAGCTTACGATCGCGGCGAGATCGACGCCGACGGCAAGCCGAGATTCCAAGGCTTCGAGGGCGCGCCCGGCGGCGATCCGTTTGCCGGGTTCCGCCGTCAGCAGGGCCCCGGCGGGGCGCATTTCGAATTCCGCACCGGTCGTCCCGGCGGCGATCCATTCGACGGCAACAGCGATATCTTCAGCCAGATCTTCGGCGAGGCCTTTTCGGGTGGGCGGGGTCCAGGCCGTGGCGACCGTCGCCAGCCGGTCCAGGCGCCCGACCTCAATGTCACGCTGGACATCACCGTCGAAGAGGCGGCCACCGCGGAGAAGGTGACGGCGATGTTCCCTGACGGCCGCAAGATGGCGGTCAAGCTTCCCACCTATGTCGAGGAGGGCCAGACCATCCGCCTGAAGGGTCAGGGCGAGCAGGGGCCCGGCCAGCCGGGCGACGCGCTGGTCAAAATTCACATTCGCCGCCATCCGCGCTATCGCATCGAGGGCCGCGACCTGCATGTCGACCTGCCTATCGAACTCGCCGACGCGGTGCTCGGCGCCAAGGTGGCCGTCGAGACGCCGACCGGCAAGCTCGCGGTCAACGTTCCCGCATGGTCGAGCTCGGACAAGGTGTTGCGCCTGAAGGGCAGGGGCCTGCCGGAAAAAGTAGGTGGCCATGGCGATCTCTACGCCCATGTGCGGCTGATGCTGCCGGAGGGTGGAGACGCCGATCTCGAAGCCCTGATGCGTAAGCGGAAAGGCTGATCGAAGCGGTTTTCTCCTCAAGCCAGTCTGTTTTCGACGCTTGAAGGGGCCCTGTGCCTGTGCGATAGGGCTCCACAAAGCAGACATTCTTGCGGAGAATTGCGCACATGGCGGGTGGACAGGGCCTGATGGCCGGTAAGCGAGGCCTCATCCTTGGCGTCGCAAACAATCGGTCGATCGCTTTCGGCATCGCCAAGGCTTGCGTCGATCACGGCGCCGAAATCGCGCTGACCTATCAGGGCGAGGCGTTCAAGAAGCGCGTCGAGCCGCTGGCGGCGGAACTCAACGCGCATGTCGCCGGCCATTGCGACGTGACCGATCCGGAAAGCCTGGACGCGGTCTTTGCCGACATCGCCAAGCACTGGGGCAAGCTCGACTTCCTCGTCCATGCCATCGCCTTCTCGGACAAGGATGAGCTGACCGGCCGTTATGTCGAGACGACGCGCGATAATTTCCTGCGCACCATGGATATTTCGGTGTTTTCCTTCACCACCATCGCCAAGCGCGCCGAGCCGCTGATGAGTGAAGGCGGCTCGCTGCTGACACTGACCTATTACGGCGCCGAGAAGGTTATGCCTCACTACAACGTCATGGGCGTCGCCAAGGCGGCGCTCGAGGCCAGCGTGCGCTATCTGGCCGTCGACCTCGGCGCCAAGAAGATCCGCGTCAACGCCATCTCGGCCGGCCCGATCAAGACCCTTGCCGCCTCCGGCATCGGCGACTTCCGCTACATCCTCAAATGGAACGAGTACAACGCGCCGCTCAAGCAGACGGTGACGCAGGAAGAGGTCGGCGATTCCGGCGTCTACTTTCTGTCGGACCTGTCGCGCGGCGTGACCGGCGAGGTCCATCACGTCGATTCCGGCTACCATGTCGTCGGCATGAAGGCGGTCGACGCGCCCGACATCTCGACCGTCAAGGACTAGTTCTCTCCGCCTGTCTATCGTCCAGGCCCTGGCCCGACCTCCGGAGACCTGATGTATCCGCTCGTCTACATCGCGCGCCACGGCCAGACGCAGTGGAACGCCGAGGGTCGGCTGCAAGGCCAGGCGGATACCGATATCAACGAACTTGGCCGCGAGCAGGCGACGCAAAACGGCCGACGGTTGGCGGACCTTATCGGAAACGCCGCGGATTTCGATTTTGTCGCCAGCCCGATGCGCCGCACGCGTGAGACGATGGAACTGATGCGCGCGGCGATGGGTCTCGACCCGCTCGCCTATCGCACCGATCCGCGCTTGGTGGAGCTAAGCTTCGGCGACTGGCAGGGTTTCACCTTTGCCGAACTCGAAAAGCGTGTCCCGGGTTCGACCAAAAGCCGCCGCGCCGCGAAGTGGGATTTCCAGCCGCCCGGCGAGGGCGCCGAAAGCTACGAGATGCTGCTCGAGCGGATAAAACCCTGGTTCGACGCGCTTCGCCAGCCGACCGTCTGCGTCACCCATGGCGGGATCATGCGCTGCTTCTTCCGCTTCGTCACCGGCATTTCCAAGCAGGACGCCGCCAGCCTCGACGTACCGCAGGACCGCCTGCTACGGCTCGAGGGCCGCACCCTGGAGTGGCTGTAAGCCTCTACACCCTGGCAACGAATTGATCGTAGCAGTCGGCAATGCTTACCTGTCATGCTCAGCTTACGATTTTGGGCCGGTTAGGACTGCATGTTCTCCAGTTTGATCGATAGAATTCGCCGACGGCTTGAGTTAGGTCGCCCAATTCGCCGCGGGCAGGCCCTAGGCGACATAGTCGCAGGAGCGCTGGCGGACACTCTGGCACCAGATTTTCAGCGAGTGGGCGATTTGTTCTGGGTGAGCGACCCAAGGGACCACATGCGCTATCTGTTGAAGTTTCAAACGATGAAAGGAATGACTTTTTTGCTTGCTGGGGCGTATCGGTCGACTTTGTGCCGATTTTCGGCCGTGGAAAATTTAAGTGGAAAAGAACGGCAAAGTCGGCCGCCTTTGATCTCTGTATCGACCCCATTGACCTGTCAGGCTCGATTCCAGGCTGGTGTTCTTTCTACGCCAACGATCGTGACTATCATGTCGAACGGGTTGCATTGGCTGCTGTAAAAGCCGCTCGACTGGATTGGTCGAAGATCACTGCATTGGGGGACGTCGCCCACATCTTCGAGCAACGGGCAAAGATGGAGTTCAAACGTTTCGCGTTGGAGAATTACGTGCAAACTGACCTGGCATGGGGCCTCATCCTAATCGCTTTGGGGCGGCTGAACGAAGGTCAGCATCGCCTCGACGCATTTTGTCAGCAGTTCGCTATAGCCCGAGGGTCGACTATCCTCGTAAAGGCGAAGGATGAAGCCACCAAGATAGCGGCCGGACGACCGGCGCCGTTGTTTCGTTGACCAGGTTGCGACCTAATTCTAGTCGCTGTCCGGCAGCTGCATATCGGTCACGACATTCTCGCCATTGGTCACGTCGTAGGCGAGGACGATATCCATGCCGGGCTTCAGCGCGTCGAGATCGGTTTCGGCGTTGAGCTTGTAGGACTTTCCGTCGTCCAGCGTCAGCGTCAGCGTGTCCTTGTCGACCTTCTTGATCAAGCCTTCGGTCTGGCCGGCGAACGCGGCAGCGGTGGAAATGAGCAACATGGCGCAGGCGGCGCCAATCAGGGTACGCATCGTCGTCCTCTTTGGTCATTGCGCCGGCATGAGCAACGGCGGATCCTCAACGGCGGATGGAAGAGAGCAGAAACCAACCGAATGTGTCAAAACTAAATCCTCCAGATCACAGATTGATGCATCCGATCACCGTTTGACCGCTGTGGAAAACGCCAATAGAAGGCACGCTTGAACCGGCGAACCGGGTCCGCGCCGGGCAGGGCGTTTTTCCATGTCTCACAACACCTTCGGCCATCTTTTCCGCGTCACCACCTGGGGTGAAAGCCATGGCGCCGCGCTTGGCTGCGTTGTCGACGGCTGCCCGCCCGGGATCCGCTTCAAGCGCGAGGACATCCAGGCCGAGCTCGACCGGCGCCGCCCGGGCCAGTCGCGCTTCGTCACCCAGCGCCGCGAGCCGGACGAGGTCAAGATCCTCTCCGGCTTCATCCTCGACGAGGACGGCGAGACGATGATCACCACCGGCACGCCGATCTCGATGCTGATCGAGAATGTGGATCAGCGCTCCAAGGATTACGGCGAGATCGCCCGCCAGTACCGGCCGGGCCATGCCGATTACACCTATGAGGTCAAATACGGGTTGCGCGACCATCGCGGCGGCGGCCGCTCCTCGGCGCGCGAGACGGCAGCTAGAGTGGCGGCCGGCGCGCTGGCACGCAAGGTGGTGCCGGGCATGGTGGTGCGCGGCGCGCTGGTTTCGATGGGCGAAAAGTCGATCGATCGCGCCAATTGGAACTGGAATTTCATTGGCGATGCGGAAAACCCGTTTTTCACCCCCGACCCGGCCTCGGTTCCGGTCTTTGCCGCCTATCTCGACGGCATTCGCAAGGCCGGCTCGTCGGTCGGCGCGGTGATCGAGATCGTCGCCGAAGGTGTGCCGGCGGGCCTCGGCGCGCCGATCTATGCCAAGCTCGACCAGGACATCGCCTCCGGCCTGATGTCGATCAACGCCGTCAAGGGCGTCGAGATCGGCAACGGCTTCGAAGCCGCCCGCATCACCGGCGAACAGAATGCCGACGAGATGCGGATCGGCAATGACGGCAAGCCGGTGTTTTTGTCCAACAATGCCGGCGGCATCCTCGGCGGCATCTCGACCGGCCAGGCGATCGTCGCCCGCTTCGCCGTCAAGCCGACCTCCTCGATCCTCACGCCGCGGAAATCGATCGACAAGGACGGCAAAGACGTCGAGGTCATGACCAAGGGCCGCCACGATCCCTGCGTCGGCATCCGCGCCGTGCCGATCGGCGAGGCCATGGTTGCCTGCGCGATTGCGGATCATTATCTGCGGCATAGAGGACAGACGGGAAGGCAGTAAGGCAGTAGGTGAGTATGTTACGTCGCATTCGGCGACGCCAAACTTTTTCCTTTTCCCTACTCCCTTACTGCCCTATTCCCCAAGCGAGCTAGCGAGCGTCCATGCCATACGACCAGAAGAAGATCGTCGAAGCGATCCGCGCTTTCGAGCGCGGCGAGATCGTCGTCGTCATGGACGATGACGGGCGCGAGAACGAGGGCGACCTGATCGTTGCCGCCGTCCACTGCACGCCGGAAAAGATGGCCTTCATCGTCCGCAACACCTCCGGCATCGTCTGCACGCCGATGCTGCGCGAGGACGCAAGGCGGCTGAACCTTGCGCCCATGGTGGCCGACAATGATTCCGCCCACACCACGGCTTTTACCGTCAGCGTCGACTTCAAGCACGGCACCACGACGGGTATTTCGGCGGACGACCGCACGCTCACCGTGCGTAACCTCGCCAATGGCAATGTTGGTGCCTCCGACTTCGTGCGGCCCGGCCACATCTTCCCCCTGATCGCGCGCGAAGGCGGTGTCTTGATGCGCTCGGGCCATACGGAAGCCGCGGTCGACCTGTGCAAGCTCGCCGGGCTGCCGCCGATCGGCGTCATCTCCGAACTGGTCAACGACGACGGCACCGTCAAGCGTGGACCTGAGGTGCAGGCTTTCGCCGCGCAGCACGGGCTGAAGCAGGTTTCGGTCGCCGATCTCATCGCCTATCGCCAGCGCAAGGAAACGCTGGTCGAGCGCGTCGCCTGCTCCGACATCGAGACGCCCGGCGGCAAGGCGCAGGTCTTCACCTACACGCTGCCCTGGGATTCCATGCACCATGTCGCGGTCGTCTTTGGCGACATCCGCGACGGCGAGGAGGTGCCGGTGCGGCTGCATTCGGAAGACGTCGTCACCGACGTCTTCGGCACCAGCCACCGCTTGGACCACATCATGGAGGCGATGGGCGAGCGCAAGCGTGGCGTCATCGTCTACCTGCGCGAAGGCTCGGTCGGCGTCGCCCATCAGGAGCGCAAACGGCCCCAGAGCGGCGACCGCGAGGATCACGAAGAGGCGCGCCGGCGCGAGAACGAGTGGCGCGAGATCGGGCTCGGAGCGCAGATCCTCAAGGATCTCGGCATTTCCTCGATCAACCTGATCGCCTCGCGCGAGCGCCACTATGTCGGGCTCGAAGGATTCGGCATTCACATCGCCAAGACGGAAATTCTCTGACGTTTCGGCCGACAGGCGGCGGAGAAAAACGATGGCCGCGCCATTGCCTCTCAGCCAGCAGACCGAACGACTGCTGCTACGCCGGCCCAAACAGGCGGATCTGGAGTTTCTGGCCGATCTTTTCTCGCGCCCCGAACTGGTGGCGCATCGCCCCGACCCGACGCCGGACACGCCGCAGCAGAGTGCCGCAAGGCTCGCTCGCGACATCGATCATTGGGAGAAGCACGGATTTGGTCGCTGGGCGGTCGAAGCCAACGAGAGGCTGATCGGCTTCGGCGGTGTCACCTTATCGAGCGATTTCGATGGGCTGAACCTGTCCTATCATCTTCACCCCGAGACCTGGGGGCATGGCTACGCGACGGAACTGGTCCGGGGGAGCTTGCACGCGGCTTTCGGCCCCTTGCGCGCCGATCGGGTGATCGCACTGGCGCGTCCCGCCAATCCCGCATCGCGGCGCGTGCTGGAGAAATGCGGCTTCGTCTTCGAGCGAGAGATCATGCTCCATGGCGCGCCGACGGGGCTTTACGCAGTCCCGGCGGCGAAGTTCGTTCCAAAGCAGGACATATAGCCAGCCAGAGCCGGATGCATCGGTATCATCCAGCCGGAACAATCGCCGCTTCGCATTCATCCGGAGCGCAGTCCGGCGTCGCCAGCCGACACTGGCCGGCGAGCACGGTGACCAAAGCGACTGAGCCTGCCGCCACCGACACCCAGAACCCGTTCTGCGGTCCAAAAGTGTCGACCATCCAGCCGGCGGCGAAGGAGCCCAGCGCCATGCCGATGCCGATCCCGGTGGTCACCCAGGTCACGCCTTCCGTGAGCATTGCCGGCGGCACGTGGCGTTCGATCAGTCCAAAGGCGGTGATGAAGGTCGGCGAGATGGCAACGCCGCTGACGAACACGGCAAGCGCCAGCGTCGGCACCGTGTCGGCAAAAAGCAGTGGCAGAGTGGTAAGCGCGATGACGGCGACCGCTATCGCGAGTTGGCGTTGCAGCGGCGTGCGCAGGCTGAGCGCGCCGACGATGATGCCGAGCACGAAGGATCCCAGTGCATAGACGCCGATGACGAGGCTGGCTGCTTCGGGCTGGCCGAGCTCTTCGGTAATGGCAACGGTGGTGACTTCCGTGGTTGCGAAGGTCGCGCCGACGAAGATCAGCGCGAAGGTGATGATCTGCACCGGCCGCAGGCGGATCGCCGAACCGGCCGCGCCACCCTCGGCCGGACGAATGGGCGGTTCCGTCGAACGCTGCAGCAGGAATGCCGCCGAGCCGAAGGCGAGCAGCAAGGTGCTCACCACCATCCCGGCTTCCGGGAACAGCGCGGCGCTCAAGCCCACCGACAGCGAAGCCCCAGCGACATAGACCAGCTCGTCCGCGGCCGATTCGAAGGCGAAGGCCGTATTGAGCTCGGGGCGGTCGCGAAAAATCTCGGTCCAGCGCGCCCTGACCAGCGCCGGGATGCTGGGCATTAAGGCGGCAAGCAGCGACGATAGGAACAAGGTCCACACCGGCCAGTGCTGGTTGGCCGCGACGATCAAGGTCGCGAAGGCAAGCGCCGAGACAAGTGTCGTCGGCACGGCAATCCGGCTCTGGCCGAGGCGGTCGACCAGCCGCGAGACCTGCGGCGACAGGAAGGCGTTGACCAAAGCGTATGTGGCCGAGACGGCGCCGGCCAGCCAGTACTCGCCATGCGTTTGCGACAGCATCGCCACAATGCCGATCGGCGCCATGGCGATCGGCAGCCGGGCGATGAAGGCTGCCGCGGCGAAGCTCTTCGTGCCAGGAGCCCGAAAGATTTCCGAATATGGGTTTCGCATGGTCCCGTTCCTCGACAAGGGAAGGCGCCGCAATTACATACGCAGCGTATGAATGTCAGATAGTTCATACGTCGCGTATGTCAATTAGCATACGACGCGTATGTGAATAAGGCCAGGAGCCATGCATAAGCCCCGCAAGGAGATGATCGCCGAGACGCGCGCCAAGCTGATCGCGGCCGCGCGCCATGCCTTCGGCACGATCGGCTATGCCGAGGCCTCGATGGACGATTTCACCGCTTCGGCGGGTCTGACGCGCGGCGCGCTCTATCATCATTTCGGCGACAAGAAGGGGCTGCTGCAGGCGGTGATCGCCGAGATTGACGCCGAGATGGCGGCGCGGGTGAACGAGGTGGCCTCGCGGGCGCCTACTCGCTGGCAGCATTTCGTCGACGAATGCACCACCTATATCGAGATGGCGCTTGAGCCGGAAATCCAGCGCATCATGTTCAGGGACGGCCCGGCCGTGCTCGGCGATCCGGCTCAGTGGCCCAACGCCAGCGCCTGCACGGCTTCAATGACCGATCACCTGTCAAAGCTGCAGGAGGAGGGCGTCGTCGTTCCCGATCTCGATCCCGAGACCGCAGCGCGGCTCATCAACGGCGCCAGTAGCCAGGCCTCGCAGCGCATCGCCAATGCCAAGGATCCGGAAGCGACGTCGAAGAAGGTTGTGGCGGCGTTCAAGCAGCTGCTGGAAGGCCTGAAAACCAAATAGCATCCGGTCGCGGCGTTCCGGGCAATCACTCGGGTCCGCGCTGCCTCAGACAATTGTCCCCCGCTCAAAATCCCTCCGACATTGACTTTGGCAGGAGCGAGCGCATCCTCTCCCGCCAATTCTCTGAGGCGGAGGGTCGGGGCCATGTGGGACTTCAGCATCGGCCGGTCGGTGTCCATCATGATGCGGACGTGGCCGTTCATCGTCTTTCGCATCATCGTCTATTTCGGCATCACGGTGGCCTACATAACAGCGACCGGCACCGGCGCCAGCGTCGGTTACGGCGTCGGCCACATCTCGACCGATCCGGACGGGCCGATGTCCTTTGCCTTGTGGGGTGGGGTGGTCGGCTTCGGCGTGGTCTCGATCGCCGTCTACTGGATCCGCGAATACATTCTCTATGTGCTCAAGGCAGGCCATATCGCCGTCATGGTCCATCTGATCGACGGGCAGGACGTTCCCGACGGCCAGGGCCAGATCGCCTATGCGCGCGAAGTGGTGACGAAGCGCTTCGCCGAGGCCAACATCCTTTTCGTCGTCGACCAGCTGGTGAAAGGCGCCATCCGCGCCATCACCGGGCTGATCGGCGGCATTGCTGCGTTCCTACCCATTCCAGGCTTGAGCGGTCTGGTGAGCTTCATCAACACCGTCATCCGCCTGTCGCTGACCTATGTCGACGAGATCATCCTCGGCTACAACATCCGCACCAATTCCAACTCGCCTTTCGAGACCGCCAGGCAAGGCGTCGTGCTCTATGCGCAGAACGGCAAGTTGATGGTCAAGAACGCCGTCTGGCTGGCGGTGATCATGTGGGGTGTTTCCTTCGTCATCTTCCTTTTGATGCTGGCGCCCGCCGCCGCGATCCTCTGGGCCATGCCGGGCCAGCTTGCCGGCTGGGCCTTCGTGTTGGCCATCGTCTTCGCCTGGGCCTTCAAGGCGGCTTTCATCGAGCCCTTCGCCATCGCTTCGCTGATGCAGGTCTACTTCGCCACCATCGAGGGCCAGGTCCCCAATCCGGAATGGGACCGGCGCCTGGCCGAAGCCTCGTCCAAGTTCAGGGAGCTGCGCGACAAGGCGCTCAGCCCCTTCGGCGGCTCGCGCTGGGATTCGCCAAGGACCGCTTGAGCAGCAGCCCCGGCCACGAAGGCCGCCTGATCACGGCTTCGCCCCTTCACGGGATCCAAGGCGAGCGATCGCCGATTTGAGCGGCGCCTCGCCGGCGCCGCAAAAGGTCTCGCTCATCACCAGCTCGGGCAGCGGCAGGCGCTTGCCCCAGCCATGCGCTTCGAGGTCGGGCCTCGGCGCGAATTCCGAGACGCGGCCGACGCAGAGATAGGCGATCGGCGTGACGTGCTCGGGGATCGACAGCAGTCGCTTCAGTGCTTCGGGCTCGATGATGCTCACCCAGCCGACCCCGACGCCTTCCGCCCGCGCCGCGAGCCAGAAATTCTGCACCGCGCAGACGGTGCTGTAGAGGTCCATCTCCGGATTGTGCCAGCGCCCGAGCGGCGAGTTCTTCGAGCGCTGGCGGTCGCAGGTGATGCACAGGTTGAGCGCGCTTTCGCAGATGCCCTCGAGCTTCAGCTTGCGGTAGAGCGCCCGCCGCTCCACCTCGATCGCCGGCAGTTCCTGTTCGCGCGCGGCCAAAAACAGGTCGCGCACCTGCCGCCGCCTTGTGGCGTCCCGGATGATGATGAAGTTCCAGGGCTGCATGTAGCCGACCGACGGCGCGTGGTGTGCCGCGGTGAGCAGCCGCGCCAAAACGCTGTCGTCGAGATCGTCGGCAAGGAAATGGCTGCGCACGTCGCGCCGGGTGAACATGGCTCGGTAGACGGCGTCGCGCGCCAATTGGTCAAAGTCATCGCCGCCGGCGGCGGCTGTTCGTGCCTGCATCGCTTGTCCCCTTGCGATAAGCAGTCCTCCGCCTGACCATGCGGATGACCATGTCTGCCGGGCCGGTCTTCTGGCTCGGGATCGACCCGCATCCGGCGCCTTCCCGTCTGGGACAGTGGCGTTTGCCGGCGCGGTCCCCCTCACAGCGTTGGGCACGCCACGGATTTCAACCGTGTTCCCGATTCTCCCGCGTTGCGGGCACCAGGCAGCGACGCGACCTTATCGCGAAGCCGAAGCCGGGCCAATGCCGCCAGCGACACGATTGGGCGCGATTTCCCCAATCATTCGGCGCTGAAACATGGCTATCCGTGCGACAGGTGCCTAGATTAGGCGCCATGACCACTCGTCTTTACACTCATCCGGTATTCCTGGAACACCTCACGCCGCCCGGCCACCCCGAGCGGCCCGACCGTTTGCGCGCCATCGAGCGCGTGCTCGACGACGAGGCTTTTTCGGCCCTCGACCGCGTCGAGGCGCCGGAAGGCGACGAGGCGACGATCCTTTACGCGCATCCGGAGGATTTCGTCGGCCGTGTCCGCGCTGCGATTCCTGAGACGGGGATCGTCTCGATCGATGCCGACACCAGCGCCAGCCCGAAAAGCTGGCAGGCGGCGGTGACGGCGATCGGCGCGGCCAACGCCGCAGTCGACGATGTGTTCGAGGGCCGTGCCGCCAATGTCTTCGTTGCCGCGCGTCCGCCCGGCCATCACGCCGAAAAAGCGACCGCGATGGGCTTTTGCCTGTTCAACACCGCGGCGATCGCCGCCCGTTATGCGCAGGAGAAGCATCTGGCCGAGCGCGTCGCCATCGTCGATTGGGATGTGCATCACGGCAACGGCACGCAGGACATTTTCTGGGACGATCCGTCGGTGCTCTATTGCTCGACCCACCAGATGCCGCTTTATCCGGGCACCGGTGCCAAGAGCGAGACCGGCGCCGGCAACATCGTCAACGCGCCGCTTGCGCCGAGCACCGGCAGCGACACGTTCCGCGACGCCTTCCTGTCGCGCGTGCTGCCGTCGATCGACACCTTCCAGCCGGATCTGATCATCATTTCCGCCGGTTTCGATGCGCACCATCGCGATCCGCTGGCCGCGATCAACCTGACCGAGGATGATTTCGACTGGGCGACCGGCCAGCTGATGGAGCGCGCCGGGCGCCACAGCGGCAACCGGCTCGTCAGCCTGCTGGAGGGCGGTTACGATCTGCAAGGATTGGCATTTTCGGTCGCCGCCCATGTCGGGCGGCTGATGAAGGGATGAATGATGGCTGATGAAGCTAACCAAGACGTCAAGGCGATGAGCTTCGAACAGGCGCTCGACGCGCTGGAGAAGATCGTCGATGATCTGGAGCGCGGCGACGTTCCGCTCGACCAGTCGATCAAGATCTACGAGCGCGGCGAGGCGCTGAAGGCTCATTGCGACCGCTTGCTCAAGGCCGCCGAGGACAAGGTCGAGAAGATCAGGCTCTCGCGCGACGGCAAGCCGGTTGGAACGGAGCCGCTCGACGCCGAGTGAGGTGTATTGATATTCAGGTGAGGCCGCCTGCAAACGCGGCTTTCTGCGGTTCCGGTGCTCAGGTGCTTCAAGTACGCTCTGGTCCGGTTCTCGGAACCCGCCATTTTCGGCTTGGTCTGACCTGAATCTCAACACACCTCGGTGCACAATGTCAGACCGGTTCGGGCAGAAAGCAGGTAAGGAGTTAAAGCATGTGCCGAAACATCAAGACCCTGTTCAACTTCGATCCGCCGGCGACCGACGACGAGGTCCATGACGCGGCGCTGCAGTTCGTGCGCAAGCTGAGCGGCGCGACCAAGCCGTCCAAGCGCAACGAGCATGCCTTCAACCACGCCGTCGAGGCGATCGCCGCCGCCGCGCGCGAGCTGCTTGACAGCCTCGAAACCACCCAGCATCCGCGCAACCGCGAGGAAGAGGCCGCCAAGGCGAAGGCCCGATCCGCGCTCCGCTTCGCCTGACGCCGGTCATGAGCTTCTTTCCGGGCAACGATCCCGAGGCCGGCGACGCCTTCGCCTGCGACCAGATCGAGTTGATGGTCATTCCCAACGCCAAGGACATTGGTGGCTTCGAGGTTCGCCGCGCCTTGCCGACGGCGAAACGCAGGCTGGTCGGTCCGTTCATCTTCTTCGACCGCATGGGCCCGGCCATCCTGCGTGCCGGCCACGCGATCGACGTGCGCCCGCATCCGCATATCGGGCTGTCCACCGTCACCTATCTGTTCGACGGCAAGATCAGGCATCGCGACTCGCTCGGCACCGAAATGGTGATCGCGCCGGGCGACGTGAATTTGATGACCGCCGGCCGCGGCATCGTTCATTCCGAGCGCACGCCCGAGGAATTGCGCGGCGCGCCGATGTCGATTTCCGGCCTGCAAACCTGGCTGGCGCTGCCGGACAGCAAGGAAGAAATCGCCCCGGTGTTCGCGAACACGTCGGTCGTCCAACTGCCCGAAATCGATGCCGAGGGCGTTAGCGGCCGCGTCGTCATCGGCGAATTTTCCGGGCTGCGCTCGCCCGTCGCGACCGCCTCGGAAACGCTCTATGCCGATCTGCGGCTGGCGGCGGGCGCCAGCGTCAAAATCCCCGGCGACGCTGAGGAACGCGCCATCTACACGCTGGAGGGCGAGGTTTCGATTGCCGGCGACCGTTTCCCGGCCGAGCGGCTTTTGGTGTTCAAACCGGGCGAGGAAATCGTCGTGTCGTCCGAGCGCGGCGCGCATTTCATGCTGTTCGGCGGAGCGTCGCTGGGCTCCAAGCGTTATATCTGGTGGAATTTCGTTTCGTCCTCGAAAGAACGCATCGAGCAGGCCAAGGAAGAATGGAAGACGGGCCGCTTCGATATCGTTCCTGGCGATGAGGAAGAATTCATTCCGCTGCCGGAAGGTTAGCGCAGAATGGACATTCTGCGCCGGGCGCGTCACTGACACGCATTTACATTGGCGCGCCGTCAGCCTATCTCGCGCATAGCAAAGCGCATATTTGAAGGTTAACCCAAGGTTAAGTTGACAGGCCGTCCCAGAGTGAACCCGAAGCCTGACACGCCGCTCCTCGACAAAGTCCGCATCCCCGCGGATTTGCGGGCGCTTGATGAAAGCGAGCTGCCGCAGCTGGCGACCGAACTGCGCGCGGAGCTGATCGACGCGGTGTCGCACACCGGCGGCCATCTTGGCGCCGGTCTCGGCGTCGTCGAGCTTACGGTTGCGCTGCACTATGTCTTCAACACGCCGGAAGACCGGCTGATCTGGGACGTTGGCCACCAGGCCTATCCGCACAAGATCCTGACCGGCCGCCGCGACCGCATCCGCACGCTTCGCCAGGAAGGCGGTCTCTCCGGCTTCACCCGGCGCGCAGAGAGCGAATACGACCCCTTCGGCGCAGCGCATTCCTCGACTTCGATTTCGGCCGGCCTCGGCATGGCGATGGGCCGCGACCTTGCGGGCGGCCGCAACAATGTCATCGCCGTCATCGGCGACGGCGCCATGTCCGCCGGGATGGCCTATGAGGCGATGAACAACGCCGGCGCGCTCAATGCCCGCCTGATCGTCATCCTCAACGACAACGACATGTCGATCGCCCCGCCGACCGGCGCGATGAGCGCCTATCTGGCGAGGCTTGCCTCCGGCAAGACTTATCTCGGCCTGCGCGATTTCGGCAAGAAGCTGACCTCCTATCTCGGCAAGCGCGCCGACAGCGCCATCACCCGCGCCGTCGAGCACGCGCGCGGTTACGTCACCGGCGGCACGCTGTTCGAGGAGATGGGATTCTTCCACATCGGCCCGATCGATGGACACAATTTGGAGCACCTGATCCCGGTGCTGAAGAACGTCCGCGATAATGGCGACGGGCCCATTCTGATCCATGTCGTCACCCAGAAGGGCAAAGGCTACGGGCCGGCGGAGGCCGCCGCCGACAAGTATCACGGCGTCAACAAGTTCGACGTCATTACCGGCGCGCAGGCGAAAGCGCCGGCCAACGCGCCGAGCTACACCAAGGTCTTCGCCGAGAGCCTGATCCAGGAGGCGCGCGAGGACGAACGAATCGTGGCGATCACCGCCGCCATGCCGAGTGGCACCGGCCTCGACCTCTTCGGCGAGGTGTTCCCGGCCCGAACCTTCGATGTCGGCATTGCCGAGCAGCATGCGGTGACTTTCGCCGCTGGCCTCGCCACCGAAGGCTACAAGCCTTTCGCCGCCATCTATTCGACCTTCCTGCAGCGCGCCTACGACCAGGTGGTGCACGACGTGGCGATCCAGAAACTGCCGGTGCGCTTCCCGATCGACCGCGCCGGCTTCGTCGGCGCCGACGGCGCCACGCACTGCGGCGCCTTCGACACGACCTTCCTCGCCTCGCTGCCTGGCTTCGTCGTCATGGCCGCCGCCGATGAGGCGGAGCTTCGCCATATGGTGCGCACGGCAGCCGACTACGACGGCGGCCCGATCGCCTTCCGCTATCCGCGCGGCAACGGCGTTGGCGTCGACATGCCGGAGCGCGGCTCAGTGCTCGAGATCGGCAAAGGCCGCATTCTCAAGGAAGGCACCAAGGTGGCGCTGCTCTCGTTCGGCACGCGGCTGCAGGATTGCCTGCTGGCCGCCGAGGAACTCGGCGCCGCGGGCCTTTCGACCACCGTTGCCGACGCTCGCTTCGCCAAGCCGCTGGACGAGGATCTCATCCGCCGCCTCGCGCGCTCGCATGAGGTTCTCGTCACGGTCGAGGAGGGCGCGGTCGGCGGCTTCGCCAGCCAGGTGCTGCATTTCCTTGCCCATGAAGGCCTGTTGGAAAACGGCCTCAAGGTGCGCCCGCTGGTCTTGCCGGACGACTTCACCGATCATGCCAAGCCTGAGAAGATGTATGCCGACGCGGGCCTCGACACGACCGGCATCGTGCGTACGGTCTTCGCCGCACTCGGCCATGGCATGCAGGCGCAGCGCGCCTGAATCGAAAACTCAGCTCTCCGATTGAGTCTGCCGGCTGCGGCTGCAACTGTTTGTTTAGGTTTTCATTTGGCCGTTCGGTTACGTTGTCTTTTGGCCGATTTTCAACGGGCGCCCTGCTAAGACCCTGGTCGTAGGCAGGGGATAAGAACAATGAAATCGTTCCTTTGCGGCATGGCCTTGCTGAGTGCCATGGCCGCTCCGATGGCAGCCGAAACGCGTTACGACCGCAACCTCGAAAAGGCGGTGATGGACATCGTCGCCGGCAAGATGGGCAACATCCGCGGCGGCTTTTCCTACAAGGAGGCTCCCCAACTGGTGGTGCTGCCGGAAGCCGCGCCGACAGCGCCAGCTCCGGCTGAGCCGCGCGAGCAGGCCTCCAACAATGACGGCCTGATGCCGGCGGTCGAGCGCCCGGTCTCGCGGACTATTTTCTAAAACCACATATCGCGCACGCAGCGGCCGTCGCGCGGCAGGTCGTCGAACGTTTCGAGGCCGTCGAAATGCTCGATCGGCAGGTCGGCGACCGCCTCCGGCGGGGCCAGCCTGATATTGACGGCGATGCGAGTGCGGCCGCTCGAGCCGGGGCGCAACCCGCGCCAGGCGAGCACACAGGCGCATTTCGGACAGAACAGGATTTCCAGCGCGGGCTCGGCCACCTCGACCCTCCTGTAGGAGCTCGTCGGACCTGCGATGCGGATGCGCTCGTCGACATAGTCATAGGCCCAGAGCGTGCCGTAGCGGCGGCAAAGGGTGCAGTTGCAGGCGGTGATCGATCCCGGATCGCCTTCCAGCGTCCAGTGCGCGGCGCCGCAATGGCATGTTCCCTTCAGCATGGCTCTTCCTCGACCGGGTGAGCGGACTTTCGGCGCCGGCATTCTGCCGTGCCCCGCGCCATATTCAACAGGGCTGCCATTGCCTTCGCCGCCGGGTTTCGCCAATGAAGGCCGATGAGTTCCTCTCTGCCCGCCAGCGCGCGTCCGCGTCTCGACGAACTGCTCGTCGCACGTGGCCTGTTCGCCAGCCGTTCCCGCGCCCGCGACGCGATCGAACGCGGCACCGTCACCGTCGACGGCGCAGTCGCCCGCAAGCCGGGCCAGCCCGTGGCGCCACACTGCGTCGTTGCCGTCGACGATCCGGCGCAGGCCTATGTGTCGCGCGCGGCGCTGAAGCTGATTGCCGGCCTAGACCATTTCGGCCTCGATCCCTCTGGGCATGAGGCGCTCGATATCGGCGCCTCGACCGGCGGCTTCACCCAGGTGCTGCTCGAGCGTGGCGCTACCCATGTCACGGCGATCGATGTCGGTCACGGCCAGATGAACCCGGAAATTGCCGCCGATCGGCGGGTCACGGTCATTGAAGAGCTGAATGCGCGGGACCTGACCGCCGCCGATCTTGGCGACCGCGTTCCGGACTTCCTGGTCTGCGATGTCAGCTTCATCTCGCTGAAGCTGGCGCTGCCGCCGGCGCTGGCCTTGGCGGGCGAGGGCGCCAGGGCGCTGCTTCTCGTCAAGCCGCAATTCGAGGCGGGTCGCGAGGCGATCGGCAAGGGCGGACTGCTCAAGGACCCGAGCGAGGCCGAGCGCATCGCCGCCGGTTTGCGCGACTGGCTTGCCGGCATGCCGGGCTGGCGCGTGCTCGGGCTGCATCCATCGCCGATCGAGGGCGGCGACGGCAACCGCGAGTTCCTGCTCGCCGCGATCAAGGACGCGGCATCGCCATGAGCGCGCGCTTCACCATCACAAGGCTCGGTTCGCAGGGCGACGGCATCGCCGGTGCCGATGGCGGCGAGGTCTTCATCCCGTTCACGCTGCCTGGCGAGACGGTCACCGCCGCGCGCCAGAAGGACCGCGCGACGCTGATGTCGGTTGTTGAGGCTTCACCGCGTAGGGTTGATCCGCCCTGCCGACACTTCACCGAATGCGGCGGCTGCGCGTTGCAGCATTTCGAGGCCGACGGCTACCGGCAGTGGAAGCGCGAACGGGTGGTGCAGGCGCTCAAGATCAAGGGCATCGCTCGTCAGATCGACGCGCTGGTGCCTTGCGCGCCGCACACGCGCCGCCGCGTCGTCTTCAGCGCTCGGCGCACCGAGGCCGGCATGCTGCTCGGCTTCGTGCGCGCGCTCTCCTCCGAGATCATTCCTATCGAGGAATGCCCGATCTCGTTGCCGGCAATCGTTGATGCGCTCGATCCTCTGCGAAGGCTGGCAGGACTGGTCTGCGCGACGCCGAAAGCCTTCCACATGACCGTCACCGCGACGGCGTCCGGCCTCGATGTCGCCGTCCATGACGCGGGCAAGCTCGGCGAAAACCAGCGCCGCATCGCTTCCAATTTCGTGATGGCCGCGGGCTTGGCGAGGCTTTCGATAGACGGCGAGGTGATCGTGGAGCCGAAGAAGCCGGTGGTGCAGTTCGGCTCGGTCGCCGTCGCCCTGCCGCCCGGCGCCTTTCTTCAGGCGACGGAGGCCGCCGAGCAGACGATGGCCGGTCTCGTCTGCCAGCACCTGTCGCGTGCCAAGAAGGTCGCCGACCTGTTCGCCGGCTGCGGCAGCTTCGCGCTCCGGCTGGCGGCGAAGTCGGAGGTCCACGCCGTGGAGGGAGACGCCCCGGCGCTTGCCGCGCTCGACCGTGCCTCCCGCTTCGCCAGCGGCTTGAAGCGCGTGACCAGCGAGCGTCGCGACCTCTTCCGCAGGCCGCTGACCTTCAAGGAGTTGAGCGGCTTCGACGGCCTCGTCTTCGATCCACCGCGCGCCGGCGCGGAGGATCAGTCCAAGCAGATCGCCCGCTCAGACGTGCCGCTGGTCGCGGCCGTCTCCTGCAATCCGACGACGCTGGCGCGGGATCTGCGCATCCTCATCGACGGCGGCTATCAACTGAAGAGCGTGACGCCGATCGACCAGTTCCTGTGGTCGCCGCATGTCGAGGCCGTCGCGCTGCTGGAGAAGCCGAAGCGGCGCCGGTAGTCCGCGAGAGCCGGTTCGCAAGAAACTTGAAGCCTCTCTTTTCCGAAATTTGCGCCCTAAAGCCGCCTTCTTGGAGGTCTTAGTTTTGCGCTGTTAGGGAAACATTCCTGCTCTTTCGGCGTTACTGAAATAAGCGGATGGCGGATGGCGGTAACGGACAGCGCATTGCCATGCAGACGCTTCTAAAATTCCTCAGCCTCATCGTTCTCATCGCTTTTGGCGCCGCGTCCGCGACCGGTGCGCTCGCGCAAGAGCAAAAACGTCTCGCCTTCGTCATCGGCAACGGCGCCTATCAGTCCGGCGAGCTCGCGACTGCCGCCAATGACGCCGGCCTGATCGCGCAGACCCTGCAGGCGGCAGGGTTCGACGTCGTCGGCGCGCGCGATGTCGATCAGGACTCGCTGCGCGGCGCGCTGCGCGATTTTCTCGGCAAGGTTTCCGCCGCCGGTCCCGACGCGGTCGTCTTCGTCTATCTTGCCGGCCACGGCGTGCAGTTCGAGGGGGAGAACTACTTTCTTCCGGTCGATGCCCAGATCGCCAGTCCAGCCGACGTGCCGCTTCAGGCAATGCGGCTCTCCGATGTCACCCGGTCGTTGGCCGGATTGCCGACGAAGGTAAACATCGTCGTGCTCGACGCGGCGCGGCCTGATGCCTTGCCCAAGATGAGCCAGCCCCTGGCCGGTGGTCTCGCGCTTGTCGATCCCGACCCGAACATGCTGATTGCGTTCAACGCGGCTCCGGGAACGGTCGCGCCGGAAGGCAAAGGCCCTTACGGCGCCTATGCTCAGGCGCTCGCCGAAATGATACGCGAGGGCGGGTTGTCGCTTGACGAGGTGTTCGACCGCACGCGGCTGCGCGTCAACGAGATGACGCAAGGCGCGGAAGTTCCGTGGCATGCCTCGAAGATCACCGCGCCTTTCGTCTTCTTCGACCGTGCCGCGGACGCGCCCGCGCCCAAGGTTTCGGAGGCCGAATCCCGCTCCAATCGGACCAGGGCGATCCAGGATTTCGACGCTCGTGACGCTTATATCGCGGCTCTCGACCGCGACACGATGCGCGGCTACGAGGATTTCCTCGCCGCCTATCCACACGATCCGATGGCTAAGCGCGTGCGCGCCATTGTCGCTGCGCGGCGCGAGGCGATCACCTGGCGCGAGACCTGGCTGGAGGACACGCCGGAAGCCTACTGGTCTTATCTGCGGCGCTATCCGCGTGGTCCGCATGCCTGGGACGCACGACGGCGGCTCGAACATTTCGACGCTGCCCTGGAGCCGCCGGAGGAGTTCACCGTCTATGAGTATGATTTGCCGCCGCCGCCGGAGGAGGAAATCATCTATATCGACCGTCCGGTGCTCTATTTCGACGATCCCGATTTCGACTTCGAACCGCCGCCGTCGATCACGGTGATCTTCCTGCCGCCGCCGCCGCCGGATTTCATCGTGCTTCCGCCACCTCCACCGCCGATCGACGTGTTCGTCCTGCCGACGCCCGTATTCGTGCCGATCCCCGTATTCATCAACCCGCCGCGCCACGTCGTGCCTCCCCCGAACGCCATCATCTTCAACAACATCCACAACACGACGGTCATCAACACCATCAACACGACGATCAACAACGAGACCATCAATCGGGCCGCGCAGCCGAGCGCCGGTGTTCGGCTTGACCGCCGCACAGCCCAGAAGACGACGGAAGGCGCCGTTGGTGGCCGCGCCGATGCGCTCGCGGCCAAGGTCCCCCTGCCGCCGCTCCTGCAGAAGAGGGCGGCCAAGTTCCGTCAGGCCAATCAGCAACAGGGCGCCTCGCCGCCGAAGCCTGGTCAGCGTGTTATCCAGCGCCAGCAGCCTGACACCTCGCCGGAGACCTCGTCCAGAACCGGCAAGCTCTCAACCGATCACGCCTTGCCCGGGGCCGATGGCAAGAGACTGCCGCTGGTCAACGGCAAGCCGGCGCTCGACGGCCAGGACTTGCCCGGCAACAAGTTGAAGAGGCAACCCGGCAGGCAAGGCGTCTCGGGCGGCAACCAAGAGGCGACGGGAAATGCCGGTCCCGACCGGACCGGGAAGCAGGACACGGATCGGAAGAGGGGCAAAAAGCTCCGCAACCTGCCCGCCGCCAACGGCATGCCGGCCGACAACGGGCAGAGCGCGCGGGAGAAGTTCAGGCAGAACAGTCCCAAGGCTTTATCCGAACGGAGCGGTGGCAAGCCGAGGAAGCTGACGCGCAAGGATTTGTCCGCAGGCCAATCCGTGGTCGAACCGAACGATCAAGGTTCGGCCGCCGCGAGCGACAAGGGCAGGAAGGTCCGCAAGCTGCCTACCGTCAACCGGATGCCGGCCCAGAACCGGCCGAGCGTGGGCGAGCGGCTCAGAAAGAACAATCCCGACGTGTTCTCTGATGACAACCAGGGCTCGGCCAAGAGCAAGAAGTTCCGCAGACTGCCGAGCGTTAGTGCTGGGCCAACCGACAATGGACCGGCCGTGCAGAAGCGGCTCAGGAGGAACAATCCGACCGTGTTCTCCGACGAGAATCAGGGCTCGGCCAGCGGGAACGACAGACGCAGGACGGTGCGCCGGCTGCAGAGCGAAGAAGGTTCCGCCGGCCGGGATGTCACCGTCCAGCGCAACTTCAAGGTCAACAGGCCGAACCAGAATGCGCAGCGCCAGTTCAGGCAGGAAAGGCCTAACGAGCAAGTGCTGCGGCGGCAGAGATCGGAGCCTCGCCCGGAATTGCGTTCGCAGCCGAGGCCGCGGATGCAAGAGCGGAGTGTCCCCCGAGAGAAGCCGCAGCCCAAGAAGAAGCTCTCTTGCGGACAGCAGGGCGAGCCGGCCTGCAACCAGTAGGTTGGCGCGGTCGAGGCTGCGCCTTATCTTTGCGAGCCGATTTTTCGGCCATGAACGTGCAAGGCAGAGGCGCCGGTCTGCGCGTATCGGCTGTCGAGGCCGCTCGGTTGAGCCTGGCGGCATCCGTCAGGTTTTCGGCGTGCCGCCGCGCTGATTGATCGATACCCAAATATTCGGGTTTTGCTGCGACTGGCGCTTCAGGAAATAATAGCCGGTCGCGTTCCAGGGCCGGACTTCGTCGACCAGATTGTCGAGCACGAGATCGCCCTTGTCGGTCTTCACGGTCAGGATGGTGTGGCCTTCGTTGTTCAGGTCGCGCACGACCGTCATCAGCAGCGCCTGGCGGGGAAATCCCGCTTCCATGAGAAGCTTGCGCTTGTAGAGCGCGTAGATCTTGCAGTCGCCCTTGCCGTCCACCGGATAGTCCCAGTGGTCCATCATCGTGCCCCAGTGATCATAGTTGCTGACGGGCTTGATGGCGCGGTTCGCCTTCTGGTTTATGCGCTTGAGGGTTCGCATGTTCTGCGCGGTCAGCTTGACGTTCGCCGGCTGCAGGGCAGGCACTTTGCACTCTTTCGGCCGGCGGTGGCAGAAATCGATCCAGCCATAAGGGACGCTGGTACGTCCTCCCACTGCGGCGGAGCGCAGGTCGACCGGACTCGATGGCCGCTTGAACAATGTCGACTGCGCCGCCGCCGTGTCGACGCAAAGCGACGTCACACCGATCAATGAGCAAAGGCCAAGGAGGAATGAAGAGGTCAGGACGCCAGGGGAACGCAGCACTGCCAACACCACCGCAACGAGAAGACTGCTGATAGTTAAGTCGGAAGCGTCGGCCAAAGCAATTGAACAATTAATAATCTGCTAACACGATTGTGTTCGCGCTCCGGCGGCTAGCTAGGTGTGAGCTTTCCGGCCGGATCGAGGTGACGTTCAGGATGGTCGTTCGTCAGGTATCTGACGACAAGGTTGGGATCAATTGCGAGCATGGCGCCGCCGCGCTTCGGCAAGGACACTCGCGTTCATCTCTTCAAGCGTCTTCTGCTTGCCGCGGTGCGGCAGCAGGCCAACCACGTCTTCCGGTCGCGTCGGGGTGAAGGCCGGCACTTGCTTCAGAAGAACACCGTCTGGTGTGTCTTCGACCTGCAGACGTGTGCCGGCACCCCAGTCCCTCCGTTTCCGGATCGCGCTGGGGAGGATCACTGGTCCCTTGGTCGAGACGGTGGTTATGAGTTTTTCGGCACCAGCCATCGCAAGCTTACCCCCATGTAAGACACAGGTAAGATACTCAAGCGGCGGAGTGCTATTCAAACCTGCCGGATTGAGCGTGCTCAAACCCTGGTGCCGCCCACCGTCATCTGGTTCATCCTCAGATGCGGCTGGCCGACCCCGACCGGCACGCCCTGTCCGGCCTTGCCGCACATGCCGATGCCGTTGTCGAGTTTCATGTCGTTGCCGACCATGGTGACGCGGTGCATGGCGTCGGGCCCGTTGCCGATCAGCATTGCGCCCTTGATCGGCTGCGTCACCTTGCCGTCCTCGATCATGTAGGCCTCGGTGCAGCCGAACACGAACTTGCCTGAGGTGATGTCGACCTGGCCGCCGCCGAAAGAGACGGCATAGATGCCGTTCTTGACCGAGGCGATGATCTCTTCCGGCGCGGTATCGCCCGAGGTCATGTAGGTGTTGGTCATGCGCGGCATCGGCTGGTGGGCATAGCCTTCGCGCCGGCCGTTGCCGGTCGCCTTCATGCCCATCAGCCGCGCATTCTGGCGGTCCTGCATGTAGCCGACCAGCTTGCCGTCCTCGATCAGCACATTGCGCGCCGAAGGCGTGCCTTCGTCGTCCACGGTAAGCGAGCCGCGCCGCTCGGCGATGGTGCCGTCATCGACGACGGTGACGCCCTTTGCCGCTACTTGGCTGCCCATCAGGCCGGCGAAGGCGGATGTTTTCTTGCGGTTGAAGTCGCCCTCGAGGCCATGGCCGACAGCCTCGTGCAGCATCACGCCCGGCCAGCCGCTGGAAAGCACGATGTCGAATGTGCCTGCCGGCGCCGGAACGGCCTCGAGATTGACCAGCGCCTGTCGCAGCGCCTCGCGCGCGGCGTGCTTCCAACTCTCCTCGGTGAGGAACTCGCCAAAGCTCTTGCGGCCGCCCATTCCGTAGGAGCCGCTCTCCTGGCGGTCGCCATCGCCGACCACCACCGAGACGTTCATCCTGACCAGCGGGCGGATATCGCGCACCACCTGGCCGTCGCCGCGCACGATCTCGACATGCTGCCACGAGGCGGCGAGCGAAGCCGTCACCTGGCGCACGCGCGGATCGGCGGCGCGTAGCCAGGCGTCGATCTCCTGCAACAGCTTCGCCTTGGCCTCGAAACTGGGCGAGGGGATGGGATTCTCGTCGCCGTAAAGGTGGCGATTGGTGCGCGCGGGCGCTGCGGCAAGCATTCCGGAATAGCCGCCCTTGACCGCGGAGACGGCATCGGCGGCGCGCAGCAGCGAGGCTTCCGACAGGTCGCTCGAATGGGCATAGCCGCTCGCCTCGCCGGCGACGGCGCGCAGCCCGAAACCCTGGTCGGTGTTGAAATTCGCCGTCTTCAGCCGGCCGTTGTCGAACATCAGCGCTTCGTTCTCGCTGTATTCGAGGAACAGTTCGCCGTCGTCGGCGCCCTTGATGGTATCGGCGACGATCTCTTTGACGCGGTCGTCGGAAATGTCGAATTGGCCGATCAGGCTGTTCATGGCAGGGCTGTCCGCTGGCGGTTTCGCATTCCCCCGATGTAGGGGCGAAGTGAGATCAAGACAATCGCCGGCCTTCACACGCGATCGTCATCGCCGCGAGCCGACTGGCGGCCGCGTTGCCGCCGCTGGACTTAGGGCAGAGCCGAGAAGCCTTCGGCGAATCCCTTCAGATCGACGGGAATGCCGATGCCTTCCTCCGGCGTCTGGAACACGATGAAGGTGGCCGACGTGCCGTTCTTCAGCGTGTCGAGCAGTGGCTTCTCGAGGATCACTTCCGCGTAGCAGCCGTCCTGGAAGCAGCGCACGAAATAAGCGCGGCCGATGTCCTTGCCGTCGACATTGAGGCCGAGCCCGTTGGGCAAGAGCACGCCGAGCGGTGCCAGCACCCGCAGGATCTCCGCCTTGTTGTCGGCGGTGCGCAGCACCACGACGGAAAGCCCCATCTCCGGACGGTCCTCGGCGACGACGTTCTGCATCATCACGCATTGCTCGGAGGTCGCGCCGGCCGGCGTGTCGCAGATGATCGACCACGCGCCATGCGTCGACTTGACCGTGCCGCTGGGCGGCGCCGCGGTCTGCGGCGGCGCGGCGTTCGCCACGCTGGCGCTAAGCGAGGCGGCAAGGAAGATAACCTTCGCCAAGGGTCTCGAAAGCCAGGAAGTCATAACGGCTCCATTGCGAATCACGGCACTTTAAGCTGCGCCAAGGCCAAGTAAAGGACGAGACCGTCGCCAGCCCGCCGAGATACCGGCAATTACGCGCTTTTCCAGAGCAAATTCGCCCGAATTGCGACCACCCGGCGCGGGGGCGGCGATGGTCGGGGATGCCCTTCGGGCTGCGCGCAAAAATGCCGCACGGTTTCGCCCGCTCCTTCCTTGCGGAGGGAAATAGAGTATGGTTTGAACCACCTTAGGGACAGACCGGGATTCCCCATCCCGGCGTCGTTCGTTATTGGTGCGATCCGATTGCAGGAAGTGGGAGACGAGAGGGCGATGAGAAAATTCATGGCAAGCGCCAGACTTCTGGCAGGTGCTGCGGCCGCGGGCACGCTCCTCTCCAGCGCATCCGCCTATGCGGATCAGCCGCGGCCATGGGAAACCGCCTTCCAGGCGCCTGCGACCGACATGATGCGGCAAATCGAATGGTTCGGAAACTACACCTTCGTATTCATCGTGGTCATCACCCTGCTGGTGCTGGTCCTGCTCGCCTATGTCATCCTGCGGTTCCGCGCGAGCGCCAACCCGGTTCCTTCCCGGACCAGCCACAACACGCTGATCGAGGTGATCTGGACCGTCGGCCCGGTCATCGTGCTGCTGCTCATCGCCATCCCCTCGTTCCAACTGCTCACCGCGCAGTATACCCCGCCGGAAGAAGCCAAGCTGACCGTCAAGGCGACCGGCAACCAATGGAATTGGGACTACGAATACCAGGTCGACAAGAGCTTCTCCTTCAACTCGGCGATCCTTCAGGACGGTGACCGCGCCAAGGCCGGCAAGGAAGACCGCAATCTCTATCCGCGCCTGCTCGCCGTCGACAATGAGCTGGTGGTGCCGGTCAACACCATGACCCGCGTGCTGATCACCGCCACCGACGTCATCCACTCCTTCGCCGTGCCGTCCTTCGGCATCAAGATGGATGCCGTGCCCGGCCGCACCAACGAGACCTGGTTCAAGGCGGAGAAGGAAGGCCTCTATTACGGCCAGTGCTCGCAGCTCTGCGGCAAGGATCACGCCTTTATGCCAATCGCGGTTCGCGTCGTCTCGGACGCGCAGTTCAAGACCTGGCTGGAGACGGCCAAGACCGACGTGCCCGCCGCCAACAAGGCGCTGATGGCCGAGATCGATGGTACCAACAAGGTAGCGGCCGCCGGCAACTGACGCCGCGGGTTAGCAAGAATTAGGGAACGGAGCGGAATATGGCAGAGGCTGCAGCTCACGACCACCACGACCACAGGCCGCATGGCTGGGTCCGCTGGGTCTACTCGACCAACCACAAGGACATCGGCACGCTCTACCTGATCTTCGCGATCATGGCCGGGATTATCGGCGGCGCGCTTTCGGTCGCCATCCGCATGGAGCTGCAGGAGCCGGGCATCCAGATCTTCAGCGGTCTGGCGCAGATGGTCTACGGCATGCAGGGTGATGCCGCCATCGACGGCGGCAAGAGCATGTACAATGCCTTCGGCGCCGCGCACGGCCTGATCATGATCTTCTTCATGGTGATGCCGGCGCTCATCGGCGGCTTCGCCAACTGGATGGTGCCGATCATGATCGGCGCGCCGGACATGGCCTTCCCGCGCATGAACAACATCTCCTTCTGGCTGCTGCCGCCGGCCTTCCTCCTGCTGCTCGGCTCGATGTTCGTACCGAGCGCGCCCGGCGCCTTCGGCGTCGGCGGCGGCTGGACGATCTATCCGCCGCTCTCGACATCCGGCCAGCCGGGCCCCGCAATGGACCTTGCGATTCTGTCGCTCCACATCGCCGGCGCCTCGTCGATTCTCGGTGCGATCAATTTCATCACCACCATCTTCAACATGCGCGCGCCTGGCATGACCATGCACAAGATGCCGCTGTTCGCCTGGGCGGTGCTGATCACGGCCTTCCTGCTGCTCTTGTCGCTGCCGGTTCTGGCGGGCGCCATCACCATGCTGCTCACCGATCGCAACTTCGGCACCGCCTTCTTCGTGCCGGACCAGGGCGGCGACCCGCTGCTCTTCCAGCACCTGTTCTGGTTCTTCGGCCATCCCGAGGTGTACATCCTGATCCTGCCGGGCTTCGGCATCGTTAGCCACATCGTCTCGACCTTCTCGAAGAAGCCGGTCTTCGGCTATCTCGGCATGGCCTACGCCATGGTCGCGATCGGCGCCGTCGGCTTCATCGTCTGGGCGCACCACATGTACACGACCGGCCTGTCGCTCGACACGCAGCGCTATTTCGTGTTCGCCACCATGGTCATCGCGGTTCCGACGGGCGTGAAGATCTTCTCCTGGATCGCCACGATGTGGGGCGGCTCGATCTCCTTCAAGCCGCCGATGCTGTGGGCGCTGGGCTTCATCTTCCTGTTCACGATCGGTGGCGTCACCGGCGTTCAGCTGGCAAATGCCGGCCTCGACCGCTCGCTGCATGACACCTATTTCGTGATCGCCCACTTCCACTACGTGCTGTCGCTGGGCGCCGTGTTCGCCATCTTCGCCGGCTGGTACTACTGGTTCCCGAAGATGACCGGCTACATGTACTCGCCGGTGATCGCCAACACCCACTTCTGGGTCACCTTCGTCGGCGTCAACCTGATCTTCTTCCCGCAGCACTTCCTCGGCCTTGCTGGCATGCCGCGCCGCACTGTCGACTATCCGGATGCGTTTGCCGGCTGGAACATGATCTCGTCCTACGGCTCCTACATCGCCGCCGTCGGCGTTGCGATCTTCCTCTATGGCGTGTTCGAGGCCTTCCAGAAGAAGCGCGTCGCGGGCGCCAATCCGTGGGGCGAGGGTGCCACCACGCTCGAATGGCAGCTGCCCTCGCCGCCGCCGTTCCACCAGTGGGAACAGCTGCCGAAGATCAAGTAAGGCCGCAGATACAGGACCGCCGGCTCGCCCGGCGGTCCTGGCCAACGGAATGATGGACTTTAAGTACGCATGGCCCTTGCCGACCACAAATTGATGGAGGAAGTTGGCTTTCGCATGTCGGAAGCCACCGCGGGCGATTTCTTCGCCCTCCTCAAGCCGCGCGTGATGTCGCTGGTCGTCTTCACGGCCTTTGTCGGCATGGTCGCGGCGCCGGTCGCCATCAATCCGCTGCTGGCGGTGATCGCGATCCTGGCGATTGCCATCGGCGCCGGCGCCTCGGGCGCTCTCAACATGTGGTACGACGCCGATATCGACGCGGTGATGACCAGGACAGCGAGCCGTCCGGTGCCGGCCGGGCGCGTCACGCCGGGTGAGGCGCTGAGCTTCGGCCTCGTGCTCTCCGCGCTGTCGGTGATGACGCTGGGCGTGCTCATCAACTGGCTGTCGGCGGCGCTTCTTGCCTTCACCATCTTCTTCTACGCCGTCATCTACACGATGTGGCTGAAGCGCTGGACGCCGCAGAACATCGTCATCGGCGGCGCCGCCGGCGCCATCCCGCCGGTGATCGGCTGGGCGGCGGTGACCGGATCGGTCAGCCTCGAAAGCCTGATTCTTTTCCTGATCATTTTCCTTTGGACTCCGCCGCATTTCTGGGCGCTGGCGCTGTTCAAGTCGGACGACTACGCCCGCGCCGGCATTCCGATGATGCCGAACGTCGCCGGACACGCCTCGACCCGCCGCCAGATCTTTGCCTACGCGCTGATCCTGGCGCCGGTCGGCGTCTTGCCATGGCTGCTCGGCTACACCACCGCCGCCTATGGCGCGGTCTCCGTTCTGCTCGGCCTGGGCTTCGTCTGGTATGCCTGGAAGGTGCTGGGCATGAGCGATGCCGACCGCGCGATGAAGCCGGCCAAGGCGCTGTTCGGCTTTTCGCTGCTCTATCTCTTCGCAATCTTTGCCGCCTATCTCGTCGACAGCGTGGTCGGGCGTGCCCTCGTCATGGGGGGAGTATGATCGTGGCCGACAAGAACCTCGAACTGGTCACCTTGACCGAACGCCAGCGGAAGGCGCGGCGCAGCCGCTCCGTTGCCATCGGCGTCGCGCTGGCCGCGCTCGTCATCATCTTCTACATCGCCACCATCGTGCGCTTCGGCCACCATGCCTCCGGCCTGATACCGACGAATTTGATGTGAGGCGGCGATGAGCGGCGAGACCGGACCCATCGGGAAGAACAGCAACCGCATCGTCGTGGCGGTCTGCCTTGCTTTCTTCACTGGCATGGTCGGCATGGCCTATGCGGCGGTCCCGCTCTACAAGATGTTCTGCCAGGTCACCGGCTATGGCGGCACGACGCAGCGCGCCGAGAAGCAATATGCCGGTCGCGTGCTCGACCGCGACATCACCATCCGCTTCGACGCCAACACCAATGGCATTCCGTGGCAGTTCGAGCCCGTCGCGCGCTCGGTGACGATCAAGATCGGCGAGACCACGCAGGCGCATTACAGCGCCACCAACAAGTTCGATCGCCCCATCACCGGACGCGCCTCCTTCAATGTGCAGCCGGAAATGGCCGGCGCCTATTTCAACAAGGTGGAGTGCTTCTGCTTCACCGACACGACGCTCAAGCCCGGTGAGACGCTGGACATGCCGGTCGTGTTCTATGTCGATCCAGACATCGTCAACGTGCCGGAACTGAAGGACTTGAAGACCATCACCCTGTCCTACACCATGTTCCCGGTCGAAAAGAAGCAGCCAATCGCGTCGTCCGCGCCGGCCGCTCGCAGCAGCAACAAAGTTCCAGATTCCGAAGCAAGCCTCGGGGGTTGATATGGCAGACGCGCACGCAAAACCGAACCACGACTACCATCTCGTCAATCCCAGCCCTTGGCCTTTCCTGGGCTCGATCGGCGCATTGGTCACGGCCGTCGGCGGCGTTTGCCTTATGCAGTATCTGAAGGCCGGCAGCTTCCCAATCTTCGGCCACAACATCGCCAATCCGTGGCTGTTTTTCATCGGCCTGATCATCGTGCTCTACACGATGTTCGCCTGGTGGTCGGACACCATCAAGGAAGCGCATGAGGGCCACCACACGCGCGTCGTTTCGCTGCACCTGCGCTACGGCATGATCATGTTCATCGCCTCCGAGGTGATGTTCTTCGTCGCCTGGTTCTGGGCCTTCTTCGACGCCAGCCTATTCCCGGGCGAGGCCGCGCAATATGCCCGCACCGCTTTCACGGGCGGCGTTTGGCCGCCAAAAGGTCTGGAGGTTCTCGATCCCTTCCACCTGCCGCTCTACAACACCATCATCCTGCTTCTGTCGGGCACGACGGTGACCTGGGCGCACCACTCGCTGCTGCACGGCGACCGCAAGGGCCTGATCAACGGCCTGATCCTGACCGTCGGCCTCGGCATGCTGTTCACCATGGTGCAGGCCTACGAGTACATGCACGCTCCGTTCGGCTTCAAGGACTCGATCTACGGCGCCACCTTCTTCATGGCGACTGGCTTCCACGGCTTCCACGTCATCATCGGCACCATCTTCCTGCTCGTCTGCCTGATCCGGGCGATGCGGGGCGATTTCACCCCGAAGCAGCATTTCGGCTTCGAGGCGGCCGCCTGGTACTGGCATTTCGTCGACGTGGTCTGGCTGTTCCTGTTCACCGCGATCTATGTCTGGGCCTCGAGCGGCGCGGTAATCGAAGCCCACTGAGACCGATGGATTGAGTTCACGAGGCGGCTGCGGCGACGTGGCCGCCTTATCTTTTTAACCGAACGGGTCTACGGTGCGGACATGAGCGAAGACAAGGCGATCTGGCCACCCGTCGACCCGATCTCGGCCGGGCTGCGCGGCCATTGCCCGCGCTGCGGCGAGGGCAAGCTGTTCTCCGGCTTCCTCACCGTCGGCAAGCGCTGCTACAATTGCGGCCTCGACTATTCCTTTGCCGATGCCGGCGACGGTCCGGCGGTCTTCGTCATCCTGATCATCGGCTTCATCGTCGTTGGCCTGGCGCTGTGGATGGAAGTGACGCTAAGCCCGCCGCTCTGGCTGCATTTCATTTTGTGGATACCGCTGGCGCTGGTGCTGAGCCTGGCGGCGCTGCGCCTGATCAAGGGCGTGCTGATCACCCTGCAATATTCCAAGAAGGCCGCGGAAGGCAGGCTGGACAGCGGCCAATGAGCGATGCGACCTCCTCGACTGCCGGCGCTTCGCGGCCGCGCTCGGCACTGCTGCTTGGGCTCGGCCTTGTCCTGTTCGCCATTCTCCTCGGCCTCGGCACATGGCAGGTCCAGCGCTTGCACTGGAAGGAAGGGCTGATCGATACCATCGACAAGCGCACCCATGCGGCACCGTTGCCACTGACCGATGTCGAGAAAGAATTCGCCGCCACACACGATGTCGACTACACGCCGGTGACTGTAACCGGCACTTTCCTGCACCAGGGCGAACGGCATTTCTTCGCCACTCGGGAAGGCGACACGGGCTTCAATGTCTACACGCCCCTGCGGCTCGACGACGGCCGCTTCGTGCTCGTCAACCGCGGCTTCGTGCCTTACGATCTCAAGGATCCTGCCAAGCGGAAGCAGGGCGAGGTCGCCGGCACGGTGACGGTGACCGGGCTTGCCCGCAATCCGCTGCCCGAAAAACCCTCGATGATGCTGCCCGACAACGACGTCGCCAAGAACATCTTCTACTGGAAGGACCGCGACGTCATGGCCTCGAGCGCCGGGCTGCCAGCGGGAGCCGTGCTGGTGCCCTTCTTCATCGATGCCGACAAGACCCCTAACCCCGGCGGTCTGCCGGTCGGCGGCGTCACCATCATCGATCTGCCGAACAACCACCTGCAATATGCCGTCACCTGGTATGGCCTTGCCGCCGCCCTTGCCGCGGTGCTGATCCTCAGGCTTCGCCGCCCGGCGAAGGAGGAGTGAGCGCCGCTCTTGACAGGGCAGGGGTGCACGCCTCATTTCGCCTTCAGCTTTCCGACTGAACCGGCCCGTTTTGATGATTGAAAAAAAGCCACCGCTGACGATCAGGCTTTGCCAGCCGCGCGGCTTCTGCGCCGGCGTCGACCGTGCCATCCAGATCGTCGTGCTGGCGCTGAAGAAATACGGCGCGCCGGTCTATGTCCGCCATGAGATCGTGCACAACCGCTATGTCGTCGAGGGGCTGCAGAGCCTGGGCGCGGTGTTCATCGAGGAATTGTCCGAGATCCCGCCCGAGCATCGTCAGTCGCCGGTCGTCTTTTCCGCGCATGGGGTGCCGAAATCGGTGCCGGCCGACGCCGAGGCGCGCAACCTGTTCTACCTCGATGCCACCTGTCCGCTGGTGTCGAAGGTGCACAAGCAGGCGATGCGGCACCAGCGGCTCGGCCGCCATGTGCTCCTGATCGGCCATGCCGGCCATCCGGAAGTGATCGGTACGATGGGCCAGTTGCCGGAAGGAGCCGTGACCCTGATCGAGACCGAGGCGGATGCGGCAACCTTCGTGCCGGCGGACCCGGCTGCGCTTGGCTTCGTCACCCAGACGACGCTGTCCGTCGAGGACACCGCCGGCATCATCCGGGCGCTGCAAGAGCGTTTCCCCGAGCTTCACGCCCCGGCCGCCGAATCGATCTGCTACGCCACCACCAACCGACAGGAGGCGGTGAAGGAGACGGCCGCCGGTGCCGACCTTTTCCTCGTCGTCGGCGCGCCGAACTCGTCCAACTCGCGGCGTCTTGTCGAAGTGGCGGAGCGCGCGGGCGCCGCGATGTCGCTTCTCGTGCAGCGCGCCTCCGAAATTCCGTGGGATGAGATCGGCAGGATTTCGACCCTCGGCCTGTCGGCCGGCGCCTCGGCGCCGGAAATCATCGTCGACGAGATCATCGACGCGTTCCGGCAACGCTTCGACGTCACCATCGATCTGGCCATCACGGCCACGGAAACGGAGGATTTTCCGGTGATGCGGGTGTTGCGCGATGTCGAACTGACGGCGGCCGACATGGCCTTCGTCAACGGAGCCGCGTAAACCCAGATGGCCGTCTACACCGACGTCAACGAAAACGAGCTCAGCGCGTTTCTGAAAGCCTATCCGGTGGGCGAGCTCCTGTCCTACAAGGGCATCGCCGAAGGGACCGAGAACTCGAATTTTCTCGTCCATGCTTCCACCGGTTCCTACATATTGACGCTCTACGAGAAGCGCGTCGACAAGGCCGATCTGCCCTTTTTCCTCGGCCTGATGGGCCATCTCGCGCGAAAAGGCATTTCCTGCCCGCTTCCGGTCACCGCGCATGACGGAACCGTCATCGGCACGCTCGCCGGGCGGCCGGCCGTCATCATCACCTTTCTCGAGGGCCTGTCGCTGAGGCGCCCGACGGCAGCGCATTGCGGCGAGGTCGGCAAGGCGTTGGCCGCGCTCCATCTCGCCGGGCGGGATTTCCCGATGAAGCGGCCGAACGCGCTTGCCATCGACGGCTGGCGCAAGCTCTGGGCGGCGTCGCGCGACCGCGCCGACGAGGTCGAGCCGGGGCTCGCGGCCGAAGTCGACGCGGACTTCCTCGATTTTGGGCGCAACTGGCCGACCCACCTGCCACAAGGCATCATCCACGCGGATCTCTTCCCGGACAATGTCTTCTTCCTTGGCGAGAAACTGTCGGGGCTGATCGATTTCTATTTCGCCTGCGACGACCTCTATGCCTATGATGTCGCCACGTGCCTCAACGCCTGGTGCTTCGAGAAGGACTTTTCCTTCAACCTCACCAAAGGGGCCGCGCTGCTTGCCGGCTACCAGTCGGTGAGGCCGCTTGAGGGCGAGGAAAAAGCGGCGCTGCCGATGCTGGCGCGCGGCTCGGCGCTACGCTTCATGCTGACCAGGCTCTATGATTGGCTGACCATTCCCAACGGCGGGCTAGTGATTAAGCGCGATCCGACCGAATATATCCGCCGCATGCGCTTCCACCGGGCGATCAAGTCTCCATCCGAATACGGACTGACATGAACAAGCAAATCGAGATCTTCACCGACGGCGCCTGCTCGGGCAATCCCGGGCCGGGCGGCTGGGGCGCGGTGCTGCGCTACAACGGCGTCACCAAGGAGCTGTCGGGCGGCGAGGCCGAGACCACCAACAACCGCATGGAACTGCTTGCCGCCATCAGCGCGCTCGATGCGCTGAAGGAGCCGTGCACGGTCGATCTCTATACCGACAGCAAATACGTCATGGACGGCATTTCCAAATGGATCCATGGCTGGAAGAAGAACGGCTGGAAGACCGGCGAGAGGAAGCCGGTCAAGAACGGTGAGCTCTGGCAGGCGCTCGACGAGGCCAACAGGCGCCACAAGGTTATCTGGCATTGGGTGAAGGGCCATGCCGGCCACCCGGAGAACGAGCGCGCCGACGAACTGGCAAGGCAAGGCATGGCGCCGTTCAAGCCGAAGCAGGCGCGGCCGGCACTGGTTGCGGCTGCGCCGCAGAAGGCTGGTGCTCCGACCCGTAAGCCGGCGGCCAGGCGTTCGACGCAGAGCTATTGACGCGCCTGACGTTCTCTACCGGATCGCCAGCGCCGTGGAGAACAGGCCGAGGGCGAAGACCGTGTGCGAGACGAGGTTGAGCGCGCGCACCAGCATCGGGTTGGGCGTCCTCGACGCTGCCCAGCCGGCGCCCATGCCGGGCGCCAGCAGGAACCAGCCGGCGCCGACGGTGACGATGCCGAGGATGAAGGCCGGCAGGAAGGTCGGCGCCGCCAGCCAGCCCGTTCCCGCCAGCACGATCAGGATCACGCCGTAGAGAATTCCGACGAGATAGTGGAACGCCCAGCCCAGCGCCTTTTCATGCGTGTAGAGGGCGGCCTGACTGATATCGTCATGGAAGACCTTCTCGGGCAGATGCCGGACCCAGCGGCCGACCATGCCCCAATTCGGCCGCGGCAGCCCGAACGCCTTGTTGAGGATAATCGCCCAGACGTCCATGAAGACCGTGGCGCCGATGCCGATCGCGATGGCGCGCCAGACGATGTCGAGCATCAGAGCTGCTCGAGGATCTTGGCCGCCCCACTCTCGTCGACACCCGGCTTGGCTTCGACATTGAGCGCCACGACCTTGCTGTCATCGACGATCATCGAAAAGCGCTTCGAGCGCAGCCCCATGCCGTTCGCGGAAAGGTCGTTGTCGAGTCCGACCGACTTGGCGAAGTCTCCGCTGCCGTCGGCGAGATAGAGGATCTTGCCTTCGCCACCGGTGAAGCGTGCCCAGGCGCCCATGACATGGACGTCGTTGACCGAGACGACCGCGATAGTGTCGACGCCGCGCGCCACGATGGCGTCGTGGTTCTCGAGATAGCCCGGCAGATGGTTGTTGCTGCAGGTCGGCGTGAAGGCGCCGGGAACGCCGAACAGCACCACCTTCTTGCCGGCGAAAATCTCGGCGCTGGTCATCGGCTTGGCGCCATCGGCGGTCATCACCTTGAAAGTCGCCTCGGGCAGTTTTTCGCCAACCGAAATGGTCATGGTTTCCTCGTTCGGGAGATTGGGAAGGATCTGTGCCTGCGATATCGAACCGGGGCGCATTCCGCAACCGTTCAGAGCAATGCCAGGAAAAGTGCCCAGCGGTTTTCCATTCGGAATTGCGGCTCCACGACGAATTGGCTCAAGGGAAAGGCAGCATCCCGTCCACCGCACCTTCGGCGCTTGTCAGCGTGTAGTAGAGCCCGCCATCCGTGGGCGTCGCCGACGGCCGGTCGAGGATCGGCACGGTGAAAACAAGCTTGCCGTCCTTCTCGCTGCGCACCGGCGCGCCGAACATATAGTCGCGCTCGCCCGCGATGAAAAAGTCGACGGACTCGGCATCGCCGGGCGAATGCGCCTCGACGATGAGCGTCTCGTGATCGCCGGGCAGCACGCGGATGCCGAAATCAGGTCGCGCCGGGGCAGGGAGCGTTGCAAGCGCCGTCTTCACCAGCGCCGCGTCGGTGGGGTTGTCCGGATCGGAAGCAGGATCGAGGCTGAGCCTCGTTTGCACCGGAATGCAGATCGTCTCGCAAATGCCGAGAAAGACGTTGGCATCGATCGTCGCCGGCTGGTCGGGCGCCGACAGCGTGAAGGTCACCGGCAGCGATACGGGACGGTCGTAGCCGGCCCATTTGCCGTAGCCGTCGTCGTGGCGCTGCGGCGGCGGAAACGACAGCTTTGCATCTGCGATGTTGGTGCTGGCCGAGATGTCGATCTGCGGCGGCACACCGGCGTCGCCGGGATCGCGCCAATAGGTTTTCCAGCCTGGCTTCAGCGCGATGTCGAGCACGCCGTGGATCTTGCCCGTCTCGTCCGGCTTGCCGCTGGTCACCAGCCGCACCTTGCCGCCTTCGCTGTTGTACCAGGCCGAGGATGATGCCTCGGCCGGCTGCCCCGCTGCCAGGCCGACGACGGCGCCGAGCGCCACAATTTTCAGGTATCGCATGACGGTGATTTGATCGCCCGTTCTTGGCCGCGCAATGATTTCATGTTCCCGCCCGTATCATATTTGCGTGACATCGGGCAGCCTGACCATCTTTTCGGCGCCGCGGAAACGGGTTACCCTCAGCTCCATGGACTTGTTGCGTCACAAAAAGAAGTTGGCCGGACGCGGCTTTCTCGACGATCAGTTCCTGATTGCCATGCCCGGCATGAAGGACGACCGCTTCACGCGCTCCGTCATCTATATCTGCGCCCACAGCGACGAGGGCGCCATGGGCCTGATCATCAATCAGACGCAGCAGATGCTGTTCCCGGACCTTCTGGTGCAGCTTGGCATCGTGAACGAGCAGGAAGCCATCCGCTTGCCGGCGCATGCCCGCGATTTCGTCGTGCGCAATGGCGGGCCTGTCGACCGCAGCCGCGGCTTCGTGCTGCATTCCGGCGACTATCGCGTGGAATCCTCGCTCAACGTCTCCGACGACATCTGCCTGACCGCCACGGTCGACATCCTGCGCGCCATCTCGACGGGTCGCGGGCCGCGTCATGCCCTGATGGCGCTCGGCTATTCCGGCTGGGGCGCAGGCCAGCTCGAAAGCGAGATCGCCGAGAATGGCTGGCTGACCTGCCCGGCGACGCCTGAGCTGCTGTTCGACGCCGACATCGAGCGCAAATACGATCGCATCCTTGCCTCGATCGGCATCGATCTCGCCCATTTGAGCGCCGCCGCGGGGCACGCTTAAACGCCTTTGCCGACCTGCGGGATCAGTCGAACCCGCCTTGGCTTCGTCATCAGCTCTGAGGAATGGCGGCGCTCTGAGCGTTTAGGGTGATGACGAGTTGGAAGGTCACCGCAGTTCGTAAGCGCCGAAGCAACGCCCTCTAAGCCTGCGTGAGCGGGTACTGCTCCCTCAGCGTCTTCAGCACCTGGTCGCCGGGCATCGGCGCGCCGAACATGAAGCTCTGGACATATTCGCAGCCCATCTGGCGCAGCTCCAGCGCGTCGCTCTCGTCGGAGATTCCTTCGGCGACGACCGACAGGCCAAGCTCATGGGCCATGTTGACCATGGACTTGAGCAGCACCGCACGTTTCGGCGTTGCGTCGTCGACGAAGCTCTTGTCGATCTTGATCGTGTCGAAGGGGAAGCGCGTCAGGTAGGAGAGCGATGAATAGCCGGTGCCGAAATCGTCGAGCGACAGTCCGATGCCGAGCTGCTTGAGCTTGGTCAGCACATGCGCGGTCTGCTCGGGATTGTCCATCACCAGCGATTCGGTGAGTTCGAGCCGGAAGCAGCGCGGCTTCAAGTTGGCCCGCGCAATGACGGAGCGCACGTCGCTGACCAGGTCGCGGCGGATGAGCTGCCGGCTGGAGAGGTTGACCGAAACCGACAGCGGCGCGTCGCCGATCTGCTTCTGCCAGGCCGCCAGATCCTCGGCCGCCTGCTGCATGGCGAACAGGCCGAGCTGCACGATCAGGCCGCAATTCTCAGCCACCGGGATGAAGTCTCCCGGCGGGATCATGCCGCGCCGCGGATGGTCCCATCTGAGCAGCGCCTCGAAGCCGGCGACGCTGCCATCCTCCAGCCGCACGATCGGCTGGTAGGCGAGCGTGAATTCGCGGCGCTCGATGGCGCGGCGAAGGTCGGATTCGAACTGCAGCCTGTCGGTGCCGACGGTGCGGAAGGCCGGCCGGAACGGCTCGATCCTGTCGCCGCCGAAACGCTTGGCCTGATGCATGGCAAGCTCGGCGTCCTTGACCATGTCCTCCGACGAGGTTTGCGCCGTCGTCCAGGTGATCAGGCCGATCGAGGCGGTGAGCACGATCTCGCGCTTGGCAAAGGTGATCGGATTGTTGATCGCATGCTTGATGGCATCGGCCATGGCGGCGATGCGGGCCGGATCCTGTTCCGACAGCAGCATCAGCGCGAACTGGTCGCCGGCAAAGCGCGACAGCGAATCCTTGGGCTTCAAGAGCCGGTGCAGCCGGCGCGCAATGGTCAGCAGGATGGTGTCGCCGGCCGAAATGCCGAGCCCGTCATTGACCTGCTTGAAACGGTCGATGTCGATGACGAAGACGGTCGGGCGCACCTTGTCCTCGGTGCGGGCGATCGAGATGATCGCCTCCAGCCGGTTCATGAACAGCTCGCGGTTAGGCAGGCCGGTCAGGTTGTCGTGCACGGCGTCGTGCAGCAGCCTTTCCTCGGACTTCTTCTGCTCGGTCACGTCGACCATGGTGCCGACGCAGCGGATCACCTCGCCATCCGACCCGATCACGGGACGGGCGCGCAGCGAGAACCAATGATAATGCCCGTCGGCGCCGCGCAGGCGGAAATTCTGGGCCACGCGACCGCGGCGGTGCTCCAGCACCACGTCCAGCGTGGTGCGGAAGGTGTCGCGGTCGTCGGCATGCAGCACCGGCAGCCAGTTGCGGGCGGCGCCCGAAAGGCTGTTGGGGGCAAGGCCGAGCTGCAGGCTGATGTCGGGCTTGGTCACCACGCGGTCGCGCAGCACGTCCCAGTCCCAAACGATGTCGCCCGAGCCGGCGACTGCAAGCGCCTGGCGCTCGAGGTCGGAAAACAGGCCCTGGTGCAGCGCGCCGCCGGCAAAAGCGTGCTGCATGACGGTGAAGCCGATCAACAGGATGATCAGGATCAGACCGCCGCCGAGCGCCGGCTGGGCGATGTCGTTGTCCAGCATGCCGGTGATCGCCATCCACGAGCCGCATAGCCAGAGCAGCACCATCACCCAGCTCGGCACCAGCATGATCGCGCGGTCATAGCCGCGAATTCCGAGGAAGATGATGAGGCCGAGGCCGGTGAGCGCGGTGGCGGCAAACGAGATGCGGGCGATGCCGGCGGCGACCGCCGGATCGACGATGGCCACGCCGGCAATCAGTAGCAGCCCGAGGATCCAGACCAGCGCGCCGTAGCTGAAATGGCCGTGCCATCGGTTGAGGTTGAGATAGGCGAACAGGAACACCACGAAGGTACCCGCCAGCGCCACCTCAGTACCGGCCCGCCACATCTGCTCGTTGCCGGGCGAGATTTCGATGACCTTGTTGAGGAAGCCGAAATCGACGCAGATATAGGCGAGCACCGCCCAGGCAAGCGCGGCGGTGGCCGGGAACATCGAGGTTCCCTTGACGACGAACAGGATGGTCAGGAACAGCGCCAAGAGGCCGGCGATGCCGATGACGATGCCGCGGAACAGCGTGTAGGAATTGACCGAGTCCTTGTAGGATTCCGGGTCCCACAGATAGACCTGTGGCAGCTTGGGCGAGGCGAGCTCGGCGATGAAGGTGACGACCGTTCCGGGGTTGAGCGTCACTCGGAACACATCGGCGTCGGGGCTGGTCTGGCGGTCGAGCGCGAAGCCTTCGCTGGGCGTGATCGCCGCGATGCGCGTCGAGCCGAGATCGGGCCAGAAAATACCGGAATTCACCAGGCGGAAATGCGGCGCGACGATCAGCCTGTCGAGCTGCTGGTCGGTGGTGTTGGCGAGCGCGAACACCGCCCAGTCGCCGGTCGAGCGCGCGTCATTGGCCTCGACCTCGATGCGCCGCACGATGCCGTCGGGGCCGGGCGCGGTCGAGACCTGGAAATTCTCGCCCTGGTTCCGGTAGATCTCGACTGCGCCCGAAAGGTCGAGCGCCTTGTCGTCGCGGGCAATCTTGATCGGCTCGACGGCCAATGCCGGCGCAACCGCTGAAAGCGTGACGAAGAGCGCCAGGATGAGGGCGAACAGCGACGCGATTCGCGAAAAAGTCGTCACATATCAGCCCTTCGTTCCATCACCCGGCGGATCGTCCGCGATCCGGGCGTAGAGGTAGTGATCCTGCCAGATGCCGTTGATCCGGAGATAGGATCTGAGAAGTCCTTCGCGCCGGAATCCGGCTTTTTCAAGCACGCGGATCGACCGTGCGTTGTCGGGAATACAGGCAGCCTCGATCCGGTGCAACCGCAGCGTATCGAAGGCAAAACGCGACACCACCTTGACCGCGTCGGTCATCAGTCCACGGCCGCCGAAGCGCTCGCCGATCCAGTAGCCGATGTGGCCGCTTTGCGCGACACCGTGGCGGATGTTGCCGAGCGTGATGCCGCCGGCGAGCTTGCCGCTCGACTTCTCGAAGATGAAGAAGGCAATGGCCGTGCCTTGCGCATAGTCCTCGCGGTAGCGGCCGATGCGCAGCCGCCAGGCGGTGCGGTCGAGCTCGTCAGGCTGCCAGCGCGGCTCCCATGGCTCCAGAAAGGCGCGGCTTTCGCCGCGCAGCGTCGACCATTCGCGGTAGTCGTTGGTCAAAGGCACGCGCAACGTGACCTTTTCGCCCTTCAGTGCCGGCAGGTCGCGGCGAAAGAAAGGAAGCGCGAACACGACTTTGGAACGAAGGTTAGACGGCGAGCCTGCGAGCCGTCGTCTGCGGGCCCGCAAGCGATTCGAGGATCGCCTCGTAGGGCGCCAGCGTGCCCACGGGGCCGACCGCCGTCAGCGTCGGCTTGGTCGAGAACAGCCGCGAGGAGAGATCGGTCAGCCGCTCGACCGTCAGCGCCGCCAGCCGCTCCATCAACTCCTCCTTGGCGATCGGCCGCCCGAACAGCAGCAACTGCCTGGCGATCTGCGAGGCGCGGCTTGCCGGGCTTTCGGCCGACATGATGAGGCCGGCCCGATATTGCGCGCGTGCGCGGTCGAGCTCATCCTGCTGGATGCTTTCCCCGGCCTTCTGCAATTCGTCGATGATGACCGGCACCAGCTTGGCGATATCACTCTGTCCGGTCGCCGCATGCACACCGAAAATGCCGGTGTCGGAAAAGCCCCAGTGGAAGGCATAGACCGAATAGCACAGGCCGCGCTTCTCGCGCACTTCCTGGAACAGCCTCGACGACATGCCGCCGCCGAGGATCATCGACAGCACCTGCGAGGCGTAGAAGTCGCGCACATGGTAGGCGCGGCCCTCGAAGCCGAGCACGATCTGCGCGTCCATCAGGTCGCGGTCCTCGCGGAAGTCGCCGCCGACATATTGCGCATATTGCGGGATGTTGCTGGTGGCCTTGGCGCGGAAGCCGCCGAGCTGCCTTTCCACCTCGCGCACAAAATTGTCGTGCTTGATGTCGCCGGCGGCCACGATCACCATGCGCTCGGCGCCATATTGCCGTTCAATGAAATCGTGCAACTGCCTGGAGGTGAAGGATTTGACCGTCTCCGGCGTGCCGAGGATCGAGCGGCCAATGGTCTGGTGGCGGAAGGCGGTTTCGGTGAAACGGTCGAAAACGATGTCGTCGGGCGTGTCGTGCGCGGCGCCGATCTCCTGCAGGATCACATGCTGCTCGCGCTCCAGTTCCTCCGGATCGAACTCCGATTCCTGCAGGATGTCGGCCAGGATGTCGACCGCGAGCGGCACGTCGGCGGAAAGCACCCTGGCGTAGTAGGAGGTCGTCTCGACGCTGGTGGCGGCGTTGATCTCGCCGCCGACATTCTCGATTTCCGAGGCGATCTCGAAGGCGCTGCGCCGTTTCGTTCCCTTGAAAGCCATGTGCTCGAGCAGATGGGCCATGCCGTGCTCTTCGTCGCGTTCATTGCGTGCGCCCGACTTGACCCAGGCGCCAAGGGCAACGGATTCGAGGCTTGGAAGGGTTTCGGTGGCGACCGTCAGGCCGTTCGACAGACGGCTTACCTCAACACCCATATGGCAACTACTCCCTAACGGGCCGCCCGCGTGTGGCGGCTCACGTATTCTTCCACCATTTTCAGCTCGGATGGAAGTATGGTGTACTTTTCGTCGGCTGTCATCAAGCCGGCGAGCCAAGCGGGCAGCGCTGGCGTAACGCCGCTGGCGGCCTTGACCGCCGCCGGGAATTTGGCCGGATGCGCGGTGCCGAGAACCACCATGGGCACGGCGCCCGACATATGGCCGGCCGCTACGTGCATGGCGGCGGCCGTGTGCGGATCGAGCAGATAGCTGCTCGCTGCAAGCGTCTGGCGGATGGTTGCCGCGACCTCGTCGACGCTGGCGCGGCCGGCGTCGAACTCTGTACGGATCCTCGCCATTTCGCCCGCTTCGACGGTGAAGGCGCCGGACTGCTTCAGCCCGTTCATGTAGCGCCTGACCGTCGCGGCATCCCGGCCCGCCGCCTCGAACAGCAGCCGCTCGAAGTTCGAGGACACCTGGATGTCCATCGACGGCGAGGTGGTGGCGAACACGCCCTTGGTGCGGTATTCGCCGCTTGCAAGCGTGCGCGCCAATATGTCGTTGTCGTTGGTGGCGATGATCAGCCGCTCGACCGGCAGCCCCATTCGCTTGGCGGCATAACCGGCGAAAATATCGCCGAAATTGCCGGTCGGCACGGTGAATGACACCGGCCGGTCGGGCGCGCCCAGCGACAGCGCCGAGGAGAAGTAATAGACGATCTGGGCCATGATGCGGGCCCAGTTGATCGAATTGACGCCCGACAGCGACACCCTGTCGCGGAAGCCGTGGTCGTTGAACATATCCTTCACCAGGCCCTGGCAATCGTCGAAATTGCCTTCGATCGACAGCGCGTGCACGTTCGCCGCGCTCGACGTCGTCATCTGCCGCTGCTGCACCGGCGAGACCTTGCCGTTGGGGAAAAGGATGAAGATATCGGTGCGGTCGCGGCCGGCGAAGGCGTCTATTGCCGCGCCCCCGGTGTCGCCGGAGGTGGCGCCGACGATGGTCGCGCGGTTGCCCCGTTCGACCAGCACATGGTCCATCAGCCGCGCGAGCAGCTGCATCGCCACGTCCTTGAAGGCCAGCGTCGGGCCGTGGAAGAGCTCGAGGATGAAGGTGTTTTTGCCCGTCTGCACCAGCGGGCAGACCGCATCGTGCCGGAAAGTCGCGTAGGCTTCACGCACCAGCCGTTCGAAGACGGGTGCGGCGATCTCGCCGCCGAGGAAGGGTGTCAAGACGCGGATGGCAAGGTCGGGATAGGCGAGGCCGCGCATCGCGCGAATATCGGCGGACGAGAACTGCGGCCATTCGCGCGGCAGGTAAAGCCCGCCGTCGCGCGCCAGTCCGGCCAGCACCGCGTCCGAAAATCCAAGCACGGGCGCATCCCCGCGGGTACTCACATATTGCATCGTCAAGAACCCATTGCTGCCGGCCGCGTCATCCACGGCAAATTGGTTAATTTTCCGAGCCGGCTCAGTCGCATTTTCGCCGCGGCGTTGATATACGTCACCGGCTTTGTGAGAGGGAAGTGCAGTTCATGAGGTTTTATTCGGTCAACCGCCGTGTTGTCGCGGGTCTGGCGCTCACCGGCTTTATGCTTGCCGCCGCAGGCTGCCAATCGAGCGACAATGGCATTTTGAACTTCGGCTTCAGCAAGAAGGACCCGACCGCGCCGCCACCGCCGCAGGACCCCAAGGTGCTTGCCAGCCAGTTGCGCGCCTACTGCCCGAAAGTGACGCTGCGCGACGGCACCGCCTTCTTCAATACCTATGCTAAGGGCGCCGCCGCCAAGACGAAGAAAAAGAAAGTCGATGCCGCGGCGGACGCTGAAGCCGAGGCAGCCGCAGCCGCACAGACCGGACCGAACGGTCAACCCGTCGACCCCAATCGCGATCCCGCCAAGATCATTTACCAGGCCTCGATCACCGACGTGACGCGCGACTGCACTCACGAAAACGGCCAGCTGACGATGAAGATCGCGGTGGCCGGCAAGGTCGTGCCGGGACCGCTGTTCACGCCCGGTACCGTGACGATGCCGATCCGCATCGCGGTCCAACATGGGCCTGACGTGCTCTATTCGCAGCTTCATCAGTATCAGGTGCAGGTCACCGATCCGTCTGCCGCGACGCAGTTCGTCTTCACCGACACCAACGTCGTAGTGCCGGAGCCGACCGCCCGCGACTACCAAGCCTATGCCGGCTATGACGAGAACGCGCCGGCAGCGACGGACAAGTCCAAGGCCAAGAGGAAGAAGCGCGTCGCCGCGGCGGCGACAAACTAATCTGGTTCGCCGCCAATCGCGCTTCCGCGGTTAAGCGTCCTCCGACCACTCCGACAATGCCGCAATCGTGCTGCCGAGTTCCGCCAAACGGCGGATGACGGTTTCGGCGCCCGCTTCGGTCAGCGAGTCGGCATGGCCGGGATAGCTGTGCCCCGCGCCGGTGAAGCCGATGACGCGCATGCCCGCCGTCCTGGCGCCGGTGACGCCGTGCACCGAATCCTCGATGACGAAAGTGTTCTTCGGGTTGGCGCCGAGCTGTTCGGCGGCATAGAGGAACACGTCCGGTGCCGGCTTGGTCTTCTTGCTGGGGATGTCGAGCCCCGAAAAGATGCGGCCGGCGAAGAAGGGCAGCAGGCGCACCTTTTCAAGCATGAACTCGATCCGCTCGGTGCGCGAATTGGAGCAGACGGCGCGCGGCGTGGTCACCGCCGCCACCGCCTCGCGTGCGCCGTCGATGATGCGCACGTCGCTGCGCAGCTTGCGATCGACGAGTTCCTCGGCGCGGTCGATCAGCGAGGCCTGGAAGGGAAGGTGAGATTTTTCCTCGACCCGCATCAGGATGTCCTTGAAAGTCAGCCCGGCATAGGTCTCGGCAAGCTCCTCCGCCGAAATTTCGTATCCGGCCGATGTCAGAAGCTCGGCCTCGACGCGCGCGGCGATGATTTCGGAATCGACGAGCACGCCGTCGCAATCGAAAATGACAAGGTCTGGCTGGGGCATTGGCAATCCGAAGCTGGGAGGAAAATGGCCTGACTGGCCCAAGCGGCGCGGCATACACCAATGGGCCGATGTTCGCAAATCAGTGGCGCAGGCTCTCGCCCGACCTTCACCGAATGTTTACGCTGATCGGTAACCATAACGGCCAGTAAACCGTAACGTGTGCTTTGGGTGTTTTGATGTCTGCCGTGCGTCTTCTCGACGAGCTTTCCCACGCTCCCCAGCAGTCCGAATGGCTGGACACGATCCTCAAAGGCGATTGCGTCGCCGCCCTCGACAGGCTGCCGGAAAAGTCGATCGACGTCATCTTCGCCGATCCGCCTTACAACCTGCAACTCGACGGCGACCTGCATCGGCCCGACCAGTCCAAGGTCGACGCCGTCGACGACGACTGGGACCGGTTCGAGAGTTTTGATGCCTATGACGCCTTCACCCGCGCCTGGCTGCTTGCCGCGCGACGCGTGCTGAAGCCCAATGGCACGATCTGGGTGATTGGCTCCTACCACAACATCTTCCGCGTCGGTGCCAGGATGCAGGATCTCGGCTTCTGGATCCTGAACGACGTCGTCTGGCGCAAGACCAACCCGATGCCGAATTTCCGCGGCCGCCGCTTCCAGAACGCGCATGAGACGATGATCTGGGCCTCGCGCGACCAGAAGTCCAAGGGCTACACCTTCAACTACGAAGCGCTCAAGGCCTCGAATGACGATTTGCAGATGCGCTCTGACTGGCTGTTCCCGATCTGCACCGGCGCCGAGCGCCTGAAAGACGAGAACGGCAACAAGCTGCATCCCACGCAGAAGCCGGAAGCGCTGCTGGCCCGCATCATAATGGCCTCGACCAAGCCGGGCGATGTCGTGCTCGATCCCTTCTTCGGCTCCGGCACCACAGGCGCCGTCGCCAAGCGCCTCGGCCGCCACTTCGTCGGCATCGAGCGCGAGCAATCCTACATCGATGCCGCCAATGAGCGCATCGCCGCCGTGCGCCCGCTGGATGAGGCCGACCTCACCGTGCTGTCCGGCAAGCGCGCCGAGCCGCGCGTCGCCTTCATAAGCCTGATCGACACCGGCCTGGTGGCGCCGGGCGCCACACTTTACGACGCCAAGAAGCGCTGGGCTGCAAAAGTGCGCGCCGACGGCACGCTGGCCATCGGCGACAGCGCCGGCTCGATCCACAAGATCGGCGCCGAGGTGCAGGGTTTGGACGCCTGCAACGGCTGGACCTTCTGGCACTATGAGCGCAGCGGCGGCCTCACCCCGATCGACGAATTGCGCCGCATCGCCCGCCTCGGAATGGAGCGGGCAGGCGGCTGATCCGCTTGAATCGAAAGCTCAACCGATTGCCGCAAGTGATTCAGTTCAGGCCGCAATCCCGAGCCGTTCAAGATCCGCTTGAAGCGCCTTGGCATCGGTGAACAGCACCGCCTGCCAGCCGGCGGCCTTGGCGCCGTCGACATTCTTCTGGCTGTCGTCGATGAAGAGTGTGGCGGCCGGCTCCAGGTCGAAGGATGCGACATGACGGTCGTAGATGGCCTGATCCGGCTTGATCAGGCCGATCTCGCCCGAGACGGTGACGCCGCGCGGCCGATTGAGAAAGTCGAAGCGCCGGCGGGCTTCGGCGAACGTGTCGGCGGCGAAATTGGTCAGCATGGTCACATCGCGGCCCCTGTCGATAAGGCCGACCATGATGGCGACGCTGTCGTCATAGGCATGCGGCACCATCTCGTGCCAGCAGCGGCGGAAGTTGCGGATGTTCTCGGCGTGATCGGGGTGTTCGGCGATCAGCAGCGCCTCGGCCTCTTGCCAGGTACGGCCGCGATCCTGCTCGATGTTCCAGGCGCTGGTGCAGACATTGTCGAAGAACCATTTCCGCTCCTCGGCATCCGGGATCAGCCGGCTGAACGGAAGGTCCGGATCGTAGTGGATCAGCACCTTGCCGATGTCGAACACGATGTGGCGGATGTCAGTCATTGCCGTCCTTTCAACGCGGGCGCTGCGGGGCTTGCTTTTTGGTTGCGCCCGGTATCGCTGCCTCGATTACCTTTTTCATGACGGTCGGCAGCGCTTCCCCGGAAATTTCGTGGGCTAGCGACCAGAAATGCCCGTTGGGCGCATCACCCCTGATGTGGGCATGGAAGACGTCGAGTTCGAGCGCGAAATGGGTGAAGACATGGCCGATCCGCCCGGCGCGCCGCCAGTCGGCCGGAAGGGGCGCTGCGTCCGCCGTCGTAGCGCCGTCGGCCCGCGCCGTCCACGCCGTGGTCGGCACCTCGGTCATGCCGCCGAGCAGCCCCTTGTCCGGCCGTTTGCGCAGCAGGATGGCGCCGTCATCGCGTTGAGCGACAAAGGCAGCACCGCGCCTGAGCGGCTTGTCGCCCTTGGGCAGGCGGACTGGAAAACTCTCCGGATCGCCTGACAGGATCGCGCTGCAATCCTCGCGCAGCGGGCACAGCATGCAGCGCGGCCGCCGCGGCGTGCAGATCGTTGCGCCGAGATCCATCATCGCCTGGGCGAAATCGCCGGGCCTTGCACGTGGCACGAGCTTCTCGACCAGCGCGCGGATTTCCGGCTTGGCCTCGCTGAGCGGCGTCTCCACCGAATAGAGCCGCGAGATGACACGCTCGACATTGCCGTCGACGACGGCGGCAGGCCGGTCGAAGGCGATCGCCGCGATGGCGGCCGCCGTGTAGGCGCCGATGCCCGGCAATTCCTTCAACCCGGCCTCGGAGTCGGGAAAGCGGCCGCCCCGCTGCGCCACGAGATCGGCGCAGGCTTTGAGATTGCGTGCCCTCGAGTAATAGCCGAGCCCGGCCCAGGCCTTCATGACGTCCTCGGCCGGCGCTGCCGCCAGCGCCTCGACGGTCGGCCATTCCTCGACAAACGTCCGGAAATAGGCTTTCACCGCCTCGACCGTGGTCTGCTGCAGCATAACCTCGGAGAGCCAGACGCGATAAGGGTCGGGTTTTGTCCCACGCGAGAACGCACTCGGCGTCACGCGCCAGGGCAGGTCGCGGTGATGCGCGTCGTACCAGGCAAGCAGGCGGACGGCGATGCTGCTATCTCCGGATACGCACTTCTCGGCTGCGGCCTTGCGGGTCTGGTCTTGCGGTGCCATTGATCGGGTGAGTTAGGATCGGAGAACGCACATGGCAGGGAAAAGGCCCTTCGGCAATCCCGTTCCGGTGAGCGATCTCGCGACCGAGATCCTCGATCCTGTCCTGAAGAAGCGCGCCGGCATCTCGATCGGACTGGTGCAGTCCTGGGAAGAGATCGCCGGGCCGCGCCTGGCCAGCCACTCGCGCCCGGAAAAGATCCAGTGGCCGCGCCGCCTGCATGAGGACGATCCGTTCGAGCCGGCGGTGCTGATCATTGCCTGCGAAGGCATGGCGGCGCTGCATCTTCAGCATGAGGCGGGTGAGGTCATCAACCGCGTCAACGCCTTCCTGGGTTTCAACGCCATAGGCCGCATCAAGATCCTGCAGAAGCCGGTCCTTTCGGCGAAAGCGCGGCCGAAACCGCAACCGCGGCCTCTCAGCGAGGCCGAGAAATCGAAGCTGGCGCGAACGGTCGGCAAGATCGAGGATGATGGCTTGCGCGCTTCGCTCGAGCGGCTCGGCGCGACCATCCTCGGACAAAAAAAGCCCTGAGCATGTCTCCCGAAAGTTCCGGCGGTTTCGGGAAAAGTCGTGGAGCTCGCTGCAAAATTGTCGTCAATATCGCATATTCGTGATCGCGCCCGAAAAATTTGGCGATTGGATTGGGGATGCCGATGCCTTAATTCGCGCCAACTCTCGCCTTTTCTAGCCCTTGCATTGCAAAATCCAACCGATATCAGGTGATTCGCATGAACCGCTCTTTGTCTCGCAGAAACCTTCTGACCACGCTGGCCGCCGTTCCGGCAGCGGCGCTGCTTGCCGCGTGCAGCGACTCGGGCGAAGAGGCAAAGGCGGCCGATGTGAAGCCCGCCAATCCGTCGACGCCAGCCAAGCCTGCCACGCCCGCGGCCGCTCAGGTGCCGGAAGCGCAGGGCACCGTCGACATGGCGGAACTGCTCAAGCCCGGCGCTTTGCCCGACAAGCAGCTCGGCAAGGACGACGCCAAGGTCACCATCGTCGAATATGCCTCGATGACCTGCCCGCATTGCGCGCATTTCAACGACACAACCTTCCCTGAGCTGAAGTCGAAATACATCGACACCGGCAAGGTGCGCTACATCCTGCGCGAATTCCCCTTCGACCCGAGCGCCGAGGCCGGCTTCATGCTGGCACGCTGCGCCAAGGACAACTATTTCGCCATGGTGGACGTGTTGTTCAAGCAGCAGCCGAGCTGGGTCGGCGTCAGCAACACCAAGGAAGCGCTGCTGCAGATTTCCAAGCTCGCCGGTTTTACACAGGAGTCATTTGAGGCCTGCTTGACGGACCAGAAGCTTCTGGACGATGTGAGAGGAGTCCAGAAACGCGGAGCGGACGAGTTCAAGGTCGACTCGACGCCGACCTTCTTCATCAACGGAAAGACCTACAAAGGGGCGATGTCGATTGAGGAAATGTCGGCCATCATCGACCCTCTGCTCTGACGTCCAGGCCGCGCCGAAGCTGCTTGGCTTCGGCATATTGGTCTTTGCGGAGCGGCGCGAATGAAGTTTTCGCGCCTTCGCCTCCTCGGTTTCAAGTCCTTCGTCGAGCCCGGCGAGTTCGTCATCGAACGCGGGCTGACCGGCATTGTCGGGCCGAACGGCTGCGGCAAGTCCAACCTTGTCGAGGCGCTGCGCTGGGTGATGGGCGAAAGCTCCTACAAGAACATGCGCGCGTCCGGCATGGACGACGTGATCTTTTCCGGCTCCGGCGCGCGGCCGGCGCGCAACACCGCCGAAGTCACGCTCTTCCTCGACAATTCGGACCGCACGGCGCCCGCCGCCTTCAACGACGCCGATGAATTGCAGGTGTCGCGCCGCATCGAGCGCGAGGCGGGCTCGCTCTACCGCATCAACGGCAAGGAAGCGCGCGCCAAGGACGTGCAGCTGCTCTTCGCCGACCAGTCGACCGGCGCTCGCTCGCCCTCCATGGTCGGCCAGGGCCGCATCGGCGAGCTGATCCAGGCCAAGCCCCAGGCGCGCCGGGCGCTGCTCGAAGAAGCCGCCGGTATCTCCGGCTTGCACACGCGCCGGCACGAGGCGGAGCTTCGGCTGAAGGCGGCCGAACAAAACCTCGAACGGCTGGACGATGTCGTCGGCGAGTTGGAAAGCCAGATCGACAGCCTGAAGCGCCAGGCGCGCCAGGCCTCGCGCTTCAAGAACCTGTCGGCCGACATCCGCAAGGCCGAGGCGACGCTTCTGCATCTGCGCTGGACGCTGGCCAAAACCCAGGAAGGCGAAGCGCGTTCGGCGCTTGCCGTTGCCACCACGCTGGTCGGTGACCGCGCCGCAGCCCAGATGGCCGCTGCGAGGGAGCAGGGCATCGCCGCCCACCGCCTGCCCGACCTGCGCGACGCCGAAGCGGCCGCAGCGGCGGCCTTTCAGCGCCTGTCGATCGCCAAAACGCAGATCGAAGAAGAGGCCGGCCGCATCCGCTCGCGCCAGGCGGAGCTGGAGCGGCGCCTGCAACAGCTCGATGCAGACATCGCCCGCGAGGAGCGGATGGTGCGCGACAATGCCGACATTCTCGAGCGTCTCCGCGCCGAGGAAGCCGAGCTCAATTCGGACAATGCAGGTGCTGCCGAGCGCGAAGCCACCACCCGCGCCGCCTTCGAGCAGGCAGGCGCGACGCTCTCGCAGAGCGAAGCAAGACTTGCCGCGCTGACTGCCGAACGCGCCGAGGCGGCCGCGTCGCGCCACCAGATCGAGCGCACTTTGCGTGAGACCGCCGAGCGCCGCGACCGCTTCGCTCGCCAGCTTGCCGAGGTCGATCGCGAGCTCTCCGATATTGTGGCGCGCATTTCCGGCCTGCCCGATCCCGCCGAGAAGCGGCTGCTGGTCGAGGACGCGCTTGCCCGGCTGGAAGAGAGCGAGCTAGGCGCCATCGCCGCCGAGCAGGCGGTCGCCGAAGCGCGCGCCGCCGAAAGTGCTGCCCGTCCGCCTCTGCAGGATGCCAAGGCCGAATTGCAGCGCGTCGAGACGGAAGCGCGCACGCTGGCCAAGATACTCAACGCCGCGAGCGGCGATCTCTTCCCCTCGGTGCTGGAGCAGATCAGCGTCGAGCGCGGCTACGAGACGGCACTTGGCGCCGCGCTCGGCGAGGACCTCGACGTGCCGCTCGACCGCAGCGCCCCGGTGCATTGGGGTGAGAGCGCGGTTCAACCGGGTGACGCGGCGCTGCCCGAAGGCGTGAGGAGCCTGGCGAGTGTGGTCCGCGCGCCGGCACAGCTTGCCCGCCGCCTGGCGCAGATCGGCATCGTCGACGCCGCCGATGGCCGTCGCCTTCAAGCGCAGCTCGCGCCCGGCCAGCGGCTGGTCAGCCGCGACGGCGCGCTCTGGCGCTGGGACGGCTTGACGGCCAGCGCCGATGCGCCGACCGCTGCCGCGCAGCGGCTGGCGCAGAAGAACCGCCTGGCGGAGCTCGATGCCGAGGCCGTGCAGGCGACCCGCGTCGTGCGCGAGGCCGAGGAGGCGCTGACGCGCGCCGAGCAGGCGATGCGCCAGGCGAGCGAGGCCGAGCGCAACGCGCGTCAGGCCGGCCGCGATGCCCAGCACGCACTGGACGCCGCCCGTAACGCGCTGGCCGAGGCCGAGAAGGCCGGCGGCGAGCTGGCGAGCCGCCGTGCTGCCTTGGATGACGCCCGCGCGCGCATCGTCGACAGCCATGAAGAGACGCAAGCCGCTTTCCTCGAAGCCGAGGAGATGCTCAGGGACGCGCCCGATCTCGGCGACCTGCAGCTCCAGCTCGAGCAGGCCTCCGCCAGTGTAGCTCGCGACCGCGCCACGCTTGCCGATACGCGCGCCGTGCATGACGGCCTGCGGCGCGAGGCCGAAGCGCGCATGCGCCGGCTCGACGCGATCGGCACCGAGCGCAAGAACTGGCTTGAGCGGGCCGAAAACGCCTCGACGCAGATCGCCGCGCTTGGCGAGCGCAAGGCTGAGGCCGAAGCTGAGCGCGAGCGGCTGGCCGACGCGCCCGACGAGATCGACGCCAAGCGCCGTGCGCTGTTGAGTCAGCTTTCCGAGGCCGAGGCGCTGCGCCAGGCCGCCGGCGATCGCCTGCAGGAAGCGGAGACCAAGCAAGCCGAGCTCGACAAGGCGGCGACCGCGGCGATCCAGTCGCTTGCCGAAGCGCGCGAGACCCGCGTCCGCGCCGAGGAGCGGCTGACCGCGGCCGACGAACGCCGCGCCGAGGTCGAGGCTCGCATCCAGGAAGCGTTGAACACGCCGCCGCATCTCGTCATCAAGCATACCGGGCTAGAGACCGACGACCCGATGCCGGACATGGCCGAGGTCGAGCGCCAGCTCGACCGGCTGAAGATCGAGCGCGAGCGGCTCGGGGCCGTCAATCTGCGCGCCGAGGAAGAACAGCGGGAGCTGTCGGACCGCCTGGAAATCATCGTTTCCGAGCGCGAGGACATCATCGAGGCGATCAGAAAACTGCGCCAAGCGATCCAGAACCTCAACCGCGAGGGCCGCGAGCGGCTGCTTTCGGCCTTCGAGGTGGTCAACGGCCATTTCCAGCGGCTGTTTGCACATCTCTTCGGCGGCGGCACGGCCGAATTGCAGCTGATCGAGTCGGAAGATCCGCTCGAAGCGGGGCTCGAAATCCTCGCCCGCCCGCCGGGCAAGAAGCCGCAGACCATGACGCTGCTGTCCGGCGGCGAGCAGGCGCTCACCGCCATGTCGCTGATCTTTGCCGTCTTCCTTACCAACCCGGCGCCGATCTGCGTCCTCGACGAGGTCGATGCCCCGCTCGACGACCACAATGTCGAGCGCTTCTGCAATCTGATGGATGAGATGTCGAAAACGACGGAAACCCGCTTCGTCATCATCACCCACAATCCGATCACCATGGCGCGCATGGACCGCCTGTTCGGCGTCACCATGGCCGAGCAGGGCGTCAGCCAGCTGGTCTCGGTCGACCTGCAGGCCGCTGAGGCGATGCGCGAGGCGAGTTGAGGGCGGCTTGGCGTCCGGAACCGACTGAGTTACCTCTCCGGTGCCGTGGCTGGCGCCGTGTAACGCCGGCGCACGGCCTCCAGCACGCGCTTGCGGCTCTCCTCGGGCGATAGGCTCTTGTCCTTCTCGGCCTCTGACGTCTCGCGGGCGAGTTCCTTGTCCCTGATCTGTTGGCGGAACCATTTGGAATAGTCGCCAGCGCGCAGGTGGTATTCCCAGGTCTTGTCGTCGATGCCTTCCGCCATTTGGGCGAAAATGATCAGATTGTGGGCTCTGAGGTTCATCGCATTTTCCGGCCCCGTGAAATAGAAACTGCCGGCCTCGTCGAGCTCGCCTTCGGCATATTTGCGGCTGTGCCGCTTCAGCGATTGGTCGGGTTCGATCGCCTTGACCGTGAACGGCTTCTTGCCGTCTTGCGGCCGCCATAGCAGGACCCGGTCACCCTTCGGCGAAGGAATGCTCTTGGGCGCCTCCAGCCCGGCCTCCTTGCAGAAGGTCTTGATCACGCTCTTCGCCTTCGGACCGAGCGCGATGACCGCCGTCACCAGGCGCAGGACCCCGGTCGAAATCGCTTCCGGATGCACGGTGATCAGCACCGTGCCCGGCAGCTCGAGCGACAGCACCGCGCGCGTGTCCTCGCGGCGCCTGGGCAGAAGGTGATGCGCCTCGTCGATGATCAGCCAATGCGGCCTTGCCGTGCGGTAGCGGACGCTGCCGAGGCCTGGCAGCAATTCGGCAAAGAAGTCGGGCCGCTCGTCGACCTTCAGCGCCAGCCCGTTGACCACGATATTGGTGCCAGGCTTTTCGATCAGCTCCAGCAATTGCTCCTTGCTGGGTGTAGTCGAGCCATCACCTAGCGGAACGGCGCCCTCCAGTCCGTCATAGTCGCCCTCGGGATCGAAAATGCAGAACTGCAATCCCTGTTCGGCAAGCCGCTCGGTGAGCGCTGTGGCCAATGTCGACTTGCCGATACCGGAGCTTCCGGCGATCAGAACGGTCTCGACGGGCGACAGATAAACCTTCTTGCCGTTGGCAGTTCCCAGCAGGACGCCGCGCAAGCGCTTGCGAGCTATCAGATGATCCTGCTTTATCAGCTTGCCGATCAGTTCTTCGACACCCTTGCCGCGCGCCTCCCTGGTGACGAGGTCGGCGGTTTCCTTCACGGCGGGCAGTGCGTTGGCGACGGCGACGCTGCAACCCGAAGCCCTGAGGAAGGCGTGGTCGTTCTCGGCGTCGCCGATACCCACCACATTATGCGGCGACAATCTGAGGTCCTTGAGCGCAGCCGCCAGTCCGGTGGCCTTGTTGATGCCTGAGGGCAGGATCATCACCGCGCCCTTGTTGAAGATGATCTCCAGCTCAAGGCCGAGCTCCTTGATGACGTCGAGCACGGTGGCCTGGTGCGGCTCCCAGGTAGCAACGATCGAGCGGCCGACCGAGAGCGGCTTGACGTCGCGCTTCTTCAGTCTGTCGACGAAATCGGCGGAAGGCGAGGGCGAGATCGTTTGCTCTTCCTCGCTCGCCGGCGTGTAGATCAGCGCGCCGTTTTCGGCCACCACCTTGTCGAACAGCCCGACCTCCGGAAACACCTCCTTGAGATCGGGCAGTTCGCGGCCGGTGACCAGGATGAGCTTGCGGCCGGACTTCTTCAGCTTCTTCAGCGCCGACAGCGTGCTGGCGGTGACCAGTCCGTCATGCGCCAGCGTGCCGTCGTAGTCGGTGGCCAGTGCCATGAAATACATCGGGTGATCCTCTCCGCTGCCGGTCGCTCGGTCCGTCTGGAACAAACAACGTCTGTCGGCGGAAAAGGTTTAGGCCGGCGCTTTCGCCTCCCTGGCGCGAACCAGGCTTGGAGAAATGCAATTCATCGGAGAGAGAAGGTTGGCTGGGTTCTGGAAAGGCGGGGCGCTTCTGGTCTTTAGGTCCGTTTGGGGTCGGCGCGTTGCTCCTGTGCCCTCTTGCAGATCTCATCCAATTTTTTTCGGACCCGGTCGTTATCGAACAGCAGCTTGGCGCGTGAGAATCCTCTGCTACGAAGCTCCCATTCGATGGCAAGCCATCCTTCATAATCGCCAGATAACGCAAGTTTCCCGGCTTCGCGCCACATAAGCACGTCACGCTCTCGGGACACACCCTTTCTCCGTGCTTTTGCGCGAAGCATATAGGAGGTCGGGCCGATATTGTCGAGGGACCTGCCCCACCGCTCGCCGCGACCAGAGCACGGACTTCCACTTCATATTGAGACAGCGTGATGTCGAGCTGACGCAAATATCGGTCAGTTCATTGCCGGGCGCTCGACATCCCGGCGTGCGTTCTTGCCCCATAACTCACGGACGAATTTGATCGTCTCGCCAATCGTCCGGATTTCGATGATTTGCAACGATGGAACTCGTGCGCACAGTCTCCGCTCATGGACTGCTCCTGCGAGGCCGGTGGGTTTCGGAGGTGGCAAGGGGTCGAAAGCCGCGTTGAGACCACTGAAGAGAATCCGCGCTGAAATCGCCGCGCCACCCAATTCCCGCGAGAGATATATTGTTACATTTTGACACACTTTTTTAACTTTTGTGATTTGCTCCATACCGCTAACCTGGGCTCTTTTGGCCGCGAGCCATTCGGGCTTCAGGCATGTTGGGCAGAAAGGGTGGGGGTGTGAAAGGTCGCCAAGAATGGCCGATACGAATACCATTGTCTTGAGCGGTGACTACGGCTACCGCCAATATAAAGCATCCGGTCTCCCCGCCGACACCACTATCGATGCCAGCAAAGCCTCGTGGATTGTCGCCAATCAGGGAAGCTCCACCAACCTCTATCCCTTCGCGGTCGTCAACCCCGGCGACAACCTCGTGGCGTCGGGCGGCACGATCAACGGCACGGTCTCCCAAACCGGCGCCTGGGAGGACGTTTACGTCAACTCCGCCGCAGTCCGCGTGAATTCAGCCCACAGCTTTGTCATCGACGACTGGACGATCACCAAGCCCTGGGATGGCATCCGTGTCGGCGGCACTGGCACCTTCCTTATTGAGGATACCTATGTCGGCAACTCACGAGACGACGCGGTCGAGGACGACGACGTCATCGGCGGCACCATCCGGGATTCGCTGTTCGACCACGTGTTTTCCGGAGTGAGCCTTGGCGATGGTGACGTGGATGGGTCTGACAACTCGGTCACCATGGATGGCATGCTTCTAGGCATGGGAGAGTACCTTCGCAAAGGCGAGATGACCCACGGTTCGCCATTCAAACTCGACAAGGGCACAGGCGCTGCCGATATCGTGCCCAGCCTGCACTTTATCGACTGCGTGGTGGCGATCACCGACGTTAACCACAACGGCTTGGAACGGGTGCAGCGGGCTTGGGACAAGACGGTCGAGTCGCACGGCAATTACTATCTCAACCTCTCCGACACGCCGCTGCCGGCGGATTATCCAATGCCGCCCGCCGGCTGGACGGTCCTTCAGGGCCAGGCGGCCCGCGACTATTGGGCCCACGCCAAGGCAGCCTGGCACGCAGCCCATGACGGGACGGACCCGCTACCGTCATCTCCGACCGTGCCGACCGACCCGCTACCGTCATCTCCGACCCTGCCGACGGACCCGACCCACGGAACGACCGGGAACGATACATTTGTCGGCACTGCCGCGGCCGATACCTTTGATGGCCTGGCTGGCAACGACACATTGCGGGGCAAGGGTGGCAACGACGTGCTGACCGGTGGCGCGGGCCACGACACCTTTGTGTTTGACACCGCCTATGGCGCGGGCAATGTCGACACACTGACCGACTTCGACGCGGTAAACGACGCGCTCTATCTCGACAACGCCGTCTTCACCCAACTCGGCGCCGGTTCCTCGTCCAGCCCGACGCAGGTGAACTCGTCGTATTTCGAGTTGCGAGAACACGCCACCCATAGCAACGATCACCTGCTCTACAACCGGGCCACGGGCGTCTTGTCCTATGATCCCGACGGCTCGAAATCGGCCCCGCAGGTGGAAATCGCCCACCTGGAGCCCGGAGCGGCACTGACCTATCACGACGTATTCGTCGTTTGATCGTTCATGCGATCGGACCATGGCATGGCGAGGGGCGGGCGCGCCCCCCGCCGTGCCTGGTTCCGACGGTCACCGATCAGAAAGGCGGCGGACGCCGATCAAGTTGCCATAAACGTCGGCCGCATTGATCGCCGCGGATGCGCATCCGCCGGCCTTTGCAGTCGGCGCTGCCATCACCATCCAAACCGATCGGGCCGATGGCGGCGACACCATTATCGGCGGCCAGCTTACTGCGGCGGCGACGCTATTATTGGAAACATTTAGCAACTTGAGTTTCACGCCGCCTCGTTCGCAGACGTCATTTTCACTGCCAGCAAGCGATTAGCTGACTAAGGCAGTTTTGAGGTTTGGACGCTTCAATTCTCTGAGTGAGAATCAGACGCTTAGCGCCATCCTGGATTGGTGGTTCCTGGCGTCCCAGCCGAACTGGATGACCGGTGGATAACTTCCGATGAACGTAAGGCTAGGCTGTCAAAAGGTCGCAACCGATAGCGCGGCTGCTTGGCATGATATATAAACATTGTCTAAAATGATCCCTTAACCAAAAGAGACGATTTCGGGGATGCCCAGTTACACGAATAGAAGGGTGCTGTCGAAGAGCGTGGTCGAAATGGGCCTGTTCTCCGCGGTGATGAACACCCTGGTGCTAGTTCTGCCTCTCTACATGCTGCAGGTCTATGATCGGGTTTTGCCCGCCGCCAATTTGGACACGCTCACCTACCTAACATTGCTTGCGCTTTCGACGCTCTTGCTCTTCGGCGTGCTCGAAGTCGTGCGGGGTGTATACGCAAGCCGGCTCGCGGCGCGACTGGATGTCTCTTTGGGCACATCGTCTTTTCTCGCTGCAATGAGTGGCCCCCGCGCTGGCCTCGGCGATGTTCAAGCCTTGCGCGACTTGGCCACCCTGCGAGGCTTCATCGCTTCGAGGACCATTTTCTTTCTCTTCGACCTTCCTTTCGGGCCGATCTTCGTAGGCCTGCTCTATTTCATCCATCCGCTGCTCTTCCTCGTGACGGTCGTCGGGGCGGTTCTCATGGTCGCCATCGCCATGCTGAACCAGGTCGCGAGCTCGCGACCTGGCAAGGAGGCGGCGGAGAGTCTCAACGCCTCGATGAATTCGGCGCAGGCTTTCGCCCGAAACTTCGAAACCGTTCGCGCACTTGGCATGGTGTCCAACGCGATAGAATTCTGGGGCACCCGTTTTTCTGGCTCTCTACACGCCTCAGATGGGCTCGCTCGCATCAATTCGTTTTATGGCGGTGTATCGCGCACCACTCGTTCGACACTGCAGATCGCGATATTGGGGGCCGGCGCTTATCTGGTTCTCCACAACGAGATGACCGCCGGTATGATATTTGCGTCCTCGATGATTTCGGCGCGCGCTCTGCAACCTCTTGATCAGATCATTGGGAGTTGGCGGCAGATCATCGACGCCAATCTTGCCTGGAAGAGGCTTTCAGCTCTCCGGTCCGGGCTCGACAACCAGGAAAACGTAGCATTGCCGGCTCCTGAAGGAGCGCTAAGCGTGGAGCAAATAGTCTATCATCTTCCGGGCGCGGCCGACGGCTCGCTGCCGCTGATCAAGCGCTTGACCTTTGAGGTCGCCGCCGGCGAGACAGTCGCGATCGTGGGGCCGAGCCAGGCTGGAAAATCGACTCTGGCGCGCCTCATCGTCGGTGCGATCGCGCCCCGCTCGGGGGCGATCCGGATCGACGGCGGCGATATTCGGAACTGGGACCCGGAACAACTCGGCCGCCATATTGGTTACCTGCCGCAAGATGTGGAACTCTTCCCGGGAACCATCGCGCAAAATATCGCGCGGTTCGAACCGAATGCGCCCAGCGAGAAGTTGGTTCAAGCAGCCCAGCGGGCCCAAGTGCATGAGCTCATCCTGGGTCAGAGGGATGGCTACTCGACGCTGATCGGCCCGACCGGCGTTCGCCTTTCGGGTGGCGAGCGTCAACGCATCGGGCTTGCTCGGGCCTTCTACGGCGATCCCAAGGTGCTGGTTCTCGACGAGCCCAATGCAAATCTCGATTCCAACGGCGAAGCCGCGCTCGAGCGCGCGATTAGCGGGGCGCGTTCACGAAAAACGACCGTGCTTGTCATAACCCATCGGCCCTCTCTCGCTTCCAAATGCGATCGCGTATTGATGCTACGCAATGGCCAGGTCGAGATCTACGGTTTGACCAAGGGCGTGCTCGATAGACTTGTCGAGCGACGCGCCCAAGCGGGGTGGCCCGCAGCCTCTCAGTCGCGCGAAGGAGTGGTGCCTTTCCCCTCATCTGCTCGAGGCGAGATAAAGGTCGCTAATGACTAGCCAAGCCATCGGCGCCAGGACGTATAGCTGGCAGCGCAACGTCGACACACGCACAGATCGCATCACGCTCGCGGGGTATGCAAGCGTGTCCGTTTTCTTGCTTGGCTTCGTATTCTGGGGCGCAATGGCGCCGATTGCCGGAGCAACGATCGCGCCAGGAGTGATTGCAGCAGCTGGACAGAATGTCATGATCCAGCATCTCGAAGGTGGCGTGGTCAGCAGCGTCAAGGCCCGAGAGGGTGACAGAGTCTTACGAGGGCAGGCGCTGATCGTGCTCGATCCAACGGTGGCGCAGTCGCAGCTCAACCGAGTCCTCAAACAGTGGGTCGCACAAAAGGCCGAGATCGCGCGGCTCGAGGCAGAACGGGACGGCCTGGAGAAAATCGTCCTGCCCCGCGATTTAGGCGCCTACTCAGACGCGTCCGAATTCAGTGACGTCTTTGCAGAGCAAACCAAGGAGTTCCGGGCTCGGCTAGCGCGCTATGGCGCAGATCAGGAGATCCTTAGGGAACGGGTGGCAGCCCTTCGGGAAGCTGTTGCCGGCTTGAAAGCGCAAAAGGATGCTGCGGCAAACCAGCTCGCGATCGTCAATGCCGAGACGGAACGCAAAAAGCACTTGCTCGACAAGGGACTGACAAATCGTTCTGAATACACCGATCTTCTGCGTAGCACCGCCGAGTTGGTAGGTCAGGAGGGATCGCTGGAGGCGCAAATCGCCAGCGCGGCCACCCAGATCGTGGAAGCGCGCCAGCAGATTGAAAGACTAACAACCACCCGGGTCGAGGATGCCGTCACGGAATTGAACAAGGCCCGGGTAGAGGTGGCCGACCTTGAGGAACAAATCAACGCCGCTCGATCGGTCCTGGTCCGAACGACCATTCGTGCCCCGGCGGACGGCATCATCGTCCGCTCTCTCTACAATTCCGAAGGCAGCGTCATTCGTGCTGGCGAGCCTGCGATGGAGCTTCTGCCGACGAAGGAACTTATCGTCGAGGCAAAGATCAAGCCTGAAGACATCGATTCTATCCGAGTCGGCCAAGGCGCGAACATGATGTTCACAGCCCTGAACGCGCGGACCACACCAAAAGTGCCGGGAAAGGTGTTCTACATTTCGGCGGACCGGCTGACCACTCCCAGCACTGGACAGCCCTATTACACCGTGCGGCTCAAGATGGCCGACAAGCTGCCACCGCAGGTCAAGCCCGAGCAGATCTACCCAGGCATGCCGGTCGAAACCTTCATTTCAACCGGCGAGCGAACGTTTCTGAGCTATCTGACCAAGCCACTAGTGGACTCGTTCCAGCGCGCGTTTCGGGAAAGATAGGCCCGATCCTGCCTCCTGCGGCCTTCAACATTACCCGAAGTGGAACTCTTCCGCCGGATTATGCGCAACCGTGGTTCGGCCAGTCACGGTCCTCGGTTTTCACGGCCAAAACGTCGCACGCTCGTAGCGCTCGAGGCGACGGGCTTTGTAGTGGCTGTCTCGCCACGTGATCGAGGCAAGGACCATCACCTATTGGGCTGCGGTCGCCTTCCTCCTTCCTTGCCATGGTGAGCTGGTCTCGAAAGGATAAGCGGGATGATCCCGCCCATCGCCAGAGTCTCGATCTCGAAGTCAGTTTCAACAGCCGCGGTCCCTTGCACCCGGACGGCATCGAGATGCATCTCGATGACAGCATCTATCCCGGCGACAAGTGGGAGTACCGTCTGCGCCGTGGCGACTTCGTCGCCAAAGCGCACGGCGCGCGGCAACTTGCCTCGCGCAATGTATGGGCGCCGATCCCTGCCGAGAGCGTATGGGTCTTCGCGGCGGCAGCCGCGAAATATTCATTGGTACCAACGCCGCTTGCTCTCGGGGCGGCCTCGTTTAACATTCGGTCTCGCACAATGACGTCACAGCCTCGCATTGCCCTGATCCATGCCACGCCCATCTCGATGGAGTCGATCAGATCGGCGTTCGAAACGCGATGGCCTGGCGTCGAAACCGTCAATATCCTCGAGGACAGCCTGGCAGTGGACCGCGCCAAAACCGCTGACCTGACGAGCGACATGATCCGGCGCATCGAGGCCTTGGCCAGCTATGCCCGTTCGATTGGAAGCGATGCCGTGCTGTTCACCTGCTCGGCGTTCGGGCAAGCGATCGAACAGGCCGCGGCGAAGCTGGACGTTCCGGTCCTGAAACCGAACGAGGCCATGTTTCAAATGGCGATCCGCCGTGGCGGCCGCACCGCAATGCTCTACACTTTCCCGCCGTCCAGGGAAGGAATGGAGCAGGAGTTCCGGGACGAAGCCGCCCGTATGGGCCAAGCTGCCACCATCACGAGCTATTTCGTGCCGGGCGCGATCGAGGCGGTGCGTGCAGGAGACGTGGAAACCCACAACCGGCTGATCGCGGCTGAAGCCGCCAAGCTGAAGGATTTCGATGCGATCGTCTTGGCACAGTTCTCCATGGCGCGCGCGCGGGATGCGGTCAAAGCGGCGACGAACATCCCCGTATCGACCAGTCCGGATGCGGCCGTCGCGAAGCTGCGCGTCCTTCTTGGCGCGGACCAACCCGCCTGACCAAAAGAAGGTCCCACGGAGCGCTCGACAGCTGCTCCGGTGGCTATTTCCAGATTTCCCGGGCAAGGCGCATGAAGTTGCCGCCTATGACGTCGCGGACCGCTCCTTCCGGCTGACCGCGACGAAGCAGGATCTCGGTCAGCTCTTTCATTTGGGCTGGTGCCGAATAGGTCGTTTCTCCCGCATATTCGCTCTTCGGCCAGAAATGCGGATTGCTGGCGATGATGTCGTCGATGCCTTCGATCTCGACCGGGAAAGCATGGTCGAGGCCGATGCCAACATGGCGTGGGCCAGCGAGATCGATCAGATATTCGACATGGTCGGCCAGCCGTTCGGAATCGGTGCGCGCCTCGCCAAGGAAACGGCTGAGCCCGACGACGCCGACGATGCCGCCGGTGCGGGCGCAGGCCTTGATCTGCTCGTCCGTGATGTTGCGACCGTGGGCGCAGAGCGCTTTCGGATTGGAGTGCGAGAAGATGACTGGCCGGTCCGTGTACTCCATCACGTCCATGGTGGTGCGGTAGCCGGTGTGGCTCACATCCACGAACATGCCGAGGCGGTTCATCTCGTCGATCACCTGCCGACCGAACGCGGTCAGACCCGGGTCTTCGTCATGGCATCCGCCGCCGGCAAGGTTGTTGCGGTTATAGGCGAAAAGCATCTGGCGCACGCCAAGGCCATGATAGAACTCGACCATCTCAATCCGGCCGTCCAGGGCATTCATGCCTTCGATGTCAAAGGTGACCGCCAGCTTGCCTTGCGCCTTAGCAGCGAGGATTTCGTCGGCCGACGAGACGAGCACGTAGTCGGCGGGACGCGCCAGGATCCAGTGGCGGAAGCAGCTGAGATTGGTTACCGTCATTTCCCAGGGCAGCAGATCGAACCCGACATCGATGGACAGATAGTCGACACCGGCGTCTCGCCAGATCCGCAGGTTGTTCAAGTCCGCGGCAGGATCCGGCATGAAGCCGGAATGGGCGTCCCAGACGACTTCGCTATCGAGAATGGACCGGGCTCTGGTTTGAAGGTTCATTGCCGTTCGTACCGGAATTTGCACCAGCCCCAATCTCTACCATACTGGCTAGAATGGGGAAGTTGCGTCCGGTACGCAGAGCAGGTGCAAACTGCCTGAAGCTGGATCTGCCGTCACGCGCAACGGAATCCGGATTCGCCTTCGCCAGCATCTTCTGCCGAATGACTTCCGGCAAAACGGATCGCAGATAGGACTGCCGACGATATTGTCGGCTCACGAATCGCTCAAACAAATCGAAATTCGTCCTCGCGAGAAAGGCGCCCGCAAAACGCGGACGCTCGCAGCCGGCAGCAACCTGTATCGGTCGTCCGTTACTCTTCCGTCTTGCCCTCGAAATCCAGAAGCTTGCCAACAGGCACGTACTTCTGCCCGTCGAACTGATAGAGCTGCAGTGCCTCAATTGGGAAAATATCGGAGCCGGCTTTGGTGTTCAGCTTGATCCCGTCCAGCAACAGTGGATCGTCCCACTTCTGCATGTTGAAGACGGTGTCGAGGAGCTCAGCCCGGGTCGGCTTCTTCATGTGCTCGAGCGCCTTCACAAGAGCATCGCCGGTCGCGTAGCCGACCTGTCCGATCGTGTTGGCGAAGACGAAGTTGACCTTGGCCGCGGCGATATCGTCCAGATACTGGTCGATACCCGCATCACCGGTTTTTTCCGGGCTAACGATCGGTTTCAGGAAATTCGAGGTGATGATGCCCTTGGCGTTCTCGAGCCCCACCGCCTGCAGGATCGGGTAGGCCGAGGAAAGGTTGGTGACGAGCGTCAGCGGCTTCCAGCCGCTCTCGGCCTGGAAGCGGATTGCTTCGCCGCCTTGTTGCGGCGCGGCGATGATCACCAGCGTATCGGCGCCGGAAGCCTTGAGCGCTGTCAGTTGCGTTTCGACGGTCGGATCCTGCGAAGTCACCGGTTGCCGATCGACGACCTTGACGCCTGAGCCGTCGATGGCCTGGTCGAAGGCCTTCATGAAGGTTTCGCCGGTCTCGGTGTTGAGATAGAGGAGCGCGACCTTTGCCTCGGGCTTGTTGTCCTTCAGATAAGTGGCGAACGACGCCGCCTCGGTCGAGAAGGCCGGGACGAACCCTATTTCCTCGTGCGGCGCGTTCAGCTTGTGAACGCCGGAATACATGAAGACATTGGGCACTTTGCGTTGCTCGATATAGCGTCCGATGGCGACATTGTTCGGCGTGGCAGCCGTGCCGACAAGGGCGAAGACTTTGTCCTGCTCCACCATCTCGCGCACATTCGCAAGCGTTCGCTGCGGATCGAGCATGTCGTCCTTGATCACGAGCTCGATCTTGCGGGTCTTGCCGTCGGACATCTTGACGCCGCCGTGGGAATTGGCGGCCTCGACCCGGGCGCGGATGCCTTCTGCGACCGCGCCGACGACGGCGACGGGACCGGTGAGCGGACCGGTGATGCCGATCTTCACGGTGCTGTCGGTGATGCCCGGTGTCTCGTCAGCTTTCGCCGGAGCGACACCGACGGCCAGCGCAAGTATTGCCGCCGTCGCAAGCATTCTTGGCATACATGGTCTCATAACTTCCTCCCTGATTGGCTCATTGATCCGGCTTTGCCGTTGGCGTTCGACCGCGCCTTCAAGGCAGCGGCGAGTCTCTCCAGCAGACCGGCAACCCCTCCGCGCGCCAGAAGCATGATGCCGATCAGCGCCAGCGCGTAGATGACGTTGCCGAGTGCGAGATTGATGTTGGACGTCCATGTCGGGACGAAGGTGATGAACAGCCCGCCGATGAAGGCGCCGACAATGCTTGTCGAGCCGCCGACGATGCTCCCGATCACGATGGTGATGGAAAGTGGGGCGAGAAAGGACTGCGGGCTGATGAAGCCGTTGAGGATCGCGAAGACGCCGCCGCCAAGGCCAGCGAGCGCAGAGCTGATGGCGAACGCCCACAGCTTGGTCTTGGTCAGGTTGACGCCGAGAGCCTCCGCGATCTGCGGACTGTCCCGTTGCGCCTGGAGCGCGCGGCCGACGTCGCCGAGGAGAACGAGATAGACAATGAATGCCGCGACGCAGGCGCACCCCAGCGACACCAGATAGAGCCAGAGCTCGAAGTAATCGGCCAGGAACGCAGGCGGCTCCAGGGAATCGATCGGCAAGCCGGAGACTCCGCCCGTCCAACTGCCGAGCTTCAACAGAAGCTGCGGAAAGGCTGCCGCGACACCAAACGTGATGATCGCAAGCTGCAGCCCCTGCAGACGCAGGGCCGGCAGTCCGACGACGAGACCGGCCAGCGCGGTAAAAACAGCTGCCGCGGGCAGGGTCGCCAACGGGTGGACGCCGTAGGTCGCGTTCAAGATGGCGGTGACGTAGGCGCCGATGCCGAACAGCGTTCCCTGGGCGAGGCAGATCTGCCCGGCAAACCCCATAAGCAGGTTGAGGCCAAGAATCGCGATAGCATAGGAGATGGCGATGCTCACCTGCTGCAACTGAAAGCCTGACAAAGTGGCCGGCAGCAATGCGGCGACCAGCAAAAACCCAACGGTTGCCGCGACCGTGCGCCGAATGTCGTTGCTCATAGCTTGGTGACCTTCTGTGAGCCGAACAGACCGACCGGCTTGACCAGCAGGACGAAAAGGGTGAGCCCGATCGGGACCGCGATGCGCATGTCCGCACCGAGAAAGCCGATGTAGTTGGCGCCAAGGCTCTCGCTGACGCCCACCAGAAGGCCTCCGGCTATCGCGCCGAGCGGACTGTCCCAGCCGCCAACGGTTGCCGCGGCAAGACCGTAGAATAGGATCGGGGTCATCATGGTCGGGCTCAAAAACAGCCGTGGCGCGACCAGCACCGCCGCGATCATTCCGATCGCCGCGGCGAAACCCCAGCCGAGCATCAGCATGCGCTCGACGTTGATGCCCACCAGAACGCTGCGAACGCGGTCGAAGGCCGCGGCGCGCATGGAAAGCCCAAGCCTTGTGAAGGCGAAGAGGGAGGCGATGGCCGCGGCCAGGACAATGAGGATCAGCAAGGTACCGGCCGACGAAGCCAGCACCCGTACCTCACCGAGGCTGAAGCTGCCTTCGGGAAAAAGGCTGGGGAACGGCTTCTGCTCGGCGCCCCAGAGCCACGTCACCATCGCCTGGAAGAGCACAAACATGCCGAGCGTGACGACCACTGTCGCCTCGACTGGTGCTGCCAGGAGCGGGCGGACGAAGACCCGAAACGCCAAGATACCCAGCACAAAGGAACCGGCCAGGCCGATTGCAATCGAAAGCCATAATGGCAGGCCCCACAGGCATAGCTGCCAGGTGCAGTATGCCGAGAAAGTCGCCATTTCGCCTTGACCGAAATTGACGACGTTGGTGGCGCGAAAGATCAACACCAGTGCAAGGGCAAGAGCCGCATAGATCGCGCCGGTGGCAAGACCGCTGAGGACGATTTGCACGAAAAGGGTCAAGCCCAGCCTCCCAACTGCAACGCCGAGGCCGTCGACCTGCGCGCCTTCGATCCGAGAGCCTTGGCCAAGGGAACCCCGGCGTTTGAGGACGGGGAAATGGCGGTTACCACGATCAGGAATGGCAGTCCGGCGGTATCGTGAATGTCGATGAAGGAGGCTGCATCGAGGCGGTCGGCCGACGCCCGCCTTGTAAGACGCGAGACCAGCACGAGGGCAATCACCAGCACGGCGTAGACAGCGCCTGGGGCAATGCCGCAAACAATGATCTGGTGAAACGTCGCCACGTTAGTCCCCAAGGTAAGATTTCTGGATATGCTCATTTGCAAGTATCGCGCCGGCTGAGCCGCCGGCCACGATATGCCCGGCCTCGATGACATAGGCGCGGTCGGCGAACTTGAGCGACAGGTCCGCGTTCTGCTCCACGACCAGGAGCGTCAACCCATCGATGTCGCGGAGTTCCTTGAAGATCGCGAATATTTCGCGCGTGATGACGGGCGCGAGACCCAATGACGGCTCGTCGCATAGCAACAGTTTTGGCCGCGACATGAGCGCTCGCGCAACCGCGAGCATCTGCTGCTCGCCTCCGCTCAGATTGCCGGCCAGTTGGGAGCGGCGTTCGCGCAATCGCGGAAAGCGATCGTACCACCGCTCCTTGTCCTGTCGGACCTGGCGGGCATCGGAGACGATTGTGGCGCCCAGCGTCAGATTCTCGTCGACGGTGAATTCCGTGAAAGTGCCTCTGCCCTGGGGAATCTGCGCTAAGCCGCGTTGCAGACGCCGTTCCGGCGCCATCTTTTGCAAGTCGCCTCCCATATAGGCGATCTCGCCGGACGAGCGGATCGTGCCCGAAAGCGCGCGCAGCAAAGTGGTTTTTCCCGCGCCATTGGCGCCGAGCAGGACGACGAATTCGTTCTGCGCGATTGCGAGCGAGCAGTCAAAAAGCGCCCGTACCTTGCCGTAGGAGGCCGAGAGATTGCGGACGTCAAGCAGTCTCACGTGCTCCTCCCGAGGTAGGCGCCGATGACGGCTTCATTGGTCCTGATTTCTTCGGGGCGTCCTGACGCCAGATTTCGACCGAGGTGGAACACATGGATCCGGTCGCACAGGCTCATCACCAGACCCATGTGATGCTCGATCAGGAGGATCGAGAGCCTGCGGCTATGCCGGATCGTATTGACGAGGGTGCCGAATTCGGTGACCTCGCCATGGGTCAGTCCGCCGGCCGGCTCATCCAGCAACAGGAGCTTGGGCTCGGCCGCCAGGGCGCGTGCGATCTCCATCCGCTTTTGCAAGGGATAGGGCAGGGAGTCGGCGCGCACGCTCGATAATGCGGCCATTCCCAATTCATCCAGAATTGATTCAGCCTTGCGGCGGACCGTCTTCTCCTCGGCCCACGCACCGAAGGGATTGAGAAGGGCACGCGCGACTTTTCCACCCATCTTGTGGTGTGCGCCGAGCATGACGTTCTCCAGGACGCTCAGCGAGCCGTATACGCCGACGTTTTGGAATGTCCGAGCGATCCCTAGACCGATGATGTCGCGCACCGCCGAATTGGAGATTATCCGACCCGACAGCTCTACGGTGCCGCGTTGAAGGCGTGCAAGGCAGGTGATGGCATTCAGGAAGGTGGTCTTGCCCGCGCCATTCGGGCCGATCAAGCCGCAAATCTCGCCATCGCCGACGTCGAGCGAGACATTGTCGAGCGCCTGCACGCCTCCGAAGCTGACCGATACGCCATCCGCCGCGAGCACAGGCAAATAGGCGCTGATATGTTCCTGCACAGCCACGCACTCCTCCCAGGCGTGTCAGCGGAACCGGCGCTTCCGCGTCTGTCCCACTTTAGATACCATATAGTATTTGAAGTCTGAGTCGTATGTCAACCGACTTCGCCGGTGCACCTGCACTAAGGCGAGGCGGGTTCCGGCCAGCTGTCCAGTCGGATTGACAAGGTTAGTGAGATACGCTTTGGTATTTGAAATCTGACCGGTATCCGGAAGGGGCCGGTCATGGAGAACTCAGACCGGGGAGGACGGTGTGACTTCATCCTGCCGCAAGGTGCCGCGAGCGTGTGCCCGCTATCCTGTAGCCAACAACGGTAATGCGACGTGATTGGCGTTGCCCGATCGCCGCAGGAGGCCGTTATGCTGGCGGTCGCCATTTGCGGCCTTTTGTCGTTCGCCTTGAGCGGCCTGATGCGATGGGGGCGCGTCGATCGCCGTTGGTACGATCTCTTGATCCCGCTCGGCTTCTTCCTGTCCTACTGGTTGACCTACAATCGCCTTCCCTCCTTCCCTCCGGTCGGCGCCGTCAACAAGGTGTTCTACCTGGCGGCGGTTGGATCGATCCTGGGCGTGGCGACGGAATGGACAGGCAGCCGCAGGCTCGGACAGTTGCTGTTGGCGGCAATGCCGGTCGCCTCAGCAGCTTACATCGGCGATACGATTGCCCTGGCGCAGCCTCTCGACCTGGTTGTCGCCGCTCTGGCCGGAGCGGCAGCGCTATATGCGCTTCATCGGGAAGCTGACTATCCCGATGAGGGATCGGATCTGCGCCCTGCGATCATGCTCGCGGTTGCCAGCGCAGGCTTTGCTCCCATTGCCTTCATGGGGGCTTCATCATCCAGCCTGCAACTGTCTCTTGGCGTCGCCTTTGGCATCGCCGGCATCGTGGTTGGGCACCTGTCCCGGCCGAATTACCGCTTCGGATGGGCATCCTTGCTCGGCGGAGCGGCGGGCATGATGGCTGTGGCGCAGACCGTCGCGCTGATCACTCGTAAGATCGACCTTCTCGCCCTTGCGGTGCTCCTGCTGCTTTTCCTGGTCCCTTCGGCCTGCCGCGTGATCCTCGATCGTCTCGATCAGAAAACCCCTGCACTCGCCACGTTCGTCTTCGCAGGGTTTTGCCTGATGCCGGCCGTCGCGGCAGTCGCAGTGATGCTGGCACGGAAGGGGTTCAGCCTTCCGCTGTGAATTCGCTTTTCGTGCATCAACAAAGGAGGATGGAATGAACTACAGACTGAAACTAGCTTTGCTAGCTGCACTCGCAACGGCGCCAATCGGGCCGGCAACCGCACAGCCGATCACGTTCGACATCGATCCGGTTCATTCCGGCATCGTGTTCTTCATCAATCATCTCGGCTTCTCCAACGTCATCGGCGTCGCAAAAGAGTTCTCCGGGGAATTCACCTTCGACAAGGACGCGCCTGAGGCCAGCAAGCTGCAGGCCAAGGTCAAGGTGTCCAGCATCTCCACCAACAATGCCCAGCGCGACAGCGACATCCAGGGCGCCGACTGGTTCAATGCCACCGAGTTTCCGGAGATCACCTTCGTCGGCACCAAATTCACCAAGTCCAGCGACAAGCAGGGCACCATCACGGGCGATCTCACCATCGCCGGTGTGACCAAGCCGGTGACGCTCGACGTGACCTTCAACGGCCAGGGCAAGAACCCGTGGGACGGCAGTCTTGAGGCCGGCTTCAGCGCGACTGCCAAGTTGAAGCGCAGCGACTTCGGCATGACGGCCAATCTTCCCCTGATCGGGGACGAGGTCACGCTGCGCATCGAAACGGAGGGGCGCGGCCGCAGCTGACGGCGGCTTCGCGTTGTCCTGAGCGCGCCGGACGTCCTCGCGGATGTCCGGCGGTGCTGACTGATAGGCTGCGCGTGGCAATCGTGCCGCAACATTCGCCCATGTAGCGGCAACGAGAGACCATGGCGCGCCGACGATCGGCGCGCCATGGTCTGGCTCGGCTCTCGGGAGATGGCTGCGCGCTTAAGCGATCGACGAGCGATCGTCGGCTTCGAGGCCTTGCCACGAGCCACGCTCGTAGAGCCACCTGGCCGTATTCTTGATGCCGCCAAACGGAAAGACATGCAGCAGCGCGATTGCCGACTCCGGCTTTGCCCGCAGATGGTGCTCGATCGGGCCGACGAAGCTCTCCGGCGAGTGACTGGTGGCAAGGGCGGCAAGCGAGGCGCTGCGCTTTTTCAAGAAACTCAGCGAATTGCCGACGCCGCACAAGGCGGCGTATTTTAGCAAGGTCGTGATCTTGGCGGGACCGGCCACGCCAAGATGGATCGGCAGGTCCACCCCGGAAACCGCCAGGCCGTCCGCCCAGGCGATGAACTTGTCCGCGTCGAAGCCAAATTGGGTGACGACACGCATCTTTGCCCCGGTCCGCTCGGCCCAGGCGCTCTTCATCCGGAGCGTTGCAATCGCCGCCTCGTCGCCAAAGTCGCGACTGCCTTCCGGATGGCCGGCTACACCGACCTCGGCGATGCCGTACTTGTCAACGAAACCAGTCTCGAGCACCTCGAAAGAGGAGGAAAATGAACCGGCTGGGGTAGCCACGTCGCCGCCGATGATGAGCAAGTCGCGGACACCCGCTTCCTCAGCCAAAGCCTTCACCCGCGTTTCCAGCGCTTGGCGCGTGGTCAGTCGGCGAGCGGCCATATGGGGAACCGCGGTGTAGCCAAGGTCCGCGACGCGACGCGCTGCCTTGACCAGGGTCGGCGTGTCCGCCAGGCCGATATCGGTGATGTAGACCCGGACCCCCGACGGGAAAAGGCCCGGTAGGTCAGGGGAGTCGATCACCTGGCTTGGCGCCATCTCGATCGAGGCGTCGATAGCGGAGGGGCGGATAGCAGCTTTTTCCATGCGCGTGGCTCCGTTGTTAGGCGAAGACGACGGTCTTGCGTCCATTGAGCAAGACCCGATCCTGAAGGTGGAAGGCGACCGCGCGGGCCAGCACGCGGCGTTCGATGTCCCGACCCTTGCGAACGAGGTCCTCGGGCGTGTCGGCATGGGTCACATGTTCGACGTCCTGGGCGATGATCGGACCCTCGTCCAAGTCTTCGGTGACGTAGTGCGCCGTTGCTCCGATCATCTTCACGCCGCGCTCATGCGCCTGGTGATAGGGCTTGGCGCCCTTGAAACCCGGCAGGAAAGAATGGTGGATGTTGATGCAGCGGGCGGAGAGATAGGCTGAGAAGTCGTCGGATAGGATCTGCATATAGCGGGCCAGCACGATAAGCTCGGCGCCGCTATCTTCGATCACGCGCTTGATCTTCGCCTCCTGGGTGGCCTTGGTCTCATGGCTGATCGGGAAGTGGTGGAAGGGAATGGCGTCGTCGGAGGCGAGGTTGAGACCTTCTCGCGGATGGTTGGAGACGATGGCGACAACCTGCATGGGCAACTCGCCCAGTCGTTGGCGGTAAAGCAGGTCTACCAGGCAGTGGTCGAATTTCGAGACAAGCAGCAGAACCTTGCGGGGCAGGTTCTGGGGCCGCAATGTCCATTGCAGGCCGAAGCGGTTGACCTCCTCGGAAAAACGCCCGGCGAGATCATCGAGGGGCGAAGGCAAATCGAACGCTACCCTCATGAAGAACCGATCCGTCTCGGGGTCGTCGAATTGCTGGGCCGCGGTGATGTTGGCGCCATGTGCTGCCAAACGGCTCGCCACGCCGGCGACGATGCCCGGCCGGTTCTTGCATTGGAGCGTAAGCAGATAGGACTTTTCCATACCCGGTCTCCGGGTTGACGGCCGAGCTGAAGGGCAAGGCGGTTTCTCGCGTCGCAAAGTGACACCGGCAGGAGGTCCCGCCAGTCTGTTGTCGTCGGGTGCGGTTGCCGTGAGGGGAGGGCGGCCGTGATGCCGCCCTCGGTTCAGGCGTGCGGCTTAGGCGTTCTTGCGATAGCTGGTGCGTGCGTGCGCGTCGATCGGCGCCGGGTGGACGGTGGCGCGGATCTTGAACTGCACGTGGTCTTCAACCTGCACCTTGGAGGATGGCTTGGGCTCGCCCCAGACCACCACCAGTTCGGTGCCAGGCTCTGCCACTGCCGCATCCACGACCGCGATCGACATCATCGAACGGTAGTTGGCCGAGTATCCGGTATGAAGCGAACGCCCGGCCAAGCTTCCGTTTGGCGCCTCGACCCGGTCGTAGTGATAGGTCGCGTAGTGGGCGATCGGAAGGTTGATGAACTTCGCTCCGACACCTGGCTGGTACATCGAGGCCCACGCCTTGGCGACGTCGTCGCCGTTCCACTGCAGCGTCACCTTGCGGTTGGCCGTGGTCTGGCCGTCGGCGACCTGGGCCTCGAGCGCCTTGCGGCCGATGAAGTCGTGGTCGAATTTGACGATCTTTCCGTAGCCCACGTCGTAGGGCGAGAAATAATAGTCCTCGATGTTCTCGGAAAAGAAGCTTCCGCCTAGAGACACATTGGCATCGATCTCGTCCGCGGCAAGCCACTTGCGGAAGCCCGCCGTGCTCTTGCCCGAGTAGAACGCCGGCAACGGGCGCGGAAGCCATCCGGACTCGAGCGAGTTGGTCAGGTACGCCCGGCCGCCGACCTGAATCATGTTGTGCTTTTTGCCCGCCTCGAGCAGAGCGGCCCGAACGACCTCATGATCGGCCCAGGGCCCGACGAACTCGAAGCCTGGTTCGCCCGCCATGCCGTGGCGAAGCGCGCGGACCATCTTGCCGGCGATCGTGAAGCGGGTGCCGTGGAAGAACTTCACATCCGGCGGCTCGCCGCCGATGAGTTCCCGGATCACGTTGAACGCACCAGGTCCCTGGATCTCGTAGCGGTAGCACAGCGGATTTCCCTTGCGGGCATAGGACGGATTGTCCCGCACAAGCTCGACGTCGTAACCGCCGGTCTCGGCATGATACTGAAGCCAGTTGATCGTCGGCGGAATGCCCACCGCTTGGAATTCGTCTTCCTCATAGCGGAACAGGATGTTGTCGCCGATGAGCTGGCCCTCGTCGTTGACCGCTACATACTGCTTCGCGGCGTTGACGGGAAAGTATTCAACGCTGTTGATCGCCGTGTCGCGGATGAGCTTCAGCGCATCCTTGCCGCGGATGTTCAGGTCGGCGAGATGGTGCGACTGGTCATAGAGCACGGCGTTGCTGCGCCAAGCGAGCTGTTCGTCGCGCCAGTTGGTGAATTCCGGCGTCACCGGCGTGCTGACGATCGGCGGGCTCTGCGATTCCCAGAGCATGGTTTGGGCGCTTCCAGCGTCAGCGATCTTCTGTTCGAGATTAGCAGCCATTTTCAATCCTCCTGTGCAGCTCCTTTCCGGCTAAGCCCTTGCAGGACATCTAACAACGCAATAGGTTCGATACAGGTGATCGAAATTTTGCATAGAGAGTAGGCGCCATGCTGTCGGAGGAACTTGCCCAGATCGACCTGAATGCTTTGCAGGCATTGGTCATGGTCAGCGACTGCCGGTCCTTTTCAGAGGCGTCGGAGCGCCTCGGCGTCAATCAGTCGACGATCAGCTATTCGATCAAGCGGCTTCGAAAGGCCTTCAACGACCCGATGTTCGTTCGCCAGGGCAACTCGATCCTGTCGACCGACAAATGCCGTCAACTCGCCCAGGAAGCGCGCGATGTCCTCGAGCGCATGCAGGCGTTGTCCTCTCTGCAAGGTTTTGATCCCGCTACGTCCACGGGCAGCGTGACGATCTCCTGTAACCATCACGAGCGTATGTTCCTGATGCCGGCCTTCGTGCGCCAGGTCCAGCAGCAGGCGCCCCAGATCGCGGTCAACATTTTTGAATCCGCCGTGCACGGCAAGCAGCAGCTCAAGGAAAACATTTGCGATATCGTGCTCGGCCCGGTGGCGATTTTCGGCGATATCTACTACCGGCGTAAACTCTTCACCGACCGCTACGCTTGCATCATGGATTCCAGCCATCCGCTTGCGGCCGGCGAACTGACGATGGATCGCTACCGGCAGACGCGGCATATCGCCGTGACCCACAATGGCCAGTGGGAGGCGTTGTACTTCGCGGCGCTTCGGGCAATCGACGTCAGGATTACGCCGAGCGTGATCGTGCCGAGCCACGACAATCTCGAAGCATTGATCCGGGGCACGGAGCTGGTCGCGACCATTCCTTATCGCCTGGCCCGCCGGCTTTCGGACAAGTTGACGTTAAAACCTTTCCCCCTCGAGGTGCTGATCCAGATCGACATGTATTGGACCGAGCGTTCTCACTATTCGGGCCTGCATGCGTGGACGCGCCAGATCCTCGCCGACGTGGCGGCAACGATCTGAGCGGTCCGAAGCCCAGCCGAGGCTGGTGTGGTCTCTCTGGGATGGTAACCGCCGCGTCAGACAGTGGCGCCGAGCATGATCACGGAGATCGTCGCCGGCTGGTCGCCTGGATTGCGCCATGCGTGACGAGTGCCCTGCTGGACCACGGTGTCACCGGCATTTAGCTCGACAGTCCTGCCGGCATCGAGTTCCAGGATCAGTCTGCCCCTGACCACCGTGACGTAGTCGACGGTCGGGGTCTGGTGCATGCCAGGGCTGTCCGGCTCCATCCGCTCGGCAATGCCAGGTGATGCCTCGATGAGTTCGGGACCGGCCACCGCGGGATCCCATTCCGATGAAATGTAGACGCTGTCCGGAGGGAAAGTAATGATCCAGAACGATGATCCGCCTGCCGGCATGACCATGGTGCCGGTCGTCTCCATGGGGTCCTTGTAGTCGATGCTCCCCAGCTCTGGCGCCCCCTCGATTTTCCACTGTGGCGACGATACGAAACCTGGCGTGTGGCGCAGGACCATTTCCCCAGGGGAGGGGCCGTCGCTGACGACCACTGACTTGCCGGCGTTGTCCCTGCCAGTGACGACGCGCCGAACCTTCATATGAAACCTCCCAGGTAGATGTTCAAAGTCACAGTGCCGAGATGAGGCAAGCGAGCGCCCAAAAAAGCGGGAACTCCGGTCCCATCTGCTGCCAGCGCCATTTGGCGCCGTTGATCTTCACCACTGCGTAGGCTGCTCCGAGCAGCACGACGATCGCGCAACCGGTTGCTGCTTTCGAATAGACGTTGAAAACCATGCCGAGCGCGGCAAGCACCTCGAGGACGATTGTCAAGACAAGGAATGGCTTGCCAGGATTCAGACCGGCCTTCTCAAACGTCACCGGCGCCTTATCGAAGTTCCTGACCTTCCCGATCAGATGCGGCAGGAACCAGACTCCACATAGGATCCTCAGGCAGTCCTGAGGCTGCAACTCGAACGGCATTGTACGTCTCCTCCCCAGCAGCGTGACGGCTGCAGTCGTTGTGAGCGGGCCCCGTTTTGGCCGCCAGCCACCCTGCGAAATCGAGCGTAGGCCCGAGGGCAGCAGCGATGGTTGGTACCGGCACCGCAAATCGGGTCTTGCGTCACCCAATCCAGATACTGTACGGTATCCACAGTCCAGTCGGAATGTCAACTCGATCCGGTTGGCGGAATTTGAGGAGGAACATCGTGACAGTGATGATGCGCGCCGCACGGCTGCATGCGGTAAACGAACCAATGCGGATCGAGGAGATCGCCAAGCCTCGAGCGTCCGGAACAGATGTCGTGGTCGAGGTCAAAGCCTGCGGTATGGTCCCGAACCTCGCCAACGTGCTGAACAACTGGGAGAACTGGTATCCTCACCAGCCGCTGCCTCCCAAGCCCGCGACGTTTGGCCTTGACCCCGCCGGCATCGTGCACGAAGTGGGCGAGCAGGTCGTTGCCTTGAAGCCCGGAGACCGTGTCTACGTCAATCCGTTGCGTTCGTGCGGTGCCTGCCACGCCTGCGCCAGCGGCAACCAGATGAAGTGCGACTACTTCACCTTCGCCGGATATTTCGGGTTCAATCGCAACAGCCTGGAAATCTACAAGCGCTATCCCGGCGGCGGCTTCGCTCAATTCATGCGCGCGCCCCAGAGCGCCATCGTCAAGATACCCGACAATATGACGTTTCCGCAGGCTGCCCGCATGGGCTATCTCGGCACGTCCTATTCGGCGCTCAGAAAGCTGGGCAACCTTGCGGGCAAGTCGCTGATCATCAACGGCGCGACCGGAACGCTGGGTGTCGGCGCCACCATGTTCGCGCTCGCCATGGGGATTTCCACCATCTATGCGGTCGCGCGCGGCAAGCCATTGCTGGAAAAGCTGAAGCGCCTCGCACCGAACCGGATCGAGATTTTTTCCAGCCTGGACGGCAAGGTCGCGGACTGGGTGCGCTCCAAGCACCACTCCGGCGCGGATTTCATGCTCGACAGCCTTGGCGCGGTGGCCGACGTCAACGCCATGAGGGACGCGATGATGGGCGTCAAACGTGGCGGCACCATCGTGAACATCGGCGGTACGGGCGCCGACATGCTGTTCAACACCAAATGGTGGATGGACAATTCGATGGTGCTCACCGGTTCGGCCTGGCTCAGCACCGCGGAGGGTATCGAGATAGCCGAGCTGGTCCGGTCCGGGGCGGTCGACCTGTCCGTGCTGGAAGCCCGCACCTATCCGCTGGACCAGATCAATGAGGCGATCAACGGCGTAGCCTCGGGCGACGGTGGCTTCACCAACTACGTGCTGGAGCCCTGAGCTGCGGTTGGAGAATGCCATGATAATCGACTGCCACGGTCACTACACCACCGAGCCCCCGGCGCATCATGCCTATCGCAAGGCCCAGGTGGCGTTTGCCGAGGGCCAGCGCGACGCAGGTCCGGTCTATCCCGGCATAAGCGACGAGACGCTTCGCGCGACCGTCGAAGACAACCAGCTTCGTCTTCAGCGGGAGCGCGGCTCGGACCTGACAATTTTGTCGCCCCGGGCCTCGGGCATGGGCCATCATGTCGGCAGCGCTGCGCTGAATGCCGAATGGTCCCGTGTCTCCAATGATCTCATTGCGCGCATCGTGGACCTGTTCCCGCTGAACTTTGCCGGTGTCTGCCAGCTGCCGCAGTCGATGAGCGGTGACCTCGCTCCTGTGCTGGCTGAACTCGAGCGCTGCGTGGACGAGCTCGGCTTCGTCGGCTGCAATCTCAACCCCGATCCGTCCGGCGGCTTCTGGTCCGCGCCGCCAATCTATGACCGCTACTGGCATCCGCTCTTCGAGAAGATGGTCGAGCTCCAGGTGCCGGCCATGATCCATGTCTCGGGCGCGTGCTCGGCCTGCCTGCACACCACCGGTGCGCACTACATCAATGCCGACACTACCGTGTTCATGCAGCTGATCCAGGGCGACCTCTTTCGCGATTTCCCAGACCTCAAGCTAATCATTCCCCACGGCGGCGGCGCCGCTCCCTATCACTGGGGCCGCTATCGCGGGCTGGCAATCATGATGGAAAAGCCGGATCTCGCCACGCACCTGATGCGCAACGTCTATTTCGACACCTGCGTCTACCACCAGGCGGGGATCGACACGCTGTTTCGCGTGATCGGTCCGGACAACATCCTCTTCGGCTCGGAACTGCTGGGCGCGGTCAAGGCGGTTGACCCGCTGACCGGCTTCAACTTCGACGACACGCGCCGTTACATCGATGCTTTGGGCCTCGACGAAGCCGACCGCGCGGCGGTGTTCGAGGGCAATGCGCGCAAAGTCTACCCGCGGCTGGACGAGAGGCTCAAGCGACAGGGTCGCTAGCGAGGTCCGGCCGGCACGAATCTGTGGAGATATCAATGGCAAAAGTCGTGACAAACACCGAACGTACGCCGATCGAAGTGTGCGACGCACTGGGCGCGATGGGGGTGGCAACCGTTCACGAGGCCCAGGGACGCAAGGGGCTGCTGGCCTCGCGGCTGCGTCCCATCTATGACGGCGCCAGGATCGGCGGCAATGCGCTTACCTGCGAGGTGGCGCCGGGCGACAACTGGACCATTCATGTTGCATTGGAGCAGGCGCGGCCGGGCGATGTGCTCGTCGTGACTCCGATCTCTCCATGCGAAGACGGATTTTTCGGCGACCTTCTGGCTGAATCGGCGATGGCGCTCGGCATCCGAGGCCTCGTGATCGATGCCGGCGTGCGCGATGTGGCTGCTTTGCGAGCGATGAAGTTCCCGGTCTGGTCGAAGGCGATCTTCGCTCAGGGAACGGTAAAGGAGACGCTGTGCGATTGCCAGGTTCCGATCATCTGCGCCGGTGCCCGCATCTGCCCTGGCGACGTGATCGTCGCCGATGATGATGGCGTCTGCGTGGTGCCCCGTGCCAATGCCGAGTTGGTTGCGAGAACGGCACGAGAGCGGGAGGCGGCCGAGGAAGACAAACGTCGCCTCTACGCTGCAGGCAAGCTCAGCCTGGACGTCAACTCAATGCGCGAACGGCTGCGCTTGAAGGGACTTGTCTACGAATAGGCACCCGACGTCCACGAAGGAGAATCGGTCGGCCTTCCAACGTGGCGTGGCATGGTTCGCGTCAGGACGCTGCAGTCCGCTTGCGCACGGCCTTTCCGTTCTTATGCCTAAAAAGATGAGCCTCGTGCATCGACGTCAGCGCGACCCGCACCATTTCGCCGGGCGCCCTGTCGTCCATAAAACTCGACATGCCGCCATAGACGAGTTCGAGGACGATACCGCCGACATAGAGTGGCCGGGGTTCCGCATCCCCATACGGAAACAGCTTCTCCGACAACAGCCTGCCCAGCCCTTCCCACTGGTCCCTGAACAGGCGCAGGTGCCGATCCTCCAGCGTGTTGTCTCGGCGCGCGATGCGCAGCAGGTCGATGGCCAGCGTTCCCCAGCGCTTGTCCTTGGCGCGTTGGTTGGCCCATTCGCAAATGGATTCGATGACATCCTTCGGCTCGTCAACGCTGCGAAGCCTTTCGGTCAGTTCGACCACATCTCCGCCGGCGTTGCGCTCCAGCAGTTGCAGGAAGATGTCTTCCTTGTTCGTGAAATTGGAGTAGAAGGCCCCCTTCGAGAAGCCGGCCTCCTCTGCGATCCGCTCGATCGATGCGCCGGAATAGCCGTCTCGGGCCACCATCTCGCTGGCCGAAGCCAAAAGCTTTTCGCGCGTCAAGGCTTGGCTTTGTTCACGGGTCAGTCGCGCCATCTTTGATCATCCAATGAACGTATCGGGATACCCAGCGTATCTGAGCAAGCAACTTAGGGTCGTCGACCTCCAAGGGCAAGCGAAGGTGAGGGGTCAGTTGCGGGATTGCTTTGGTGCACGGCAGGATGGGTTCAGCCGACAGGGGTGCAAGCGGCGTCGAGGTAAGAAGCATCGAAGGCGTGCAGCGCTTGGCTCCGAAGGGCCTCATCGAGCAAATGCGCGCGGATCATCAGGTCGATCGTCGTGCGCAACGCGTTTGCCGGCACGGCCAGCTTGTCCGGCCACATGCCCATGTCACGCATGTATCCTAGACCACGATTGGCCAGGGTGGAGCTTTCCGGCGTGGTGATGCGTTGGAAGATCGGCAATGTTACGTCCTGCCGTGCCGGTTCATTGGTGATCGCATGGGCCTCAATCAGGGCGTTGATGAAGCGTATGACCACATCTCGATTGGCTTGCAGCCACGATGATCGGCCGATGACCGCGGTGAAGAGGATCTCGGGTATGAACTCATTGACCTCGCCGATCAGCTTGTAGCCTTGGTCCTCGGCCAGGAAGTTCCACGGCGCGGGCTGGGGAGCACAGTCGACTTGCCCGGCCTGCAGCGCCTCCCACCGTTTGGTATGAATACCCGCAAGCACGAATTCGTAGTCGGCGGGGTAGTGCAGTCCTTGGCAAGCCAGCACAATCTGCGTGTAAATCGCAGTACCCTCGGTGAGCGAGGACGTGCCGATCCTCTTTCCTCGAAGGTCCGCCAGGGTGGCGATTTCTGGCCGCGCCACGAGAGACATCGGCAGCCGCACTGCATTGGCCGCAACAATGCGCAGTTCTCCACCGTTCACGAAGTCCGCGACTGCTCCTTCTGGCGGCGTAATCGCAAGGTCGGCCTCACCCTCAAGGACAGCTCCTGTTGCCTTGTCGACGCTGCCGAAGCGCTTGTATTCGATGGCAATGCCGTGCTTGCCGAATAATCCCAACTCGTCTGCAAGGAAGACCGGAAGCCAATTGAACCCCTGCGCTCCGCCCGCGAGGCGAAGCTGGGCAGGCGTGGAAGGATCAGCTGTCGTGTTTTCGGCCATTGGCTCCTCCCGCCGGTATTCAGCACTGGGCGTTTAAATACTATAGGTATTGGAATTCCAATCGGTATGTCAATCGGCCACGCTTTTTTCCTCGCAGCCCGGCTGACTGAGCTACCGTGAACAATTGCTCCGCGTGCTCTCGATCGCGAAAAGCGGCCAACAGGGGCTACGGCCCTTGGCACCATACCGCACATGCTATCGTGAATTCGAAGCGGTCCTAAACGGCGCCGCTTCTCTTAAGTCCAGTTCCGGACGCCAGATTCTTGCTGCCGGTCCACGCATCCAAGGCCCTACCCGAGTGCCCTAGACGAAGACCTGATCGATTTAGCTAAATCATTGAATAAAAGATAAAAAATGGTTGGCTGGGGCGCCAGGATTCGAACCTGGGAATGTCGGTACCAAAAACCGATGCCTTACCACTTGGCGACGCCCCAGCAGCCGGGCGGTGCCCGCTGCGCGCGGCCTTATAGGACGAGCCGGTCGAAAGCTCAATGCTTGGACCGCTGACATCCAAAGTAATCTTGCCGCATGTCTGCGCCGGCGGATAGCCGCCGCGTTCGGGCGTAATCTGGAGGGGAGATCGATCCGGCGACCGGAATTGCGGGCTATTCGCCCCACACGGCCAACTCGTTGCCGGCCGGGTCGGTGAAGTGGAACCGTCTGCCGCCTGGGAAGGAAAAGATCGGCTTGATGATGCTGCCTCCGGCATTCTCAACGGCCTCCAGCGTCTCCTCCAGGTTTTCGGAATAGAGCACGGGCAGCGGTCTGGCGGGCGCTTCGCCCGCATCGGCCTGGAAGCCGCCGTCGAGCCCCTCGGCAAAAGCGGAGTAAGTTGGCCCGTAATCGGTGAAAGACCAGGAAAACGCCGCGCTGTAGAAGGATTTGACGCTGTCCAGCGTGCCGCCGGTGGCCGGAAGTTCCAGATAGTCGAGTTTTCCCTCGAGTTTCATCGCGCTACTCCACTTTGTTCTTGTTGTGTTCTATCTCGCGCAACTCACACCGGCAAGTCTTTTTGACGCAGCTTTTGCTTAATCGATTGTAGTCGCGGCGCTTGCTTTGCCGGCGCTTGCCTTTCGCAATGCAGCATCTTATCGCTCGGATCGGAAGGGCGGGGACCGGGGCCTTGGCCCGGGTGTTGTCTATCTTCCAAGGGACCTGGAGGGCATGCATGACCAAGTGGGTTTACACCTTCGGCGACGGTGCCGCTGAAGGCCGAGCCGGTGATCGCAACCTGCTCGGCGGCAAGGGCGCCAACCTTGCCGAGATGTGCAGCCTCGGCCTGCCGGTGCCGCCGGGCTTCACCATCACCACTGAAGTCTGCAATGCCTATTACGCCAACGGCCGCACCTATCCGACATCGCTTGAAGCGGATGTCCTGGCGGCGCTCAACCATATCGGCAGGCTCACCGGCCGCAATTTCGGCGATCCGTCGAAGCTGCTTCTGGTCTCGGTGCGCTCCGGCGCCCGCGCTTCGATGCCAGGCATGATGGATACCGTGCTCAATCTCGGCCTCAACGACGAGACGGTCGAGGCGCTTGCCGCCGATTCCGGCGATGCCCGCTTTGCCTATGACAGTTACCGCCGCTTCATCCAGATGTATTCCGACGTCGTCATGGGCCTCGATCACGAGGTTTTCGAGGAAATTCTCGAGGACCAGAAGGCGAGCCTCGGCCATGAGCTCGACACCGAACTGACGGCCATCGAATGGCAGGGTGTGATCGCGCTCTACAAGGCCAAGGTCGAGGAGGAGCTCGGCAAGCCGTTCCCGCAGGACCCGCGCGAGCAGCTCTGGGGCGCCATCGGCGCCGTGTTTTCGAGCTGGATGAACAACCGCGCCATCACCTACCGTCGCCTGCACGACATCCCGGAAAGCTGGGGCACGGCGGTCAACGTCCAGGCCATGGTGTTCGGCAATATGGGCGACACCTCCGCCACCGGCGTTGCCTTCACCCGCAATCCCTCGACCGGCGAAAAGCAGCTCTATGGCGAATTCCTGGTCAATGCGCAGGGCGAGGACGTGGTGGCCGGCATCCGCACGCCGCAGAACATAACCGAGGCCGCGCGCATCGCTGCGGGCTCTGACAAGCCCTCGCTGCAGAAACTGATGCCGGAAGCTTTCCAGTCCTTCGTCGATATTTCCGACCGGCTGGAGAAGCATTACCGCGACATGCAGGACCTCGAATTCACCATCGAGCGCGGCAAATTGTGGATGCTGCAGACCCGCTCCGGCAAGCGCACCGCCAAGGCGGCGCTCAGGATTGCCGTCGAGATGGCCAAAGACGGGCTGATCACGAAAGAGGAGGCGGTCGCCCGCATCGATCCGGCCTCGCTCGACCAGCTCCTGCATCCGACCATCGATCCCAAGGCGGCGCGCGACGTCATCGGCGTCGGCCTGCCGGCCTCGCCGGGTGCTGCCACCGGCGAGATCGTCTTCTCCTCCGGTGAGGCCGAGGATGCCAAGGCGCAAGGCCGCAAGGTCATTCTCGTGCGCGTCGAGACCAGCCCGGAGGACATCCACGGCATGCATGCCGCCGAAGGCATCCTCACCACGCGCGGCGGCATGACCAGTCATGCCGCCGTGGTGGCGCGCGGCATGGGCAAGCCCTGCGTCTCGGGCGCCGGCTCGCTGCGAGTCGACTACAAGGCCGGCACGCTGATCTCGATGGGCCAGACCTTCCGCAAGGGTGACATCATCACCATCGACGGCGGCAACGGCCAGGTGCTGAAGGGCGCCGTCGCCATGCTGCAGCCGGAGCTGTCCGGTGACTTCGCCGCCATCATGGAATGGGCCGATGCCGCGCGCCGCATGAAGGTGCGCACCAATGCCGAGACGCCGCTCGACGCGCGCATGGCGCGCTCCTTCGGCGCCGAAGGCATTGGCCTTTGCCGCACCGAGCACATGTTCTTCGAAGGTGACCGCATTATCGCCATGCGCGAGATGATCCTGGCCGACACCGAGAAGGACAGGCGCTCGGCGCTCGACAAGCTTCTGCCGATGCAGCGTTCGGATTTCCTCGAGCTGTTCGAGATCATGGCGGGCTTGCCGGTGACGATCCGCCTGCTGGACCCGCCGTTGCACGAATTCCTGCCCAAGACCGACGCCGAGCTCGCCGAGGTCGCGACCGCCATGAATGTGCCGGCGGACAAGCTCAGGCAGCGTACCGAGGCGCTGCATGAGTTCAATCCGATGCTCGGGCATCGCGGCTGCCGTCTGGCGGTCTCCTATCCCGAGATCGCCGAGATGCAGGCGCGCGCCATTTTCGAGGCGGCGGTCGAGGCCGGCCACAAGGCCGGCGCGCTGGTGGTGCCCGAAATCATGGTGCCGCTGGTCGGCCTCGTGAAGGAGCTGCAATACGTCAAGGCGCGCATCGATGCCGTCGCGCAAAGCGTCATGCAGGAGACCGGCACCAAGATCGACTATCTTACCGGCACCATGATCGAGCTGCCGCGCGCAGCCATCCGCGCCCATGTCATTGCCGAAGCGGCCGAGTTCTTCTCCTTCGGCACCAACGATCTGACCCAGACGACTTTCGGCATCTCGCGCGACGATGCGGCCTCCTTCCTTGAAACCTACCGGCAGAAAGGTATCATCGAACAGGATCCGTTCGTTTCGCTGGACATCGACGGTGTCGGCGAACTGGTGCGGATTGCGGCGGAAAAGGGCAAGGGAACACGACCCGACATCAAGCTCGGCATTTGCGGCGAGCATGGCGGCGACCCGGCCTCGATCCGCTTCTGCGAAGAGGTCGGCCTCGACTATGTGTCATGCTCGCCTTACCGTGTACCGATTGCCCGGCTGGCTGCGGCCCAGGCGGCCGTGGAGGCCGCGAAGGGAAGAGCCAAGCGCGCCTGAACGGCGCGCTCCATCTTACGATTTCGTATGGAAACTCACGCGAACGTGCGCGCGCTGGTTCTCAATCTCGACATCGTTCCTGGGCAGTTTCTGGTTCCGAATTACTCGGGGCGTGAAACAGATGTTGCAGATTTCCCCCACCTCTTTCCGATCGATCCTGATCATGCAGACCAAGTTCATAGGCGACATCGTGCTTGCCTCTGCCTTGGCGAAGAACCTTCAGCTCGAATATCCAGGTGTGAAGGTCGTGTTCCTGTGCGATGCCAGGTTTGCTGGATTTCTAACAGCGCATGGGATCGCAGCGGAGGTCGTTTCGTTTAGCCGTGCCGGCATGCGCGGCACGCCGCTCCAGCGCGGGCGCGAGCTTGTCCGGGTTGTGCGAACTTTGCGGCGGCACCGCTTCGACATGGTCATCGACATCACCGATTCCAAGACTTCGCGGCTGGTGTCCGGATTGGTCCGTGCCCCGATTCGTGTCGGCCACTATCCGACGGAGCGACCTCTGCGCTGGCTTGAGCGCCAGCCTGCCAATGTCAGGATGAAGCCGTACGGATTCGGCGAAAAGCATTATCTCTTCCGCTATTTGTCGCCGCTCGAGGTGCTCGGCGTCGACCTGCGCGTCAGGGCACCGGCCATCCGCCCGCTGCCCTTCGAAACGACGCAAGCGCTCGCCTTGCTGAGCAAGCATCATTTGCGGCCAAATGCCTTCGTGGCGGTGCATGCGGGGGCGAGCTTTATCGGGCGTCGCTGGCAGCCGGAGCGCTTTGCGGCCGCGATCGAACGGATATCGTCCGAAACTGGCCTGGACGCTGTGCTGATCGGCGGCCCTGATGAGCACGAGGCGGCGGACAAGATCATGGCGGCAGCGAAAACGCCGGTCGTCAATCTGGTCGGCACGCTCTCGCTCGAAACGTTGCTGGCGCTGCTCAAGGAGGCCAGGTTGTTCCTCGGCAATGAGAGCGGCCCGATGCATATGGCGGCCGCAGCCGGCACTCCGGTCGTCGGTCTGTTCGGCCGGACCAATCCGGTTCGATGGGGCCCGGTCGGGGTCCCCAGCATCTCGTTGCGGCCCTCCATGCCCTGCGATTGCATCGGCGGCGACCTGTGCCGTCGGACCGATTCGAGCAAGGCATGCTGTGTCTGGCGCCTTGAAGTGGATTCCGTGGTCGAGGCGGTGCGCGAACTTTTGGCGCGTACCGACGTGGCGCTTGAGCAGGCGGTCTAGCTCAAGTCTGCTAAAGGCGTGTTGAGCTTTTGCAGCTACTCTCCATGCAAATTGTCGCGCGGTGGCTATTCGGATGCGAACCGTTCCGATTTTCGCCTAGATGCGCGTCTTGTTGACGCCATCTTGCGGTTGAGCGGCTTGACGGGCCGGGCATGGGAACGACGGGTTTGCTTCAAAAATCTCTTTGCGCGATCGCGCTATCGCTTGTCGTGGTCTCGGCTGGCAATGCCGGGACGCTGGTCGAACCGACGTTGCATCTGACGCCGCAAGGCGGCGGTGGCCGTGTCGCGCTCACGCTGGACGCCTGCGGCGGGAAGACCGATACGCGCATTCTTTCGGCGCTGGTCGAAAACAAAATTCCCGCGACTATCTTCGTCACCGGCATCTGGCTGAAGCGCAACGCCGCCGCTGTCGGGATCATGCGCGCGCATCCTGATCTGTTCGAACTGGAAAACCACGGTGGCCGCCACATCCCGGCGGTCGACACGCCCCGCAAGATCTACGGCATCAGCAGTGCCGGCAGTCCAGATGCCGTTCAGGCCGAGGTCGAGTCGGGTGCCGCGGCGCTTGCGAGCGCCGGCGGCCCGCCGCCGAAATGGTTTCGCGGCGCCACCGCCGAATACAGCCCGTCGGCGATCGCCATGATCCGCAAGCTGGGCTTCAAGGTCGCGGGCTTTTCCGTCAATGGCGACGGCGGCTCACTGCTCGGCGCCAAGGAAACCGCCCGGCGCATCGCCGCTGCCAAGGATGGCGACGTCATCATCGCTCACATCAACCAGCCGACCCATGCCGCGGGCGAGGGTGTCGTCCAGGGCCTGCTCGCCCTGAAGCAGAAGGGCCTGACCTTCGTTCGGCTGGACGACGCCGACGACGTCGGCAACGACGGCACCACGGATTGATCCGTGGCGGAGGTTGATGACGACGGCTGGGAGGCTCAGCGACCTCGGAGATCCGCGATGCTATCCGCCGCAGTCTATCACTCCGGCTTAGTCTCGACCGTCACCTTGCCCGTATAGAACGCGCCGTGATCGCGGATCTCGACCATTTCGTCGAAAGGCTGCTCATAGGCCCACATCGCGTCCCTGCCGCTGTCGCCGGCCGGCAGCACGCTCCAATAGCTCGCGTTGCCCTTGTAGGGACAATGCGTCGAATGCTCGGTCCTGGCGAGCTTGCCGAGATCGATATCGTCGAATGGGATGTAGAAAACAGCCGGGTAGGGCGGTTCCGACAAGAGCCTGGCCCGGGTCGACTTGGCGATGACGACGTCGCCGGCCCTGACCGTGACGGTGCCGCGATAAGGCTCTATCGTTATCACCTTGTCGGGATTGCGCTGAAAGCCGGGGGCGGGGTTGGCGCGCTTGTCCAAGAGGGGTCTCATCGGCAGTTTGAGGAAGGTGCGTGGCGGTTTTTCCTTCGGAACCGCTCTCGTCCGTCAAAGGTGGATCGGCCCGACGCCTCGCGCAAGGCAGCGCGATGACGCAAAATCGCGTGCAGGCGAAATAATGTTCTAACCGACGCCGACAGTCAGGCGGCGGCCTTGAATGCGTCCATGAGGCCGGCATAGGCGGCAGCGATGCCGGCGACCGGATTGCTGCTTCTCGCCGCTGTCTCGACCTTCAGCGCGCCGCCGGCGGTCGGCAGCGTGAGCAGCAGGAACTGGCGGTTGCCGCCGTCGCCGACGCTTGCGGCAGCGACATGCTGGCCTTCGCCGTCATTCTCGACGCACATCTTGAACAGCAGCGTTCCGCCGACGGCCTCCAGCGCGCCGCCGACGACTTCGGCAAATTCATCGTCGGAAACGGTTTTGGAGTCCGGCGTCAGATCGTCCAGACTTTCGGCAAGCGTGCTTTCGAGGGCTTTTTCATCGAGCTGCACGTCCATGCGAATCTCTCCATTCGCCAATCTCACCCAGCCCATTAATGAATCTTAACGGCGACGATGGCCGGATTATGGCGGATTTCACGGGTCATTCCGCCCATCCGACCGCCTTGGACTTATGGTGGCTGGACAATCCGCCGGATCATTCCACAATGCGTGAAACAATGACGCGAAAGCGCGAAAAAGGGGAGGAGCCGAGATGCTCGGACTGATGCAGGAATGGCCGCTGCTCTGCCATAAGCTGATCGATCACGCCGAACGCCAGCACGGCGGGCGCGAGGTCGTGTCGCGTTCGATCGAAGGCCCGATCGTGCGCACCACCTTTGCCGACATCCGTCATCGGGCGCTCAAAGCGGCGCAGCGGCTGGAGCGTGACGGCTTCGGGCTCGGCGATCGCATCGCAACGCTTGCCTGGAACACCGCCCGCCACATCGAGGCCTGGTACGGCATCATGGGGATCGGCGCGATCTACCACACGCTCAATCCGCGCCTGTTTCCCGAACAGATCGCCTGGATCATGAACGACGCCGAGGACAAGGCGATCTTCGTCGACCTGACCTTCGTGCCGCTGCTGGAAAAGATCGCCGGCCAGGTCAGGTCGCTCAGGCAGGTGATCGTGCTGACCGACCAGGCGCATATGCCGCAAACCTCGTTGCCGAACGCTGTCGCCTATGAGGAATGGCTTGCCGAGGCGGACGGCGCCTTCGCCTGGAAGACATTCGACGAGAACACGGCTGCCGGCATGTGCTACACGTCGGGCACGACCGGCGATCCGAAGGGCGTCGTCTACAGCCATCGCTCGAACGTGCTGCACGCCATGATGGCCGCCATGCCCGATGCCATGGGCGTTTCGACGCGCGACGTCGTCCTGCCCGTGGTGCCGATGTTCCATGCCAATGCCTGGGGACTCGGCCAAGCCGCGCCGATGATCGGGGCCAAGCTGGTGATGCCAGGCTGCAAGATGGACGGCGCCTCGATCTACGAATTGCTCGACACCGAAAAGGTAACTTTCAGCGCCGCTGTGCCGACGGTATGGATGATGCTGCTGCAATATCTCGAGGAGACCGGCAAAAAGCTGCCTTATCTCAACAAGGTCGTCATCGGCGGTTCCTCCTGCCCGCGCGCCATCACCGCCAAGTTCCAGGACAAATACGAGGTTCAGGTGGTGCATGCCTGGGGCATGACCGAAATGTCGCCGCTCGGCACGTTGTGCACCATGAAGCCGGAATATGAAGGGCTGACCGGCGATGCCAGGCTCGATATCCAGGGCAAGCAGGGCCACCCGCCCTTCGGCGTTGAGATGAAGGTGACAGACGACGAGAACAACGCGCTGCCCTGGGACGGCAAGACCTTCGGGCGTCTGAAAGTTCGCGGCCCTGCGGTCGCGCGCGCCTACTACGGCGGCGTCGGCGCCGAGCAGTTCGACGCCGAGGGCTGGTTCGACACCGGCGACGTCGCCCATATCGACGCCAGCGGCTATATGCAGATCACCGACCGCGCCAAGGATGTCATCAAATCGGGCGGCGAGTGGATCTCCACCATCGATCTGGAGAACCTGGCCGTCGGCCATCCCGATGTGGCGGAGGCGGCCGCCATCGGCGTGCCGCACTCCAAATGGGGCGAGCGCCCCCTGCTGGTGGTCGTGCGCAAGCCGGGCAAGGAGCCGAGCAAGAGCGATATCCTGACCTTCATGAGCGGCAAGGTGGCCAAGTGGTGGATGCCCGACGACGTCGCCTTCGTCGGCGAGATTCCCCACACGGCGACGGGCAAGATCCAGAAGACCACCTTGCGCCAGCAATTCAAGGAGTATCGGCTGCCGACGGATTGAGGATTGTTAAATCTTTCGGCTTCAAGGCTGGCGCAAAAAGCTCTAAGTCTCGATGCGGACTGGGGTAATGCGGCAGACGATGGCTACAATTCCTGAACGGCAGACGTCGAGGGCGGCCGGCTGGTCGCGGCGGATCGGGGCATTCTCGCTCGTCCTTTTGCTGACCGTCGTTGCCGGCTACCGGCTCGACCTTGTCGACACCCCGCCTTTCCTGTGGGTGCTGGCGCTCGTTGCGCTGCTTGCGGCGCTCGCGCTGCTGCTCGCCGGGCTTGCACTGTCGAGGCTGTGGAATTTCGGCGACCGCGGCGGCCGCGATCTCAGCGTCGGCGCCCTGCTGGCAGTGCTGGTGCTTGCGCCTTTCGGCATCGCCGCCTACTGGGCGACCGTCTATCCGCCGCTGCGCGACATTTCGACCGACGTCGACGACCCGCCGGCGCTCGACACCAGCGACCGTACAAGCGATATGAACGCGCTGTCGCCGCCGACGCCCGGCGAGCAGAGCCTGCAGGCGGAAGCATATCCGCTGGTTAGCGGGCGCAGCTACAACCTGCCCTTCGAAACCGTGGTCGATGCTGTCGAGACCGTGCTCGACCGGCGGCGGGACTGGCAGCTGACCGCGCCCTATCCCGACATCAACAGCCAGAGCGAGGCGACGATCACTGCGGTCGCGAGAGGCTTCGTGCTCGGTCTGCCGGCAGATGTGGCCATCCGCGTCGCCGACGACGGCGATTCGGTCGTCGTGGACATGCGTTCGGCCTCGCGCTACGGGCGTCATGACTTGGGCGACAATGCCGCCCGTATCACCGATTTCCTCGCCGAGCTCGATCAGGAGGTCGCCGGCCAGGTCGGCGCGGCGCCGGCCGAGTGAGTTAACCGGCAGGCCTGAAAATCCCGTCGATCGCCGGGTCGCCTTCGCTGGCGACGAGACCGCGGGCCACCAAGTCCTCGAGATGCGCGAGAACCGAAAGGCCGGCTGCTCCGTGCAGCCGCGGGTCGGTGTCGCGATAGATCGCCGCGACCATCTCCTTGATGGTTCGGTCGCCGCTCAGGATGCGTTCCAGGATCGCCTGCTCGCGTATCTTGCGATGAGTCTTCAGCCCGCGCATGAAGCTGCGCGGCGCGGTCACCGGTCCGCCATGGCCGGGCAACAGCAGGCGGTCGTCGCGCTCGATCAGCCGGTCGAGCGATTTCATATAGTCGGCCATCGCCCCGTCGGGCGGCGCCACGATGGATGTGGCCCAGGCCATGACATGGTCGGCCGAAAACAGGATACCTGTGCCCTCCAGCGCAAATGCCGCGTGGTTGGCGGTATGCCCTGGCGTCAGCACGGTGCGGATCGCCCAGCCGTCGCCATGGGTAAGGCTGCCGTCCGCCAGCGCAATGTCGGGCACGAAGCCCAAATCGGCACTGGCATCCAGCGGATTGATCTCGCCGATGCGCAGGCGCCGCGCCGGCCGATGCGGGCCCTCGGCGAGCACGGGAGCGCCGGTGCGTTCTTTCAGCCGCGCCGCGAGCGGCGAATGATCGCGGTGGGTATGGCTGACGAAGATATGGCTGACCGGCCTGCCGCCTATTGCCGTGAGCAGCGTTCCGAGATGCTCATCGTCGTCCGGACCTGGATCGATCACTGCCAGCGTGTCGCGGCCGACGAGGTAGCTGTTGGTGCCGTGGAAGGTGAACGGGCTCGGGTTCCTGGCCGTGACGCGCTGGACGTCCGGAGCGACCGTGACCGCCTGGCCATAGGCAGGAGCGAAGCGTGTGTCGAATTCAAGCGTCATGCCGGGTCCTGCTGCTCGCGGCAAAATGATTGCCGCATCCTGCGGAAGCCAATATAGGAAAATCAATGCATGTCGCCCAAAACTGCGCAGCAGTCTTGGGAGAACGACACGCATCAGGACGAAATCTTGAAGCGCGCCGCCTGAACTCGTTTCTCTGCGACGCGCCTCAAACACAGCAAATCAGCCACGATGGGGAAGACCATGGCAACTGCAACCACGATGCGCCCGCTCGTTTCTCTCGCTCTGCCCGACCAGGGCGCGGCCCGGCTTGCCAGCCAGCTCTTTCTGGCGCTTGCAGGAACCCTCCTGCTCACCCTGTCGGCGAAGACGAAAGTGGTGTTGGGCCCGGTCGACATCTCGCTGCAGACGCTTGCGGTGCTGCTGATCGCCTCGGCCTTCGGCATGCGTCTTGCCGTCGCGACGCTCCTTCTCTACCTCGCCGAGGGCGCTTTTGGTTTGCCGGTGTTCCAGGGCACGCCGGAAAAGGGCCTCGGCATCGCTTATATGCTGGGCTCCACCGGCGGCTACCTCGCCGGCTTCGTGGTGATGGCGGCGATCGCCGGCTGGGCCGCCGACCGCGGCTGGGACCGCCACCCCTTCAAGCTGTTCGGCGCCATGCTTGCCGCCGAGATCGTCATGATGGCGATGGGCTTTGCCTGGCTGGCGGCGCTCATCGGACCGGAAAAGTCCTGGCAGTTCGGCGTCGCGCCGTTCATCGCCGGCGACCTGATCAAGGTGGCGCTGGCCGCGAGCCTCGTGCCGGCGGTCTGGGCGCTGCTCAAGCGCTCCTGATCGCGACCAAATGACAAGGGCCGGTGGGCGCTTGGCGCCGGCCGGCCCCTTTTGCGCCGGATTCGCTCGCAATCGCCGCATGCCGGATGCAAGAAAGCAGTGAAATAGCGTCGGGGAAGAAATCAAGCCGACAATTGACAAGCCAGTGCCCGAAACATAAGCACGGGCAACTTGGCGTCGAGGCGGGGGCCGCGGTAGTTCAAGGAGAGCTTGTTGAAAGGAATTATCCTTGCCGGCGGCAGCGGAACACGCCTCTATCCCCTAACATTAGCGGTTTCTAAGCAAATACTGCCGATCTACGACAAGCCCATGATCTACTACCCGCTGAGCGTGCTGATGCTTGCGGGAATCCGCCAGATTCTGGTCATATCAACTCCGCGTGACTTGCCGGTGTTTCAGGCTTTGCTGGGCGACGGTTCGGAATTCGGTGTGGAGCTTTCCTATGCCGAGCAGCCTCAGCCGAATGGTCTTGCCGAGGCTTTCATCATCGGCCGCGACTTCATCGGCAGGGACAGTGTGTCGATGATCCTCGGCGACAACATCTATTTTGGCGGCGGCCTGTCGCAACTCTGCCGCGAGGCGGCGACGCGTGATGGCGGCGCCTCGGTCTTCGCCTACTATGTCGACGATCCGGAGCGTTATGGCGTGGTCTCCTTCGACAAGGTCACTGGCAAGGCTTTGACGATCGAGGAGAAGCCGCAAAAGCCGAAGTCCAACTGGGCCGTGACCGGTCTCTATTTCTACGACAATGATGTCGTCGACATTGCTTCCACGATCCGCCCTTCGGCGCGCGGCGAGCTCGAGATCACGGCGATCAACAATGTCTATCTCGAGCGTGGTGAGTTGCATGTCCGCCGCCTCGGAAGGGGTTACGCCTGGCTGGACACGGGCACGCATGACAGCCTGCTCGAAGCATCGTCTTTCGTGCGCACGATCGAGCATCGCCAAGGCATCAAGGTCGCGTGCCCGGAGGAGATAGCGCTGGAGCAGGGTTGGCTCGACGCTGAAAAGGTTCTGGAGCGCGCGGCGCGCCTGGGCAAGAATGAGTACGCTGCCTATCTGCGCAAGCGGGCCGCCGACCTGACGGAGGAACGCTTTGCTTGAGGTCAGGCCGCTCGGCCTCGACGGTGTGCTGGAGATCGTGCCCAAGCGGCACGGCGACGCGCGCGGTTTTTTCAGCGAGACCTGGAATGCCGGGCGTTTCGCCGAGGCCGGCATCGATCTCGCCTTCGTGCAGGACAACCACTCCTATTCCGCGGCCGCCGGCGTGCTGCGCGGGCTGCACTATCAGTTGCGGCCGCGCGCCCAGGATAAGCTGCTGCGCGTGATAAGCGGCAGCGTCTTCGATGTCGCGGTCGACATCCGCCGTTCCTCGGCGACGTTCGGCAAGTGGGTGGCGCTGGAAATATCGGCTGAGAAGGGCAACCAGATCCTGGTGCCGAAAGGGTTTGCGCACGGCTTCGTCACGCTCGTGCCGCACACGGAGGTGCTGTACAAGGTGACCGACACCTATTCGCCCGGGCATGACAGGTCGATCCGCTTCGACGATCCCGAAATCGGCATCGAATGGCCGGCGATCCCTGGCGGATTCCAGCTTTCGGACAAGGATCGCAAGGCGCCTCTGCTCGCCACGGCGGAGGTGTTTGCGTGAGAGAGGGCGGCATGAATTTCCTGGTCACCGGTGGCGCCGGCTTCATCGGCTCGGCCGTCTGCCGGCATCTGTGCGCCAACCCGGCCCACCGCGTCACCAATCTCGACAAACTGACCTATGCCGGCAACCTCGCTTCGCTTAGGCCGATCGAGAATGCGCATAATTACCGTTTCGAGCAGGCCGATATCTGCGACGAGCGAGCGGTGCTTGAGATTTTGCGCCGCGACGACATCGACATCGTCATGAACCTCGCCGCCGAGAGCCATGTCGACCGCTCGATCGACGGCCCCGGCGCCTTCATCGAGACCAACATCGTTGGCACCTACCGCATCCTGAACGCCGCGCTCGACTACTGGCGCGGGCTGTCGGGGGAGCGTAAGGCCGGCTTCCGCTTCCATCATGTCTCGACCGACGAGGTGTTCGGCGACCTGCCCTTCGACGGCGGCATGTTCGTCGAGGAGACGCCCTATGCGCCGTCCTCGCCCTATTCGGCGTCCAAAGCCGCTTCCGACCATCTGGTGCGCGCCTGGCATGAGACCTACGGCCTGCCGGTGGTGCTTTCCAACTGCTCGAACAATTACGGCCCTTACCATTTCCCCGAAAAGCTCATCCCGTTGGTCATCCTCAACGCGCTCGACGAGAAGCCGCTGCCGGTTTACGGCGCCGGCGCCAATGTGCGCGACTGGCTGTTCGTCGAGGACCACGCGCGGGCACTGGAACTGGTGGCGACGAAAGGGCGGCCGGGCGAGAGCTACAATGTCGGCGGCAACTCCGAGCGCACCAATCTCGGCGTCGTCGAGACGATCTGCGATCTTCTCGATCTGAGGCGCCCGCGCGCCGGCGGCAAGAGCTACCGCGACCTGATCACCTTCGTCACCGACCGCCCCGGTCATGACCGCCGCTACGCGATCGACGCCTCCAAGATCGCGCGCGATCTCGGCTGGGCGCCGCGGGAGAATTTCGACAGCGGCCTGGCGAGGACGGTCGATTGGTATCTCGACAACAAATGGTGGTGGGCCCCGATCCGCGAGCAGCGCTACAATGGCGAGCGGCTGGGCCAGGGTCCAATGGAAAACGGCCCGATCGAGAACGGCCCGATGGAAGACGCGGCGATCGAAAACAGCCCGGCCAGGAAGGTCGGAAACGGGAAGGCCGAGAGCAGGGAGGGCGCCGCGTGAGGCTTGCCGTCACCGGACGCGAGGGCCAGGTTGCCGCCAGCCTGATAGAGCGGGGCAGCAAGGATGTCGAGGTCGTTGCCGTCGGCCGGCCGGCGCTCGACCTGGCGCGCCCCGAGACGGTGTTTGCGGCGCTGGCAGAGGCAAGGCCCGACATCGTGGTTTCGGCCGCGGCCTATACGAATGTCGACCAGGCCGAGGACGAGAAGGAATTGGCCTTCGCGGTCAACGCCACCGGCGCCGGCAAGGTGGCCGAGGCGGCAGCAGGGCTCGGCGTTCCCGTCATCCATTTGTCGACCGACTATGTCTTCGACGGCGCCAAGGACAGCGCCTATGTCGAGACCGACGCGACCGCCCCGCTCGGCGTCTACGGCGCCTCCAAGCTCGCCGGCGAAAAGGCCGTGGCGGCGGCCAACCCACGCCACCTCATCCTGCGCACGGCCTGGGCCTACAGCCCCTTCGGTAGGAACTTCGTCAAGACGATGCTCATGCTCGCAGCCGAGCGCGACGAGATTTCGGTCGTGGCCGATCAGTGGGGCAACCCGACATCGGCGCTCGACATCGCCGAAGCCGTCCTGCATGCGGCCGCGAGGTTGCACCATGACGGGAATTTTGCCGCTTACGGCGTCTACCACTTGGCAGGGACCGGTGCGACTAACTGGAGCGGCTTCGCCCGGCATATCCTGGACATAAGCCGGGAGCTTGGTGGGCCTTCTGCCCGGATATGCGATATAGCTATGGCGAATTATTCAACAAAAGCTCGACGCCCAGCCAACTCAAGACTTTCGACTGCGAAATTCGCCGCAGTGTTTGAATGGAACGCACCGGACTGGCGTCGGTCAAGCGGTGAGATCGTATCTCGGCTTGTACTCGGAATGACAAGCCAGGCAAGTGCACAAATGAGCCAGTAGGCATCGCTGGAGGAATTTATGACTGTTCAGCTATTCGTACCGAGTTTCCGTATCGAGGAATGTCTTTCGGAAATCCGTGAGTGTCTTGAGAAAGGGTGGACAGGACTTGGGTTCAAGACCGCTGAATTCGAAACGGCGTGGAAGAATTATACCGGACTTCCCCACGCCCACTTTCTGAACTCCAATACGGTTGGGCTTCACCTGGCCATCCAGCTTTTCAAATCGAAATATGGCTGGAACGATGGCGACGAGGTCATCACGACGCCTTTGACATTCGTTTCAACCAACCATGCCATCCTCTATGCGGGCCTGAAGCCGGTCTTCGCGGACGTGGACGAATACCTCTGCCTCGATCCTGAGAGCGTCAGCCAACGCATCACCGACAGGACGAAGGCTCTCATTTTTGTTGGGATAGGGGGCAATCTCGGCAGATATCACAAGATACTGGAGATATGTCGCGCGCATGACATAAAGCTCGTGCTCGATGCAGCCCACATGGCAGGCACTCGTGTCAATGGCAAGCATGTAGGCGGCGACGCCGATGCATCGGTATTCAGCTATCAGGCCGTCAAGAACCTGCCCACTGCCGATTCGGGGATGATTTGCTTCAACGAAGCCGAAGATGACGAACGGGTGCGCAAGCTCACCTGGCTGGGCATCAACAAAGATACATATGCCCGTACGGCTGCCCAGGGGGCTTACAAATGGATGTATGATGTCGAGGAGATTGGGTACAAGTTCCACGGTAACTCCATCATGGCTGCCATGGCCATCGTCCAGTTGAAATATCTCGACATCGACAACTCATTCCGGCGCCAGCTGGCAGTTTGGTACCGTCAGCATTTTGATGGACACAACAGGGTTAGCGTCGTGCCGACTGCAAAGGATTGCGAGTCTGCCCAGCATCTCGTGCAGATACGTGTGAAGAATCGCGACACGCTGATGCTTGCTTTGAACGAGCATGGTGTCTATCCCGGCGTTCACTACCGCGACAATACCGACTACCGGATGTACGCCTACGCAGCCGGCTCATGTCCGAATGCGGCAGCAGCAAGCCAGGAAATCATCTCGCTACCTCTCCACCTTCGCATGAGCAAGGCGGACGTGGATCTGGTTTCCGAACTGGTTCTTAAATACGCACAATGAAGCAGCACGTCGCTCCCTTCGGAGATGGAACCGTCGTCTTGAGGCTCATGGAGGAGCGAGATCTCGAGACGATTCTCGCTTGGCGCAACCGCGATGAGGCGCGCGTTTGGTTCAAGAACTCCGACAAGATTGCTTTTGATGCACACCTCGCTTGGTACAAACGGTACCTTCAAAAGGAGGACGATTTTTTCTTTCTGGTGGAAGCGAACGGGCGGCCGGTCGGCCAATGCGGCATCTACGATATCGATAAGAGTTCTGGACGCGCCGAAGTTGGTCGATTTCTCGTCGCCCCGGAAATGGGAGGGAATGGCTTCATTGGTCGCTCCTGCGCTGAAATCATCCGTTTCGGCACCAGGTTTTTGGACCTCTCCTATTTGTTCCTGGAAGTTATGGAGCAAAATGCGAAGGCTATTCGCCTTTATGGACGTCAAGGGTTTGTCGAAGAAAGCCGTTCCGACGGCCTTATCCGCATGGGCCTTAGTCCGGATAAAACCTCATGATTTCGCGAGTACAACTTTACGCCGATGCATTGACGGCTTTGAAGCTCTGGCGGGTCTGGACCTTCTTGGGCGTTCAAGACATCAAAGCGCGGTTTCGCCGGTCTTTCATCGGCCCGATGTGGATTTTGCTCAACCTTGGGTTCTTCGTCGGCGGAGCCGGGTTCGTCTACGGTGTGATGTTCGGCCAGCCAATGGCCGATTTCCTGCCGTTTTTGATTACAGGCTTTGTGATTTGGGGGTTCTTGCTCTCATCGCTCGTGGAAGCAGGTACGGCTTTCGTGGTATCAGAAGGGTACATTAAGCAGTTTTCTTATCCAAAACAAATATATCTTCTACGATCTCTTGTATCCTACAGTATAATCATGCTGATTGGGTTTATTCCGATAATTTTTATGCAATTTGCTTTTAGAAATTTTGGAATTCAAAACTGGGCAATGGCCTTGCCAGGGGCTATGATACTTCTATTTGCTGGATTGGGACATATCGTGATTTCTGCATATGTAGGAACTAAATTCAGGGATTTGCCTTTTGCATTGTCTGGGCTCCTTCAGGTCGTATTTTTTGTGACTCCAATAATGTTTCCAATCGAGGTCCTGAAAGCTAAGGGGATTGACTTCGTATACAAATATAATCCGCTCTACTATTTGATAGATATCGTGAGGTGGCCTATTATTGAAGGCAGCTTTCCTCCGCTCCAGAATTATGCATTGGCCATTTCATACGTCTTGGCGGTGTGGTTTGTTGCGTCTGCAATTGCTCGTCGCCTCGATAATCGCGTGGTCTTTTTGCTATGAGCGAATTCGCAATTAAGCTCCACGAAGTGGGAATTCGTTTTCAGGGCGAGCGCGATGGAGGAGGCCTGAAAGACTGGTTGGCTAGTCGACTGCCAGGCCGGGAGCGGGCGCCGTCCACATATTGTGTAGACGCGCTCCGCCACGTGAATCTTCAAATTGGAAGTGGCGAACGCGTTGGGCTGATAGGGCTTAACGGCGCAGGCAAGAGTACACTGCTCAAGGTCATGGCAAAGATCTATCCGCCGACATCCGGAACGGTAACGGTTCGCGGACATATTTGCCCGATGTTCGAATTCGCCACGGGCTTCGAGATGAACCAGTCCGGCCGCGATAATATTCGTATCCGCGGCCTGCTGCTTGGTATGTCTCCTGCGGAAATAGAGGAGAAGTTGCCGGAGATAGCGGAGTTCACCGAACTCGGTGATTTCCTGGATTATCCCGTTCGCACCTATTCCGCCGGAATGTTTGTCCGTCTTGCCTTCGCCGTATCGACAAGCATCAATCCCGAGATACTGCTCATCGATGAGGTGATGGGCGCTGGCGACATCAAGTTCGCGGATAAGGCCAAACGCCGCATGTACGAATTCATGGAGCAGGGCAAAATCCTAGTCTTTGCAAGCCACACGCAAACTCTTTTGGAATCATTTTGCAAGCGCACAATTTGGCTCGATGGGGGCTGCATTCGGATGGATGGAGAAACTTCTGAAGTTATCGAGAGCTATCTGCGCACCAACCTACCAACCACGTAACTGGCCGAGATTTCATGAAAGTCAGAGAGATCATCAAAGACACCATTTGGACGCCAGGTTCAGGGTATTCGGATGGTCGCAAGCCAATCGTTTCCGTCTTGTTACCGACCAGCCGGCAAGCTGCAAATGGTCTGTTCCGCAGGACGGTAGAATCCGTTCTCAAACAGACACAGAGTGACATCGAACTCATCATCGTTGATGATGCGAGCATCGATGGGACCGCAGACCAGATCTCCGATTTTATCCGCGAGGATGGGCGGGTGAGTTGCTTGAAGCATGCTCACAACATTGGCCTTACCGCCATCTCCATGTATGAGGCGTTTGTTAAGGCTAGGGCTAATTTCATCGCGTTCGCATGTGACGACGCTATTTTATATCCAGACGCGCTGGAGCAGCTTCTGAAGCACAGTCAGCATAACTCGGGCCGGATCTGCTATGGGCACGTAAAGATGTGGACGAAGTCCCATGGGTCGCCCGCTATGCAGTCGATACAGCTTGGACAGCCTTTGGCTGGGCACAATTTGCGTGATCGAAATCTGATTTCAAATTGCGCAATACTTCTGCCCCGTTCTGTGATCGAAGATGTCGGTTTTTTTGATCCCCACATCGTCGCAAAGCGCCTCTATGGCTGGGATTTATGGCGGCGAATTGGCGAGCGGTACCTATTACAATATGTTGACGTGGATGTCGGTGAAGTCGTTGATTCCCAAGATCGGTTTGGAAAGGCCCAATTAATTACTTCTGACGTGAGTGAAGAATGGATGCGTACGGGTCACAGAGATCTGAGGCCGGAAGATATTCTCGACGTCGACATATTCTCCTCAAATCCGGAGATTTCTGCAAGGGCAGCCGCGGCGATCGCGGATCTTGCTGCTGCCCATGTCGCCAATCGGCCATGGTTGAACGATAAACCGAGTGAAATAGGATCGGCAAAAGAGAAGAAAATTATTGTACTAACATCTGTATATAGCGCGTCAACTTCACTTTATTTCGACTACTTGCCAAGATCGATGCGAGGGCAAGTCAGGGTTGTTGTGTCCACTGGAAGTCTGCATATCTCGGAGCTGGCGTCGGCGTCTTGCGTTATCATCGTAAGAGCGATAGATGCTCATCTGGAGTGGATAAATGCCGCTGATCAACTTCGTATACCGATATATTATTTTGTAGATGACAATTTTACTGAGCTGGCATCGGTGGAATCGTATGCGAATACCGAAGATTTTTCTTCGGATCGACTTCGGACCAAGCTAGGCCGGTTCGCCGGCGTTCTCCTAAGCACCAAAGAGTTACTTGATTATTATGACGATAATCTTATTCACCCGAATCTGTCACTCTACCCCGTCAGCTATGCCAAGGGTCCTCCGCAACTCGCCAGCAGAAACGTCGATGGCCGATTTCATCTGACCATTGCATCTATCGGGGGCAAACATCGGGAGCGCGGGCTGAGGGAATGTGTTCTGCCTGCGTTGCACCGGTTGGCCAGCGATGCCTGCAAAATTCATTTCGTTGTGGCAGGCGTTGACCCCGAGGAATTTCAGATGCCGGAAAACAGAAATCTGAAGATGACGTTCCTGCCTTTCGACGTCGACTGGAATCGAGCTGTGCTGCGGTTGGCAGAGTATCGCCCCGATATTCTAGTGCATGCTCCTAGCAAAACGGTCAACAATAAGTACAAGACGTTAAATGTGGCGTTATGCGCCTATCTGCTCGACGCGTTTCTTGTGGTGTCGAATGACGCTCCTTTTAACATTCCGTCGTTCGATGGTGTCGCGGCGAGAGTGGAGCCACCTCTCCAGCCAAAAGCATGGTTTAAGGCGCTAGAGAAACTTATCACTGCTCGCGAGAGCTGGGACGACTACAGGAGGGCCAATGCAACTTACTGTAGGGAACATTTTTCGGGTGAGCAGAATCTGATAGTTCTGAACGAGATTCTTCGAAACGCGCCACCGGTCAGCCCAACGCTCGTGGAAGCCCGGCTGAAAGAGATATATTTCGCCGATACATCGCTGATCCTCGGTGGCACATTGGATACCGTGTCGCTAAAGGCGAGCCTCGCTGAACTTTCGGCGCTTAGATCGAGAATCCGGCGCTATCGCCGCTTTAAACCTCGTTTATCTCGCGAGGATCTGTGGCAAAATATTTCACCAGTTTTCGATGGTATTCGTCGATACGTGCAGGAACACAACATCAGGACGTCCAGAACTTATCTTGAGCTATCTGACGCTATTCATGAAAGGAATTTCATCGAGTATCCGATGGTTCTTAGACGTGGTGTGCTCAAGAGTATCGCCTGCGCGTTCTCCTCTGAAGGGGTTAATGAGGGTCATGTTGGCGTGGAACTGGTCAACCCCCAGGGGGAGGTAGCAGTACAAGCAGTAGTGCCTCTAGACTCGACCTCTTTTCAGCTTCCTGTCACTCTCGATTTGAAGGGAACGGTTGTTCCAGAAGACGGCTCGTGGCACCTCCGTCTGTTTGCCCGTTCCAATTGGCCTATATATGTGCTCGAATTTGCGACCTATTCACATCTAGGCTGGAGACGCAACGCCATTGCCCCTTTTGCTGCGGTTGAATATGCCGAGCAAGCGCAATGGCGGGGTAGTACGACAGGGCGACTGGGCCAAGCCGTGTCGACCTCTTCCCCGCACTTGTCGCAACTCACAAGCTCTGTCCCAAATTTCCAGGTTAGGCCTAGTGCCGATATATTGGTCATAATCGAGAGCGAATTCGCCACAACTCATTTGATCGACCAAGTTATGAGAGCTTGTGGCGCTCATGGAATTCGCTATAAGACCCAATTGCTTGGGAAATTGCAGGAGTCTGACTTCAATTCAAACACAATTCCCCTGTTTATTCGATGCGCTGATCCGTTGGTTTTGACATGGACCCAGGCGCTGGTTGATTCAAACCATCCATATATTTATTATATTGACGATAATTTCTGGCAAATCCCGGGAAAAACGCCGCTAGCTGAGTATTATCGGCATCCGTCTACTAGGAAATCTCTCGAATTCGCTATTGCCAACGCCCAGGCGGTCATTGTGAATTCGTTAGAGTTGGGAAAATTTATTTCAGAGTTTAACAAGAATATAGTTGCACTTCCAACGTTCTTTGATTTCTCTCTTATCGATGATGTTCATCCTTCACATACGGACGAGATTCGAATCGGTTTTGCAGGAAGTCTTCCGCGCATTGACGATTTGGATTTGATATCGCAGCTCGTCGAGCCCGTGTTGGAAAAGTTCCCAAAGGTAGTATTCGAGTTTGCGGGAGTACTTCCGCGAGGGGTTGTCGTCGGTGAGCGTGTTCGCTTCTTTCCGCATGTTGGAGACTACAAGGCATATATACGGTTCCAGGCTGAGAGGAATTGGGCGATCGGGTTGGCGCCGCTAATAGACAATGAAGCTAACCGCAGCAAGACCGATAACAAGTATCGTGAATATAGTGCATGTAGAATTGCGGGAATTTATTCTGATATTCCACCTTATCAAGAAGTGGTGAAGCAATCGGTTACCGGGCTGCTGGTTGATAGCAACTCATCGTCTTGGAGAGATGCGTTGGAAATCCTTCTTGAACAGCCCGACAAGCGTTTGGCTATGGCAAATGCTGCGTACGCGCATGCGAAATCGCGATATGATGTTTTGAATGTTTCGCACCAGTGGGCTAGCTTTTTTAAAAGTCTAGGGCGTGGAGCGGAAATGTCCAGGCCGCTCGGCCTGGTTGGGTTGGGCGCCAGGAAGGTCTGGAGAAGGATTCAGCGGATAAAAGTATATATTGCAATAATGTATAAGGAAGGCGGAATCGCGCTTGTGATGCAGCGAATTATAAGAAAATTAGGTCATAAATCGTGACGTGCAGATCAAGATTGAAGATGGACGATATAGAGTTGGCCACCGGAATTAAGGGCAAGAGTCTCAATGTGGCGTAAGTGTCTTTTACCTGCGGCGCGAATTACGTGCTTGATATAAGGATCAGAATATCGCCGCTGCAAAAAAGTGACATCACCAATTACCTCGTGACTCTCCGCAACGTCATAAAGATCACTCGGCCATGTAGTAAAGATGCATGCGTTCTTTGTAACACGGAGCAATTCGTGTACGAACGGTTCGATCTGAGGGATGTGGCCGAGAACTTCAAAACACAGTACGATATCGAATTCTTGATTTCTGAAAACCAGCTCATAGCCGTCGCCGTACATAAATTGACCGTGGGGAAAATTGTGCCTAGCCATCTCAAGCATTTTTACCGACGAATCGACGCCCACATACTGGGTGGCGGCAGGTAAAATCGTCACTAGCTTTTCGTAGACAAGCCCGGTTCCGCAACCGACTTCCAGGACGGATTGGAGAGGTGTTGGCGCGTAGCGTTGAACAATATCGACCAATTGCTCACGATGGGCGTGTTCAGCCGCCGAATTTTGCCAAATCGTCTGAATTTCGCTCGCAATTCCGCTAACGTCCCAATTCTCCCAATCTCGGCTCATCACATGAACTCCTGTGCCTTGAACATTTTGCGATTGGTGAACTCGAAGTCTCTAACAGGCGATTGAGGGCCAATGTGGGCAAAGACCGCATTTAAAGCACCGCTTGGCGGCCGCAGTGCGCGACAGCTGTTGACGGCAATTCGTTTGTGCGCGCTTAGTCATAGAGCCGACATCTCGAGCTTGTAACTCCAAAAAACCCCTAGCTCTCCCCCCAACTCCGCGCTAATGCCATAACCGGTGACGGGGTTGGGGATTTGCAATCTGGAGTGGCGGTGGACGGTGTTCTGTCCCGCGCCGTTCTGGTAATATTTCCCGCGCCTGGAGTTCAGTACTACCCAATGACCGCCTATGTAGAAGCCGTATCGGGCCTGCGACCGAAGATGCGGCGCGCCATCATCATGGTCCAGGACCTCGTCATGGTCCTGATCGCGGTGGCGCTCAGCCTCACGCTCTCGCAGTCGCGGCTTTCCTTCGATGCGTTCTCCTCCGGCGGGCTCGCCTGCTGGGCGCTCATCGTGCTCCTCGCCCATCTCCTGTTTCGCACCTGCGGCCTCTACAGTACCGTCTGGCGCTTTGCCTCAACGCCCGACTTCTTCAACATCCTGAAGGGCTGCGGCAGCCTGACGGTGGTTCTCTATCTGGCCTCGATTGCCTACCGCTCCTTTTTCCAGCCGGTCGCCGGTCTCAACGAGCGCCAGTTCATCGTCTTCTTCCTGGTCTCCTTCACCATCATTTCGGCACCCAGGCTCTACTATCGCTTCCTGCGCGACGGCGCGTCCTGGCGCATCCTGCGCCGCGCCGCCGGCGATGCGTCGATCAAGCAGGCGCTGTTCATCGGCCGGCTGAGCGAGGCCGACGTGATCGTCCGCTTCACCCGCACGGCGGTGCCGGCCGAATATGCCATTGCCGGCATCATGGCCACGGAAGGCGACGCGCCGCTCGGCACTCAGATCCAGGGCGTTCCGGTCGTGGCGCTGCGGCCGCGTCTGGTCGAGGTGCTGGAAGAGTATGTCAAGGGCACGGAAAACCTCGACCTCCTGATCTTCGGCAAGGGGATCGAGCGCGAGATCGAGGACTATGCCGAGCTGGTGCGCGTCGCCCGCCACAGCGGCATCGCCGTCGTCCAGTTCTCCGGTCTTTCGGAACTGGGGCAGGGCGGCAAGCTGGTTCTCGATGCCGTCGAGATGGAAACCATCATGCGCCGTTCGGCGGTCGCCACCGACATCGCGCGCATCGGCGCCTTCGTCGGCGGCAAGCGCGTGCTGGTCACCGGCGGGGCCGGCTCCATCGGCCGTGTGCTGGTCAAGCGCGCGCTGGAGCTCGGCGCCGAGGCGGTGCTGGTGGCCGACAATTCCGAGTTCGGCATCTTCCAGCTCGATCAGATCATCGACGAGAAACACCGCGGCCGGCTGGCCAGCCGCATCGTCGATGTCACCGACCGGCCGCACATGATGCGCCTTGTCAGCGAGTTCAAACCCGCCATCATTTTTCACGCCGCGGCGCTGAAGCATGTGCCGCTGCTGGAAGAGAACTGGGAAGCGGCGATCGAAACGAATGTCTTCGGCACGCTCGCCTGCGCCGAGGTCGCGGCCGAATGCGGGGTGCCGCAGTTCCTGCTGATTTCCAGCGACAAGGCCGTCGACCCGAGCTCGGTGCTTGGCGTCACCAAGCGCGCGGCCGAGCAGATCGTCTCCTCGCTGCATGAGACGCAAGCCGCGCCGTCGCCTTTTCCTGCCGGCGGGCTGAACGGCCACCAAGCCGGCCCCCCAACTGTGCGTCGTCCCGGCACCAAATTCATCGCCGTGCGCTTCGGCAATGTCTTCGGCTCCAACGGCTCGGTGGCGACCATCTTCCAGGCGCAGATCGAGGCCGGCGGGCCGGTCACCATCACCGACCGGCGCATGACCCGCTATTTCATGACGGTGGCCGAGGCGGTCGATCTCGTCATCATGTCGGCCGCCGATGCCGAGCGGCGCCAGGGCAGGGACGACTACGCCATCTACATGCTCGACATGGGCAAGCCCGTGCCGATCCTCGAAGTCGCCGAAACCATGATCCGCATGGCCGGCAAAAGCCCCTATACCGACATTCCGATCCGCTTCACCGGCATCAGGCCCGGCGAGAAGCTGCACGAGGCGCTGCATGGCGAAAGCGAGGAGGTCGTCAAGCTCGACATCGCCAAGATCTTCGGCCTCAGGACCGACGTCGTGGAGTGGCCGAGGATCGAGGCCGCGCTGCCGGCGCTGGTGGCCGCCATACGGGACCAGGACAAGGCCGCGGCCCTCGCGATCCTGGCCGGGCTCAACCGGGCAGTGCAAGGCATTGGCGGCGCGCCCCAGCGGACGGTGCCGAAAGCGGCCGGACAGATCAGTTAGCCCTGTGCCGCCCTCCCGCAATTGGCTATTGAAGCCTGTTCGAATGCCCTGCGGGTTCTGAAACAGTGACCGGGAAAGATCAGCACGTGGCCGTTCTCATGGGCACGAGGGATGGCGCCGCCTTTATCGGCGAGCAGTTGCAATCCTTGCTCGACCAATCATGGCCCCATGTCGATCTCTGGGTTTCCGACGACGGCTCGACGGACGCCACGCTCGCGATCCTCGAGGCGTGGCGGTCCCGCTGGAACAAGGGCTCCCTTACGCTGGTGCAGGGTCCGCGAAACGGCTTCGCCGCCAACTTCCGCTCGATGATCATCGAGCCGCGCGTCGATTCCGATTACTACGCCTTTTGCGACCAGGACGATGTCTGGGAGCCGGACCGGCTGGAGAGCGCCATTCGCTGGATGGAGACACAGGATATGGCAATGCCGCTGCTGTTCTGCTCGCGCACGGCGACCATTTCGGAGACCGGCGTCCCGGCGGGCCATTCGCCGCTGTTCCGCCGCCCACCATCCTTCCGCAACGCCCTGGTGCAGAGCATCGCCGGCGGCAACACCATGCTCTTCAACCGCGCGGCGCGCGACCTTCTGGCGAAGGCCTCGGCAAGAGTCGAATTCGTCAGCCATGACTGGTGGGCCTATCTCGTGGTCACCGCCGCCGGCGGCAAGGTCCGCTACGAGCCGCGGCCGCTGGTCAAATACCGGCAGCACGGGGCGAACCTGGTCGGCGCCAACGTCTCCTGGAAGGCGAGGCTTTCGAGACTCGGGCGGCTGTTCCAGGGCCAGTTCGCCACCTGGACGGACAGCAATCTCAGAGGCCTTGCCGTCAACCGCGACCTCGTCACACGCGATGCAGCACGCTGCCTTCGCCTCTTCATCAGGGCGCGCAAGGGCAGTGCTCTCAGGCGCTTCAGCCTGCTCGGCAAAAGCGGCGTCTACCGGCAGACCCTGATGGGCACGCTCGGCCTCTACCTTGCCTTTCTTTGGCGGCGGATCTGAGCCGTGACGGCAAAGCGGGCTTTCGACCTGATTATCGCGGCCGTCATGCTGGCGGTTACGTCGCCCGTTGTGCTGATCGCCATGCTGGCGGTCAGGGCGACATCGCCCGGACCGGCCATCTTTTCGCAGCCGCGCGTCGGGCGGGGCGGCGCCGTCTTTGCCTGCCACAAGCTGCGCACCATGCATCGCAACACCCCGTCCTTGCCAACGCACGAGGCGCCTGCCGGGTCGGTCACCGCGGTGGGCAGGGTGCTGCGCTCGACCAAGATCGATGAGCTGCCGCAGCTCTGGAATGTGCTCAAGGGCGAGATGAGCCTTGTCGGTCCCCGTCCATGCCTGCCGACGCAAACGGAGCTGATCGGCCATCGGCAGCGGCTGGGCGTGCTCTCGGCGCTTCCGGGCATCACTGGGCTGGCGCAGATCAAGGGCATCGACATGTCCGATCCGAAACTCTGCGCCGAGACCGACGCTGCCTATCTGAAGGCCGCTTCGATCGGCCTCGACCTCAGAATATTGCTGGGGACATTCTACCGGGCCTGAGCGGCCTTCTTTCGCGCCAGTTCCTCAAGCCGGCCGAGCGTATCGGCTTCCGGCATCCAACCTTCCGCGACCAGCAGCGACGGATCGCAGATCTGGGTCGCGGTCAAGGCTTGCCATGATGCCTGCCTGCCGAGCAGCCTTGCCGCCAGCCGCAGCGGCATCCCAGGCATGGGAAAAAGCCGCGGCGGACGGCCGAAACCACGCCGGAACGCGGCAATGATTTCCGACATCGCCAGCGGAGCTGCGTTGCCCGCGACATAGGCCGGGTGGAGCGGTCCCGGACGGCTGACAAGGTGCAGCACCGCGCCCGCCGCCGTGTCGGACGCGATCAGCGAGCGCACACCCGCCAGCACGCCGGCCGGCAGCGGCAGGGCGGTGTCGGCAAGCCGCATCAGCGATGCCATGTTGCCCCGCATGCCCTCGCCATAGACGGGCGGCAGGCGCAGTGCCGTGGCATCCGGGCGTCCGGCGTAAGCGGCGATCATCCTGATCTCGCCTTCGCGTTTGGAGCGGCCATAGGCGCATTGCGGGGCAGGGGCCATCGCCTCGTTGATCGTGCCGCTGAAGCCGGGACCGGCCACGGCCCGGACCGAGGAGAGATAGATGAAGCGCCCGCCGACACGTGCGGCCGCGGCCTTGGCCAGCCGCGCGGTCAGCGTCGCGTTGGCGGCCGGGTAGTCGGCGTCGCTGGCGTTCCGATCGTTGTTCAGCGCCGCGCAGTGGACGACATGGCTCACCCCGCGCATCAGTGCCAGGAAGGCGTCGTCCGGCGCATCGGCGCCGGGCAGCGCAAAGACCTCGCCCGCAGCCTGCAGTCGTTCTGGCCGGCGGGACGCAATGCGTATGTCGAAGCCGGCCTGACGCAGCCGGCCGGTCACCTGGCGTCCGATCAGCCCCGTCGCTCCGGTGACCAGGACCTTCATGTTCGCCGGCTGGCGGCCGAAGGAATGGCGGCGCTCTTGCCGGTCGGCGGCACCGTTCGTCCGCAAGCCAGATAGGTTCCCGAAACCAGGAACACCATCAGCGTCGAATCGAGAAGGTCCTGACCGACCAGGATACCGGTCAGCCCGCCTATGAGATAGGTGATGACCGTGACGATGATCATGGTTGCGCCGAACCGTTCCGCTGGGCCGGCGCTGCGGCGCAGCGCCCTTGCCGCGTTCCAGGCCGCGACGACGAAGATCGCCGCCAAGGCGAACGCCCCTAACAAACCGGCCTGCACCGCCGCGGTCAGAAAACCGTTATGGTAATGGTTGTAGCCTGCGTCCATGCCGAATTGATCGTGAAAACCCTGTTTCATCAGCGCCCGGCTGCCTGTGATGCCATGTCCGAAAATCGGAGCCTCGTGAAACGCGTTCGTGCCGATCTCCCACATCGCCACCCGCAGTCCAAGCGCCGTCGTATGGTCGTTCTTGGTAGTCAGCGCATCCAAGTCGCTGAAAAGGAAGTCAGCGCGATTGGCAATGACGGGAAACGCGATCGCGGCGAGCAGCAGGCAGACGCCGCCGGCAATCAGCGCAATTCGCGCAAGTTTCAACCCGCTGAGCCGGCGCCGGTTGATCGCGAGCACGGCGATGCCCGCAAGCAGCAGCGCCAGCCAGATGATGCGGGAGCCTGAATAAAGCACCGCCAAACTGCCCGCAAGCGCAGCGAACTTCAGCAGCTTCCAGCGCTTCTCGATCCCCGACAGCGCGCCTGCGAGGCTCATCGCCGCGGCCAGGCAGGTCACCGTCGCAAATACGATTGCGTTCCCGGCACCGCCTTCGGCCCTGGTGCCGATCCAGTAATACTGAACGACGGCGAGGAGCAGCGCGCCGAAACATGCCGCGGCGCTCGCCAGCACGACGATGCGCACAAGCACGGTCTTTTCCGTGATGCTCCAGGTCGAATAGGAGATCGGAAAGAAGAGGAAAGTGATCAGCGGCAGGAACAACCGCAGATCCGCCGCCAGCGTGCCGTTGACGATCGAAGCAAGGACGATGGCCGCGCAATAGGCACAGATCGCCACCGTCATGGCAAGCATCGACCGGTCGATGTTGAACCGCCGCCGTCTGATGGCGAGCAGAAACACGGACCAGAGCGCGCCGCCGTTGAAAACGAAGCTGACCACCGATCCCAGCACCGGCGGCGAGAAGAAGCAGACGATCGAGAAATAGATGTTGATCTGTGTCGGCGTGAGATGCCGCCGAAGCGATGTAAACGGGTTCAATGCCTTGCTTCGCTATCTTCCAGGTTGTGCGCAGACCCGCCGGGGTGCCGAACAATTGGCCTTGACCGATCCCGTTCTGCCGCGCCTCGCCCGCTCCCGCGCCGGTATAGCGGCTGGCTCCGATCTCCGATAGGGCGACCGAAGGATGTCCAGCCAAAAATCGGCGGCGTGGACGAAAGCTCTTGGAAGTCAACCTAGCCGATCGAAGCAAATAGGTTTGTTCAGCCCCTTTCAATTGCTCGGCTTGTCTGGGAGAATTTTCCGACTTATCAAGCTCACTTGGAAAATTCATTCCCAAAGCGCTGTGCCCGGCGCGGGTCTTGCATTGTTATGGGCGATGGCGATCTGCTAGAACGCCCGCGACAAGTGTCCAGGGCTTGACGGGCTGTTTTAGCAAACCGCGCCAATCGCCTGCTGCAAGGCCTGGCCGGCACGAAAGAACGCTCAATAGCTTATGAATATCGCGCTCACCCATCTGCAGCGGCTAGAGGCCGAATCCATCCACATCTTCCGTGAGGTTGCGGCCTCTTTCGCCAAGCCGGTGATGCTCTATTCGGTCGGCAAGGATTCCTCGGTGCTGATGCATCTGGCGATGAAGGCCTTCTATCCCGCCAAGCCGCCATTTCCCTTCCTGCATGTCGACACGACCTGGAAGTTCCGTGAGATGATCGCCTTTCGCGATCAGATGGCGCAGAAGCTCGGCTTCGACCTGCTTGTTCATGTCAACGAAGACGGGGTGCGCGACGGCATCAACCCCTTCGATCACGGCTCGAACACCCACACCCATGTGATGAAGACGGTGGCGCTGCGCCAGGCGCTCGACAAATACGGCTTCGACGCGGCCTTCGGCGGCGCCCGCCGCGACGAGGAGAAGTCGCGCGCCAAGGAGCGCATCTTTTCCTTCCGCAATGCCCAGCATGCCTGGGACCCCAAGAACCAGCGGCCGGAAATGTGGAAGATCTTCAACACCCGGATCGCGCCGGGTGAATCGATCCGCGTCTTTCCCCTGTCCAACTGGACCGAGCTCGACATCTGGCAGTATATCTTGCAGGAGAACATCCCGATCGTGCCGCTCTATTTCGCCAAGGAGCGGCCGGTCGTCGAACGCGACGGCATGCTCATCATGAAGGACGATGACCGCATGCGACTGCGCCCCGGCGAGAAGATCGAGAACCGTCTCGTGCGCTTCCGCACGCTGGGCTGCTATCCGCTGACGGGCGCCATAGAATCGGATGCCGACACGCTCGAAGCCATCGTCGGCGAGATGCTGACCGCCCGCACCTCCGAGCGCCAGGGCCGCCTCATCGACCGCGACGAGGCAGGTTCCATGGAAAAGAAGAAGCGCGAGGGGTATTTCTGAGCATGCGCCACATCCTGGCCAAGAGCCTCGCCCCGACCGATTCGATCCGCGACTACATGGCCGCGCAGGAGAAGAAATCGCTGCTGCGCTTTCTCACCTGCGGCTCGGTCGACGACGGCAAGTCGACGCTGATCGGCCGGCTGCTGTCCGATACCAAGCAGATTTTCGAGGACCAGCTCGCCGCGTTGGAGAACGACTCTCGCAAGCACGGCACCACCGGCGACGACATCGACTTCGCCCTCCTCGTCGACGGCCTGGAGGCCGAGCGCGAGCAGGGCATCACAATCGACGTCGCCTACCGCTTCTTCGCCACGCCGAAGCGCAAGTTCATCGTCGCCGACACGCCCGGCCATGAGCAATACACGCGCAACATGGCGACGGGCGCTTCGACCGCCGACCTCGCCATCGTGCTGATCGATGCGCGCCAGGGGGTGCTGCGCCAGACGCGGCGCCATTCGATCATCGCCTCGCTGCTCGGCATTCGTCACATCGTCCTTGCCGTCAACAAGATCGACCTCGTCGGCTTCGACAAGACCGTGTTCGACCGGATCGTCGCCGACTACGGCGAATTCGCGCAAAGCCTGGGCTTCAACAGTATCGTGCCGATTCCGATGTCCGCGCGCTTCGGCGACAATGTCACCAGCCGCTCGGAGCGCACGCCCTGGTATTCCGGGCCGTCGCTTATCGAGCATCTGGAAACCGTGTCCGTCGACGAGGCGGCGATCGAATTGCCGTTCCGCTTTCCCGTCCAGTATGTGAACCGTCCCAACCTCGATTTTCGCGGCTTTGCCGGAACAATTGCATCCGGTTCCGTTTCCAAAGGCGACGAGGTCGTGGTCGTCAAGTCGGGCAGGGCCTCCCGGGTCAAGCGCATCGTCGCGCATGGCGGCGACCTTGAGCAGGCTGTTGCCGGCCAGGCCATCACGCTCGTCCTCGAGGACGAGGTCGAGGTTTCGCGCGGCAACATGCTGGTATCGCCAGCCGCACGTCCGCAGGTCGCCGACCAGTTCGCCGCCAATCTGGTCTGGTTCGACGAGCAGGCCCTGCTGCCCGGCCGGTCCTATATCCTGCGCACCGAAACCGATCAGGTGAGCGCGACCGTCACCGATCTGAAATACCGCGTCAACGTCAACGATTTCGCGCATGAGGCTGCGAAGTCTCTCGACCTCAACGAGGTCGGGGTGTGCAACCTGTCGACCCGGGCGCCGATCGCCTTCGATCCCTTCGCCGAGAACCGCACGACCGGCGCCTTCATCCTGATCGACCGCATCAGCAACGCCACCGTCGGCGCCGGCATGATCCTGCATTCGCTGCGCCGCGCCGAAAATATTCATTGGCAATCGCTCGACGTCGGCAAGCGTGGCCGCTCCGACCTGAAGAACCAGCGCCCGGCGGTGTTCTGGTTCACCGGTCTGTCCGGTTCCGGCAAGTCGACCATCGCAAATCTTTTCGAGAGGAAGCTGTTCGCGTCCGGCCGCCACACCTACATCCTCGACGGCGACAATGTCCGCCACGGCCTCAACCGCGATCTCGGCTTCACCGACGCGGATCGGGTCGAAAACATCCGCCGCGTCGCCGAAGTGGCCAAGCTGATGGCCGATGCGGGCCTGATCGTCATCGTCTCGTTCATTTCGCCCTTCAGCGCCGAGCGGCGCATGGCGCGCGAGCTGATGGGCGAGGGGGAATTCGTAGAGGTGTTCGTCGACACGCCGTTCGAGGAATGCGCCCGCCGCGACCCGAAGGGCCTTTACGCCCGCGCCTTGAGCGGCGAGATCAAGAACTTCACCGGCGTCGATTCTCCCTACGAGACGCCGGAGAACCCCGAGATCCACCTCAAGACTCTCGGCAGGACGCCCGAGGAGATGGCGGAAGCGTTGGAACACTGGCTGACGGAGCGCGACGTTGCCGAAGAGCAGTATGACGATGGCGGCGGCATCTGACGACGCGGCAATGCTTGGCGTGTTCGAGCGCCTCGCGCTCGATGCCGGCCGCGCGGTGATGCGCGTTTTCCACGAAGGCTGCGCCGTCGACAGCAAGTCCGACTCTTCGCCGGTGACGGAAGCCGATCGCGAAAGCGAAAAGATTATCCTGGCCGGCCTGCGCGCCGCTTATCCGGACATCCCTTGCGTCGCCGAGGAGGAGGTTGCGGCGGGTATTGCCACGCCCGACCTCGACGGCGCCTTCTTCCTCGTCGATCCGCTCGACGGCACCAAGGAATTCGTCAACCGCCGCACCGATTTCACCGTCAACATTGCGCTGGTGCGCCACGGCGTGCCGGAAGTCGGCGTCGTGTTCGCGCCTTGCACAGGACGTTTCTTCTCCGGTCGGCCGGGGACGGCGGAAGCGATCGACGTTGACGGCGACTATCGTGTCGCCGGCCGTCGGCCAGTCACCGTGCGGGCAGGCGGCACGCCGCTCGCCGTCGTCGCCAGCCGCTCGCACAACACGCCGGAAACCGAAGCCTTCATTCGCGATCTCGGCGCCACCGAAATCGTCTCGATAGGCTCGTCGCTGAAATTCTGCCTGCTCGCCGCCGCCGAGGCCGACGTTTATCCGCGCTTCGGTCGCACCATGGAATGGGATACGGCGGCCGGCGATGCGGTGCTGCGCGCCGCCGGCGGCATGACCCGCACGCTGGACGGCCAGCCGCTCCTCTACGGCAAACGCAACCAGGCCACTGACACGGATTTCGCCAACCCGTACTTCATTGCGACGGGGAAGGGCGTGGAGGCTTAATCTCCTCCTGAAGGGGGAGATCAGGCAGCCGCGACCTGCGCCGAGTTGGAGCCGATATAATTGCGGATCGTCTCGATGATCTTGTCCTGGTCGGCTTCGCTGAGATAGGCGTGCATCGGCAGACAGAGGATCTGCTTCGGCAGCTTTTCCGAAACCGCAAGACCGGTCGGCGTGCGCGGATAGTCGCGGTAGGCGATTTGTTCGTGCAGCGGCTTCACGTAATAGATGACCGACGGGATGCCTTTTTCGCCGAGATGCGCCTTCAACCCGTCGCGCTTCGGCGTCTCGATGGCATATTGTGCCCAGGCCGAGCGGCCGTGGCCGAGATTGCGTGATGCCTTGACGATGTCGCCAAGCCCATTGGCGTAACGGTCGGCGACCGCCTGACGGGCCACCATCTCTTCCTCGAGGATGGCGAGCTTCTCGATCAGGATCGCCGCCTGCAGCGTGTCGAGGCGGGAATTGATGCCGACGCGGATGTTGTCGTACTGCGTCTCGCCCTTGCCGTGGAAGGCGAAGGAGCGCAGCTTGTCGGCGAGCGCAGCATCATTGGTGAACATCGCGCCGCCATCGCCGTAGCAGCCGAGCGGCTTGGCCGGATAGAAGCTGGTCGAGCCGACATGGCCGAAGGCGCCGCACATCGTGCCGTCGGCCGAGCCGCCCATCGACTGGGCCGCGTCCTCGATCACCAGCAGGCCCTCGCGCTTTGCGATCGCCATGATCGCCTCGTAGTCGGCGGCAAGTCCGAACAGGTCGACCGGGATGATCGCCTTCGGCTTCAGCCTTCCTTGCTTCTTGATCATGTCGATCGCCGCCTCGAGGCTGGCGATATCGATGTTGTAAGTGTCGGGATCGACGTCGACGAAGACAGGCTCGGCCTTGGCGAGCGCCACCACCTCGGCCGTCGCGGCGAAGGTGAAGCTTGGCACGAACACGGCATCGCCCGGACCGATGCCGGCCGCAAACACCGGCAGAAGCAGCGCATCGGTGCCGTTGGCGCAGGCCACCACGTGCTTGACGCCGACATAAGCCGCGAGCTTGTTCTCGAATTCTGCGACTTGCGGGCCGAGGATGTAACGGCCGTCTTCGACCACCGTGTCGATCGCGGCCTTCAGCCGGTCGCGGATTCGTTCGCGTTGCGCGCCAAGATCGATGAACTGCATGTCGGCCTCAGATGCTGCCAGTAAACCGGCCCGCTGGTACCAGACTTGCCACGGCTGAAAAAGCCGCCCATGGCCAGGCCGAATTGCGCAAGTGTCGCAGCCTGTTACCGTTTTTTTGCCTGCCCATTGCCAGAAGAAGCCGGAAATCCGGGCTTCCAAGCGTATTCGAAGCGGCTCTCGTCGCGCTGTTCCGGCCCTTCGAAACATAAAGTGATCGCTCGGGCACGGACCGCCGGCGAGACCGGGCAGCCGATCAGGCTATTTCGTGCCGCCATGGCGGGTTGGCGCCGGCCCGAGATACCGTCACCGCGGCCGCCTTGGCGCCAAGCTCCAGCGCGCTGCGGATGGCTTCCTCCGAGAGGCCGCCGATCGCTGCCTTGGTGAGCAGACCCTGCTCGTGCAGCGAGGCAAGGATGCCGGCATTGAAGGTGTCGCCCGCGCCGACGGTGTCGACCACCTTCACCTTCCGCGGCACCACCGTGACCTTGTGCTCCCTGCTGTAGCCGACGGCGCCCTCGCTGCCATGGGTGACGACGATCAGCCTGGGGCCGCGGTCCAGCCAGTTGCGCACGACCTCCTCGTGCGAGCCCGCTTCGTCGAACCAGTTGAGGTCTTCGTCCGACAGTTTAACGATGTCGGCCATCGCCATCATCTCGCGGATGCGCCTCAGATGCTTGGCCTTGTCCGGAATGAAGTTCGGCCGGATGTTGGGGTCGAGCATCATCACCCGGCTGTTGTGCTCGCGCCGCATGAACTCCTCATAGGCCGATCCCGCCGGTTCCGAGATGAGGCTGATCGCGCCGAACAGCATCGCCTCGATCTCGGCCCCGAGCTTCGGCAGGTCCTCGATGGCGAGCATGCGCCCGGCGGTGTTCTCGTCGTAGAACGTGTAGGTCGCCTGGCCATCGGTGAGCCGCACGAAGGCGAGCGTGGTGGGCCTGGGCGAGGTGTGCGCATAGGTCGAGCTCACCTTGCTTGCTCCCAGCGCTTCGCGGAACTGGCCGCCGAACAGGTCGGAGGAGAGACCTGAGAAGAAGCCTGCCGGAGCGCCGAGCCGCCCGAGCGCGATCGCCGTGTTGAACACCGCCCCGCCGACATAAGGCGCGAAGGCCGCTTCGCCTTCCGTCGTCGTGCGCGGCAGCATATCGATCAGGGCTTCGCCACAGCAGAGGATCATTGTGTCTCGGTCTCCGGCGGATGGATCACGCCCTTACGGATGATGATGTTGGCATAAAGCCTTGGCTCGCTGGTCGCGACGATCGCATGCGCGGCCTTGACGCGTGCATAGAAGTCGGCCCCCGCCAGCGCAATCACCTTGCGGCCCGGCGCGCGTTTCGCGCAGACCGCTTCCATCTCGTGATGCACGGGATCGGCGAGCGCCGGATCGCCTTTGACCGAGGCGCGGAACAGCGCCTCCGGCACCGCCTCATCCACCGGCAGCACGCTCAAAACGGCGTCCAGCACCGGAATGACGGCATGGCCGTCGGCGCGGATCAGCCTGCGCGCCTGTTCCTCGGCCGGATAATTGCCGTCGACGATGGCGATCTCGTCGCCATGGCCCATGGCCCTGAGCGTCGCCAGAAGCTGCGGGCCGAGCAGCGACGGAATGCCGATCAGCATGGTCAGGCGCTCCTGGAAATCGTCGTCGGTCCGATCAGGAAGCGTTCGGAAAGCGGCAGGCTGGCGCCGCCAAGCGCCCGCGCATGGATGCCGACCGTTCCTTCGCGTACGACCGGCAGCTTCAGCCCCTCGGCGTCGATACCGGTGATCGCGTCCGTCACCGCATCGACAAGCCTCCGCCGCACGTCGAGCGGCATCCAGCCGTCGATCACCGCGGCCTCGAAATCGATGACCGACGAGGCGGCGACGATCGCATAGGCCAGCGCCTGTGCAGCACTTGCGATCCAGTCGTCGAGCTCGGCGCCGATCTCGCCCCATTCCTGCGGCGAGGTCCACAGATAGGAGCCGTCGATGCCCTTGGAGCTCAGCGCCTTTTCCAGCATGGCGATCGAGGCGACGTCGATAAGCTGTGTCGGCTTGCCGTCCGGGCCGGGCACCGGCATCGAACCCAGCGCGCCGGCATTGCCGGTCGGCCCGCCGAACAGGCGGCCGTTGAGCACGATGCCGCCGCCGGCAAAGGCGCCGATATAGAAATAGACGAAGTCGCGCGCCGCGCCTGCCTGGCCGAAGACGAGCTCTGCCCCGCAAGCGGACGTGGCGTCGTTCTGCAGATAGACCGGAAAGTCGCATTGGGACTGGATGTCGGCGCGGATGTCGCGATGGCGCCATTCATCCATGATCTCGCGCGGCGCGCCGGCTGTGTCGGCCCAGCTCCAAAGCTCGAACGGCATGGCGATCCCGAGCCCTGCGATGCGCTTGTCCTGCGCCGGTGTCAGCTCGCCGCGCATTTGTTTGATCCCAGCGCCGACGAACTCCACCGTCTCGCGCGGCGCCGGATAACGATAGGAATTCTGCAGCATCGATCGCACATTGCCGAGGAAGTCGATCAGCACCAGCTCGGCGCTGCGGCGGCCGATCTTGAGACCGATGAAGAAAGCTCCTTCCGGATTGAGCGCCATCGGGATCGACGGCTGGCCGATCTTGCCGCGCAGCGGCGCCTGGCGCACGAGCAGCTTGTCCTCTTCCAGCTCCCGCATGATGACGGATACCGTCTGGGCCGACAGCCCGGTCATGCGCGCGATGTCGGATTTGGCGAGGCTGCCATGCTGGCGCACCAGTGACAGCACCAGCCTTTCATTGTGGTCGCGCATGCCGCTCTGGTTCGTGCCGCGATGCAGCCGGCTCTCCAGAGCCTCGGGCGAACCGTGCCTCGCAATGCCGGTCTCCACCCTGTTCCTCCCGTCGGTTCCCCACACTGGCTTTTCGTTCAGAATGAGTGAACAGCGCAAGTCTGTCAATAATAAATAAGAGTGATTTAATTATTGACAGATGATGCGGACTGGTGTCTTTTGGGGTGGCGTCCACGCTGGGAAAAATGGTTGGATGCGCTCGAGGCGCCGGGTTGGCCGGCGTCCGGAATGGTTCCATTGGGAGGAAATCGTGACCAAGAAATCGCTGCTGAAGTCCACCGTATTCGCGGCGGCCGGGCTGGGCCTGCTCGCATTCGCCTCGTCCGCATCGGCTGCGGGCGTCGGCGCCTGCCTGATCACCAAGACCGACACCAATCCCTTCTTCGTGAAGATGAAGGAAGGCGCCACCGCCAAGGCCAAGGAACTCGGCGTCGACCTGAAGACCTATGCCGGCAAGATCGATGGCGACAGCGAGAGCCAGGTCGCGGCGATCGAGAGCTGCATCGCCGACGGCGCCAAGGGCATCCTGATCACCGCCTCTGACACCAAGGGCATCGTGCCGACGGTGAAGAAGGCGCGTGACGCCGGCCTGCTGGTGATCGCCCTCGACACCCCGCTCGATCCGATCGACGCTGCCGATGCGACCTTCGCCACCGACAATCTGGAGGCCGGCAAGCTGATCGGCGCCTGGGCCGCCGCCACGCTCGGCGACAAGGCCAAGGACGCCAAGATCGGCTTCCTCGACCTCACTCCCTCGCAGCCGACCGTCGACGTTCTGCGCGACCAGGGCTTCATGATGGGCTACGGCATCGACGTGAAGGATCCCAACAAGATCGGCGACGAAGACGATCCGCGCATCGTCGGCCACGACGTGACCAACGGCAACGAGGAAGGCGGCCGCAAGGCGATGGAGAACCTCCTGCAAAAGGACAACACCATCAACGTCATCCACACCATCAACGAGCCGGCCGCAGTCGGTGCCTACCAGGCGCTCAAGGCCGTCGGTCTGGAAAAGCAGGTGCTGATCGTTTCGGTCGACGGCGGCTGCCCGGGCGTCAAGTCGGTTGCCGAGGGCGTTATCGGCGCCACCTCGCAGCAGTACCCGCTGCAGATGGCGGCGCTCGGCATCGAGGCGATCGCCAAATTTGCCAAGGACGGAACGAAGCCGAAGCCGACCGAAGGGAAGAACTTCTTCGACACCGGCGTCAATCTCGTCACCGACAAGCCGGCCAACGGCGTCAAGTCGATCGACACCAAGGAAGGCCTCGCCAAGTGCTGGGGCTGACGCTCTGACGGTTCACAAAGCTTGCGGCTGGGGGCTTGATCCTCGGCCGCATCGGGTGGACGATGCGCCTTCGTCAAGCGCGGACAATCCTGGCGACAGACCGGAAGAGGCGTCGACGGCGCGCGCAGCAATGAGCAGGCTGTGCGCATACGGGAGGATACATGTCTCAGATTCAGGAATTCGAGAAGGTACTTTCGGGCAGCGACTCCAGCGTCGCGGCCTTCGACGAGCACGGCAAGTCGTTCGTCAAGCGCGCCCAGCATTTCCTGCACTCCACGCCGGCGGCGGTGCCGCTGATCGTGCTGGTGCTGTCGGTCATCATCTTCGGCGTTGCCATCGGCGGCCGCTTCTTTTCGTCCTACACGCTGACGCTGATCCTGCAGCAGATCGCCATCGTCGGCATCCTGGGGGCCGCCCAGACGCTGGTCATCCTGACCGCCGGCATCGATCTTTCGATCGGCGTGGTGATGGTCATCTCGGCGGTGGTCATGGGCAACTGCGCCATCACCTATGGCATGCCGACAATCCTGGCCGTGGTGCTTGGGCTTGGCGCAGGCGCGGTTTGCGGCATGCTCAACGGCTTGTTGGTCGCCTATATGAAATTGCCGCCCTTCATCGTGACGCTGGGCACCTGGAACATCGTCATGGCCACCAATTTCATCTACTCGGCCAATGAGACGATCCGCGACGCCGATGTCGACGCTCAGGCGCCGCTGCTGCATCTCTTCGCGCTGAGCTTCAGGGTCGGCTCCGCCGTGCTGACGGCCGGCGTCATCGCCATGGTCCTGTTGGTGCTGCTCTTGTGGTATGTGCTCAACCACACGGCGTGGGGCCGCCATGTCTATGCCGTCGGCGACGACCCGGAAGCGGCGAAACTCTCCGGTATCCAGACCAAGTCCGTGCTGATGGCCGTCTATACGCTTGCCGGTCTGATCGCCGCCTTCGCTGCCTGGGTGTCGATCGGCCGCAACGGCTCGATCTCGCCGTCCGCCGCCGTCACCGACTATAATCTGCAAGCGATCACCGCGACCGTGATCGGGGGCATCTCGCTCTTTGGCGGCCGCGGCTCCATCCTCGGCACGCTGTTCGGCGCCATGATCGTCGGCGTCGTCTCGATGGGCCTCAACATGCTGGGCGCTGACCCGCAATGGAAAGTGCTGCTCACCGGTGTCCTGATTATCGGCGCCGTGGCGATCGACCAGTGGATCAGAAAGGTTTCGGTGTAACCATGACCCAGCAGGCTGTTCTCACCGCGCGCGGTCTGACCAAGCGCTACGGCCGCGTGACCGCGCTCAACAACTGCGACTTCGATCTCTACCCGGGAGAAATCCTGGCCGTGATCGGCGACAACGGCGCCGGTAAGTCGACGCTCATCAAGGCGATCTCCGGCGCCGTGCATCCCGATGAAGGGGTGATTGAGCTGGACGGCAAGCAGGTCCAGTTCAAATCGCCCATCGAGGCCCGCGAGGCGGGGATCGAGACCGTCTACCAGAACCTGGCATTGTCGCCGGCACTGTCGATCGCCGACAACATGTTCCTCGGCCGCGAGATCCGCAAACCGGGTCCGCTCGGCAGTTGGTTCCGCATGCTGGATCGTCCGGCGATGGAAAAGCGCGCCCGTGACAAGCTGACCGAACTCGGCCTGATGACCATCCAGAACATCAGCCAGGCGGTGGAGACGCTCTCGGGCGGCCAGCGCCAGGGCGTCGCCGTGGCTCGCGCCGCCGCCTTCGGATCGAAGGTGGTGATCATGGACGAACCGACGGCGGCGCTCGGCGTCAAGGAAAGCCGCCGCGTCCTCGAGCTAATCCTCGACGTCAAGAAGCGCGGCCTGCCGATCGTGCTCATCTCGCACAACATGCCGCATGTCTTCGAGGTCGCCGATCGCATCCACATCCACCGGCTTGGACGGCGTCTATGCGTCGTCGATCCGAAGCAGATTTCAATGTCGGATGCCGTCGCGCTCATGACCGGCGCCAAGAAGCCGCCGGAGGACGCGCTGGCGGCCTGATCTCCGCCCCACCATGGTACTTGGCCGCAGGTGCATCGGATGGACACTCCGTCCTAAATCGATTTAACATTATATGCTGCAGCGCGGCAAACTGGGGTAGGAGAAACGGTGAAAGCCGCTATGATCAGGCCAACCGAACGAGAGGCGACATGAAGCCCGCCATGACGATCGAAGCCCCCGCTCTCGACCACCCCGATCCCAGGACGCTCGCCGAGGAAGTCCTGATGTCGCTCAAGTACCGGGTCGGCAAGGACACCACCGTCGCAACGCCCTACGACTGGCTGACCGCCTCGATCAAGGTGGTGCGCGACCGCGTCGTCGATCACTGGATCCAGGCGACCAAGGAAGCTTACGACCAGCAGGAAAAGCGCGTTTACTATCTCTCGCTCGAATTCCTTATCGGGCGCCTGATGCGCGACGCCTTCTCCAATCTCGGCCTGATGGAGAACATGCGCGAGGCGCTGGCATCGCTCGGCGTGGATCTCGACCTCATCGCCGGCCTTGAACCGGACGCAGCCCTCGGCAATGGCGGTCTCGGCCGGCTCGCCGCCTGCTTCATGGAAAGCATGGCGACGGTCGATATTCCCGCCCACGGCTACGGCATCCGCTACGCCAACGGCATGTTCCGGCAGGAGATCCATGACGGCTGGCAGGTCGAGCTGCCGGAGACCTGGCTCGACCACGGCAACCCGTGGGAGTTCGAGCGGCGCGAACGTTCCTTCGAGGTCGGCTTCGGCGGCTCCGTGGAATCGATCACCTCAAAGGACGGCCGCCTGGAGCGCCATGTCTGGAGGCCCAATGAGCATGTGCTGGCAGTCGCCTATGACACGCCGGTGGCGGGCTGGCGCGCCAAGCGCGTCAACACGCTGCGGCTCTGGTCCGGCATGCCGATCGACCCGATTCTGCTCGACAAGTTCAATGCCGGCGACCACATCGGCGCGCTCGCCGAAAGCAACAAGGCGGACGCGCTGTCGCGCGTTCTCTATCCGGCCGACTCGCACATGGCCGGGCAGGAGCTCCGGCTGCGCCAGGAATATTTCTTCTCGACTGCTTCGCTGCAGGACATCGTCCAGCGGCATCTCAGCCAGTACGGCGACCTGAGATCGTTGCCCGACAAGGCCGCGATCCACCTGAACGACACCCATCCGGCCGTCGCCGTGCCGGAGCTGATGCGGCTTCTGATGGACGTTCACGGCATGGATTTCGACCTTGCCTGGGACATCACCAAGCGTACCTTCGCCTACACCAACCACACGTTGCTGCCGGAGGCGTTGGAAAGCTGGCCGGTGCCGCTGTTCGAGCGTCTCTTGCCGCGCCACATGCAGATCGTCTACGCCATCAACGCCCAGGTTCTCCTGGAGGCGCGGGCCACCGGAAAATTCTCGGGCGAGCAGATCGCCCGCATCTCGCTGATCCAGGAAAATGGCGACCGCCGCGTGCGCATGGGCAACCTCGCTTTCGTCGGCTCGCATTCGATCAACGGCGTCTCGGCGCTGCACACCGATCTGATGAAGGAGACGGTGTTTGCCGATCTCCACAAGCTCTATCCCGACCGCATCAACAACAAGACCAACGGCATCACGCCCAGGCGCTGGCTGATCCAGTGCAATCCGGGCCTGACCGCGCTTGCCCGCGAAGCGATCGGGAACCGCTTCATGGACGACATCGAAGCGATCAAGGATCTCGATCCTCTTGCCGGCGACTCCGCTTTCCGCGAGAAGTTTGCCGCCGTGAAGCGCCAGAACAAGGTGAGGCTTGCAAACCTAGTCGCCGACCGGCTCGGCATCAGGCTCGATCCTTCAGCGCTGTTCGACATCCAGGTCAAGCGCATCCACGAATACAAGCGCCAATTGCTCAACATTCTGGAGGCGATCGCGCTCTACGACCAGATCCGCTCGCATCCCGAGCGGGACTGGATGCCGCGGGTTAAATTCTTCGGCGGCAAGGCGGCGCCGAGCTACCACAACGCCAAGCTCATCATCAAACTGGCCAACGACGTCGCCCGGGTGATCAACGGCGATCCCTCGACGCGCGGCCTGCTCAAGGTTGTGTTTGTCCCGAACTACAATGTCAGCCTCGCCGAGGTGATGATGCCGGCGGCCGACCTTTCCGAGCAGATCTCGACCGCCGGCATGGAGGCTTCCGGCACCGGCAACATGAAGTTTGCCCTCAACGGCGCCTTGACCATCGGCACGCTCGACGGCGCCAATGTCGAGATCAAGGAGCGCGTCGGCGACGACAACATCTTCATCTTCGGCCTCACCACCGCCGAGGTCGCCGAACGCCGCGACAACGGCTACAATCCGCGCGCCGTGATCGCGTCCTCGCCGGAGTTGTCGCAGGCGGTGTCGGCGATCTCCTCCGGCGTCTTCTCGCCTGACGATCCCAACCGCTACCGCGACCTCATGAACGGCCTTTATCAGAGCGACTGGTTCATGGTGGCGGCCGATTTCGACTCCTACGCCGCCTGCCAGCGCGAGGTCGACGATGTCTGGCGCAACAGTCCCGACTGGTACGCGCGCGCCATCCGCAATGTCGCCCGCGTCGGCTGGTTCTCGTCCGATCGCACCATTCGCCAATACGCGAAAGAAATCTGGAACGTACCTGTCTGATGTGATTGCATGAGGCCGCCGACAACGTGGACGTGCATGTCGCCCAAAAATGCCTAGCCGTTTTGGGCCAACATATCCACAAACCAGAATAGTTCCCAGGGAGGGACGCCGCCTGATGAGGAAGCCGCGCGCGACCGCTGCAACAAGCGGGCCGGACGGACTGGCGCCAGCCGGCGATGTCGCGGCCATTGTCGCCGGAACGCATGGCGATCCCTTTGCAATTCTGGGTGTGCACGCGGCCGGCAAGGGCTTTGTCGCCCGCTGCTTCGTGCCCAATGCCGAATGCGTCACCGCCTATACGCTCACCGGCAAGGAAGCCGGGGAACTCGTGCGCAGCAACGATACCGGCTTCTTCGAGGGCAAGCTGTCGATCCGCAAGCGTCAGCCGCTGCGCTATCACGCGAGGAATGCCGGCGGCGACTGGTGGCTGACCGACCCTTATTCCTTCGGCCCGGTGCTGGGCCCGATGGACGACTACTACATGGCGGAGGGCTCGCACCTGAGGCTCTTCGACAAGCTCGGCGCCCATATCATCGAGCATGAGGGGGCCACCGGCGTGCATTTCGCGGTATGGGCGCCCAACGCCCGGCGCGTCTCGGTGGTCGGCGCCTTCAACGACTGGGACGGCCGCCGGCACACCATGCGCGACCGCAAGGACACCGGCATCTGGGAGCTGTTCATTCCGGACCTCGGCGCCGGCCAGCCTTACAAGTTCGAGATCATCGGTCCCGACGGCGTGCGCCTGCCCCTCAAGGCCGATCCGTTCGCCTTCGAGTCCGAGCTGCGCCCGGCGACCGCTTCGGTGACGGCGCCGCCGATGGCGCATCAATGGGGCGACGAGGCGCATCGCAGCTTCTGGCAAAAGGCCGATCCGCGGCGCGAGGCGATCTCGATCTACGAGGTCCATGCCGGCTCGTGGCAGCGGCGCGATGACGGCACCTTCCTCACCTGGGACGAGCTCGCCGCGCAGCTGATTCCCTACGTGGTCGAAACCGGCTTCACGCATATCGAGTTCCTTCCGATCTCGGAGCACCCCTACGATCCGTCCTGGGGCTACCAGACGACCGGCCTTTATGCGCCGACCGCGCGCTTCGGCGATCCCGACGGCTTCGCCCGCTTCGTCGACGGCGCGCATCGTGCCGGCGTCGGCGTCATCCTCGACTGGGTGCCGGCGCATTTCCCCGTCGACGAGCATGGGCTGGTGAAGTTCGACGGCACCGCGCTCTACGAGCATGCCGACCCGCGCCAGGGTTTTCACCCCGACTGGAATACCGCCATCTACAATTTCGGCCGCCGCGAGGTGGTGTCGTTCCTCGTCAACAACGCGCTGTTCTGGGCCGAAAAATACCATGTCGACGGTTTGCGCGTCGACGCTGTCGCCTCGATGCTCTACCTCGATTATTCGCGCAGGTCGGGCGAGTGGATTCCCAACGAGAAAGGTGGGCGCGAGAATTTGCAGGCGGTCAGCTTCCTGCAGAAGATGAACAAGGAGCTTTACGGCCATCATCCCTGGGTGATGACGATCGCCGAAGAATCGACCTCATGGCCGAAGGTATCGCAGCCGGTGCATGAAGGCGGGCTCGGCTTCGGCTTCAAATGGAACATGGGCTTCATGCACGACACGCTGGAGTATTTCTCCAAGGAGCCGATCTACCGCAAGCACCATCACAACGACATCACCTTCGGCCTGGTCTACGCTTTTTCCGAGAATTTCGTGCTGCCGCTCTCTCATGACGAGGTCGTGCACGGCAAGGGCACGCTGCTCCACAAGATGGCAGGCGACGACTGGCAGAAATTCGCCACTCTGCGCGCCTACTACGCCTTCATGTGGGGTTATCCCGGCAAGAAGCTCCTGTTCATGGGCCAGGAATTCGCCCAGCGCCGCGAGTGGAGCGAGGAACGCGCGCTCGACTGGAATCTGCTGGAGCACGCCCCGCACCGCGGCGTCCGGCAGGCGGTGCGGGACTTGAACTACCTCTATCGTTCGCGCCCGGCGCTGCATGCGCGCGACTGCGAGCCGGAAGGCTTCTCCTGGCTGATCGTCGACGATCGCGACAATTCGGTCTTTGCCTGGCTGCGCAGCGCGCCGGACGGCAACCCGATCGCCGTCATTTCCAACTTCACGCCGGTGCCGCGCGAGAACTATCGCGTGCCGCTGCCGAAGGCGGGCGAGTGGCGCGAGATCATCAACACTGACGCCGCCGAGTATGGCGGCTCCGGCATGGGCAATGGCGGCATGATCGTGGCGAGCAGGGAAGGGGGCGGCACGTCGGCGACGATGCTCTTGCCGCCGCTGTCGACGATCATGCTGGAATTCGTCGCGGACGAAGCAAAGGTCCGGACAGCTTAGGAGGGAGGCAAACGATGGCAGAGATCAAGAGAACCCAGCCGCTGGCGCGCGATGCCATGGCCTATGTGCTGGCCGGCGGCCGCGGCAGCCGCCTCAAGGAGCTGACCGACCGGCGCGCCAAGCCCGCCGTCTATTTCGGCGGCAAGACGCGCATCATCGATTTTGCGCTGTCCAATGCGCTCAACTCCGGCATTCGCCGTCTCGGCGTCGCCACCCAATACAAGGCGCACTCGCTGATCCGCCACCTGCAGCGTGGCTGGAACTTCCTGCGCCCCGAACGAAACGAGAGCTTCGACATCCTGCCCGCCTCGCAGCGCGTCTCGGAAACGCAGTGGTACGAGGGCACGGCGGATGCGGTCTACCAGAACATCGATATCATCGAGGCCTATGGCCCCGAATACATGGTCATCCTAGCCGGCGACCACATCTACAAGATGGATTACGAGCTGATGCTGCGCCAGCACGTCGATGCCGGCGCCGATGTCACCGTCGGCTGCCTCGAAGTGCCGCGCATGGAGGCGACCGGCTTCGGCGTCATGCATGTCGACAAGAAGGACACCATCATCTCCTTCATCGAGAAACCCGCCGACCCGCCCGGCATACCGGACAAGCCGGACCATGCGCTGGCCTCGATGGGCATCTATGTCTTCAAGACCAAGTTCCTGATGGAGCAGTTGCGCCGCGACGCGGCCGAGCCAGGATCCAGCCGCGACTTCGGCAAGGACATCATCCCCTACATCGTCCAGCACGGTAAGGCGATCGCCCACCGCTTCGCCAAATCCTGCGTCCGCTCCTCGCACGAGTCGGAGCCTTACTGGCGCGACGTCGGGACGGTGGACGCCTATTGGGAAGCCAATATCGACCTGACCGATGTCACGCCCGAACTCGATCTCTACGACCGGGATTGGCCGATCTGGACCTATGCCGAATTGAAGCCGCCGGCCAAATTCGTGCATGACGAGGACGGCCGTCGCGGCGAGGCGATCTCCTCGCTGGTGTCCGGCGACTGCATCGTTTCCGGCGCATCGCTGCGCCGCAGCCTGATCTTCACCGGCGCGCGCATCAATTCCTATTCGAAGCTCGAGGAAGTGGTGATGCTGCCCGACGTTCAGGTTGGGCGCAACGCGCGCCTCAAGCGCGTCGTCATCGACCATGGCGTCCACATCCCGGAGGGACTGGTGGTCGGCGAGGATGCGGCACTCGACGCCAAGCGCTTCCGCGTTTCGGAAAAGGGCATATGCCTGATCACTCAGGATATGATCAACAAGCTGTCAACCTGATAGGGTTGATCGGCAAGTTGTCAGCCTGATCAACAAGCTGTCACTTTAGCCGTGGATCTTAGGCGCATGCAGGTTCTGTCCGTCACGCCCGAAATCTTCCCGCTGATCAAGACCGGCGGGCTTGCCGACGTGACCGGTGCCCTGCCGATCGCGCTCGCCAGCAAGGGCGTGGCGATGCGCACGCTCATCCCCGGCTACCCGGTGGTGATGGACGCCTTCAAGAAAAAGAAGGCCGTCTACCAGTACCCGCTGCTGCAGGGCGGCAAGGCTTCGGTTCATGCGGTCAAGATCGGCGAGCTCGAGCTCTTCGTGCTCGACGCGCCGCATCTTTTCGACCGCCAGGGCGGGCCCTATGGTACCGCCTCCGGCTCCGACTGGCCCGACAACTGGCGGCGCTTCGCGGCGCTGAGCCAGGTCGGCGGCGACATCGCCGGCGGCGCGATCTCCGGCTACCAGCCAGATATCGTGCATGCCCATGACTGGCAGTCGGCAATGACGCTCGCCTATATGCGCTACGGCAACGCGATCGGCGTGCCGTCGCTGATCACCGTGCACAACCTTGCTTTTCAGGGACAGTTCGGCTCCGGCATTTTCGGCGAGCTCGGCCTGCCGGGCGTGGCGATGCAGCTCGATGGCGTCGAATACTATGGCGGCGTCGGCTTCCTCAAGGCCGGCCTGCAGGCCGCCTGGGCGATCACCACGGTGAGCCCGACCTACGCGCAGGAAATCCGCTCGCCGGAATTCGGCATGGGCCTCGACGGCCTGATCAACATGCGCGCCGTCGACCTCTACGGCATCGTCAACGGCATCGATGTCGACATCTGGAACCCGGCGACCGACAAGCACCTGGTAGCCAACTACTCGGCCGAGACGCTGGAAGCGCGCGCCCTGAACCGCAAGGCCGTGGAGGACCGTTTCAGTCTCGAGCCTGACGACAGCCCGATCGTCTGCGTGGTCAGCCGTCTGACCTGGCAGAAGGGCATGGACATATTGGCCGCGGTCGTCGACGGCATCGTTCAGCGCGGAGCACGGCTGGCGGTTCTGGGCTCGGGCGATGCCGGCCTCGAAGGCTCGCTGCTCGCCGCGGCCGCGCGGCATCGCGGCCGCGTCGGCGTCGTCATCGGCTATGACGAGGCGCTCTCCCACATCATGCAGGGCGGTTGCGACGCCATCGTGATCCCTTCACGCTTCGAGCCCTGCGGCCTGACCCAGCTCTATGGATTGCGCTATGGCTGCGTGCCGGTCGTCGCCCGCACCGGCGGCCTCGCCGACACCATCATCGACGCCAACGAGGCGGCACTTTCGGCCGGCGTCGCCACCGGTTTCCAATTCGCGCCGAACAATGGCGGCGCCCTCCTGCACGCCATCCGTCGCCTGGTCGAGGCGCATGCCAGACCAGCCGCCTGGGCCTCGCTCCAGCGCCAGGGCATGAAGGCCGACGTTTCCTGGGACAAGAGCGCCGACAAATATGTCGAACTCTATCGCTTGCTGCTTTCAAAAAGGGCTGCCTGAAGCATGATACGGACCGTCCCCACCAAACCCTATACCGACCAGAAGCCCGGCACCTCCGGCCTGCGCAAGAAGGTGCCTGTCTTCCAGCAGGAGCACTATGCCGAGAACTTCATCCAGTCGATCTTCGACGCGCTGGAGGGTTTTCAGGGCAAGACGCTGGTGATCGGCGGCGACGGCCGTTTCTACAACCGCGAGGTCATCCAGACGGCCATCGCCATGGCCGCTGCGAACGGCTTCGGCAAGGTGATGGTCGGGCAGGGCGGCATCCTGTCGACGCCGGCCGCATCCAACATCATCCGCAAATACAAGACCTTTGGCGGCATCATCCTGTCGGCCAGCCACAATCCGGGTGGCCCGCACGAGGATTTCGGCATCAAATACAATGCCGGCAATGGCGGCCCTGCGCCGGAGAAGATCACCGACGCGATCTTCGAAAAGACCAAGACGATCTCGAGCTTCAAGATCGCCGACATCGGCACCGTCGACATCGACACGATCGGCACCTTCCAAGCCGGCGGCATGACGGTCGAGGTGTTCGACCCGGTCAAGGACTATGCCGAGCTGATGGAGAGCCTGTTCGACTTCGACGCCATCCGCGCCAATTTCAAATATGGCTTCCGCATGCGCTTCGACGCCATGCACGCGGTGACCGGCCCCTATGCCAAGGAGATCCTCGAGCGTAGGCTCGGCGCCCCGAACGGGACCTGCCGCAATTTCAAGCCGCTGCCCGATTTCGGCGGCCATCACCCCGATCCGAACCTGGTCCATGCCAAACATCTCTATGACGAGATGATTGGGCCGGACGCGCCGGATTTCGGCGCCGCTTCCGACGGTGACGGCGACCGCAACCTGATCATCGGCAAGGGCATCTTCGTAACGCCCTCGGATTCGGTGGCGATGCTGGCCGCCAACGCGCATCTGGCGCCCGGCTACAAGGAAGGCCTGAAGGGCATCGCCCGCTCGATGCCGACCAGCGGAGCGGCCGATCGCGTCGCCGAGAAGCTCGGCGTCGGCATCTACGAGACGCCGACCGGCTGGAAGTTTTTCGGCAATCTGCTCGACGCCGGCATGGCGACGATCTGCGGCGAGGAAAGCGCCGGCACCGGTTCCAACCATGTGCGCGAGAAGGACGGGCTGTGGGCCGTGCTTCTGTGGCTCAACATCCTCGCCGTGCGGGGCGAGAGCTGCAAGGACATCGTCACCAAGCACTGGGAAACCTACGGCCGCAACTATTATTCGCGCCACGACTATGAGGAGGTCGAGACAGACCGCGCCAACGCACTGGTCGACGAATTGCGCGCCAAGCTCGGCTCGCTGCCCGGCACCAGCGTGCGCGGCATGAAGATCGCCAGCGCCGACGACTTCGCCTATCACGACCCGGTCGACGGCTCGGTGAGCAAAAACCAGGGGATCAGGATCCTGTTCGAGGGCGGCTCGCGCGTCGTCTTCCGGCTCTCCGGCACCGGCACTTCCGGCGCGACGCTGCGCGTCTATATCGAGCGTTACGAGCCCGACAAGGCGAGGCATGACCTCGACACGCAGGAAGCGCTCGCCGACCTCATCGCCGCCGCCGACGACATCGCCGGCATCAAGAGCCACACCGGCCGCAACAAGCCGAGCGTGATTACTTGAAAGTGGTGAGGATTTCCCCTTCTTCCCTTGTCGGAGAAGGTGGCCGAGCGAAGCTCGGACGGATGAGGGATGCTCCAGCTTGGCGCAAACCCGCGTCCAGAACATCGACGCCTCATTCCTTCCAACACCCCTTGTCCGTCTCGGCGCTGCGCGCCGATCCACCTTCTCCCACAAGGGGAGAAGGGGAGACGCCCGCATGACCCTCGGCGCCACCATCACGCCTGAAGGCATCCGCTTTGCCGTTTGGTCCTCATCGGCCAGGCGTCTTTGGGTCTCGCTCTTCGACGACAGCGGCGCGCGCGAGATCGACCGGCTGGAACTCAACCCGGAAGGCGAGGGCGTGCATGCACTCCTTGTCCCCGGCCTTGGGAACGGCACGCGTTACGGTTTTCGCGCCGACGGTGACTACGTGCCGGAGCGCGGCTTATGGTTCGATCCGAACAAGCTTCTCGCCGACCCCTACGCCGTCGAGGTCGATCGTCCATACCAATATCACTGGCGGCTGGCCGCGCGGCGCAATGAAGGCGCCGACACTGCGCCGCTCATGCCGAAGGCCGTGGCGCGCTCTTTGCCTGAGCCTGTGCCCACGAAGCCGCTGCTGTTCCGGCCCGGCGGCCTGATTTACGAACTCAACGTCCGCTCCTTCACCAGGCTGCATCCGGACGTCCCCGAGGCCCAGCGGGGCACCATCGCGGCGCTTGCCCATCCGGCTGTCGTCGAGCATCTGAAGCGTCTCGGTGTCTCCGCCGTCGAGTTGATGCCGATCCCGGCCTCGATCGACGAGCGCCATCTGCCGCCGCTGGGGCTGAACAATGCCTGGGGCTACAACCCCGTCACCTTCATGGCGCTCGATCCGCGCCTGGCTCCGGACGGCCTGGCAGAATTGCGCGACACCGTCGCGACGCTGCGTGAAGCGGGTATCGGCACGATCCTCGACCTCGTATTCAACCACACCGGCGAAAGCGACCGGCTCGGGCCGACACTGTCGCTGCGCGGCCTCGACGCCCGGACCTATTACCGGCACATGCCGGACGGCCGACTGGCCAATGACACCTGCACCGGCAACACCGTCGCCTGCGACCACCCGGTCGTGCAGAGGATGGTGCTCGACACGCTGCGCCATTTCGTCCGCCATGCCGGCGTCGACGGCTTCCGCTTCGATCTGGCGCCGGTGCTCGGCCGCGTTGACGGTACGTTCGATCCGGAGGCGCCGCTTCTCGAAGCCATCGCCGGCGACCCCGTGCTCGCCGACCGCGTGCTGATCGCCGAGCCATGGGATATTGGCGCGACCGGCTACCAACTCGGCAATTTCCGGCCGCCATACCTTGAATGGAACGACCGCTATCGCGATGACGTCCGGCGCTTTTGGCGCGGCGACGCGGGCGCGATCGGCGCTTTAGCCACGCGGCTTGCCGGTTCCTCCGATGTGTTCGGCGGGGCGGGGCAGCCGGTGAGCCGCAGCGTCAATTTCATCGCCGCGCATGACGGCATGACGCTGGCCGACATCGTTGCCTATGAGAAGAAGCACAATGCGGCCAATGGCGAGCACAATCGCGACGGCCACAATGACAATCTGTCGTGGAACAACGGTGTCGAGGGCGAGACGGATGACGCCGAAATCGCCAAGGCCCGCTTCGATGACCAGCGCGCGCTGCTTGCGACGCTCTTTGCCTCGCGCGGCACCATCATGCTGACCGCCGGCGACGAGTTCGGCCGCACACAGAAGGGCAACAACAACGCCTATGCGCAGGACAACGCCATCACCTGGCTCGACTGGGCCGGCCGCGACCGGGCGCTGGAGCGGTACACAGCAGCGCTTGGGCAACTGCGCCGTGCCTTTCCGCCGTTATCCGACACGAATTTCCTGACCGGCAAAGCTGCAGACGGAATGGAAATCCCGGACGTCGAGTGGTTGACCGAGACCGGCGCACCGCTCGGCGAGGCCGACTGGAACGATCCCGGCCGTCACCGCCTCGTCATGATCCTCGGCGATAGCCAGCGCGGTCGCCTTGCCGTCATGGTCAATGGCGACCGCCGCCAATGCGTCTTCTCCTTGCCGCTGCGACATGGCTACGAGTGGCGTCCGGCGATCGACACGCGGGCGATCGACCTTGCGCGGCCGCTGCCCGGCCGCACCGTCAATTTCATGATCGAGCGCAGGGCGGCCGGAAAGGCCCGTGCCGGGAAGGGTTCGTAATGGCTGGTAACAATGCCGAATGGTGGCGCGGCTGCGTGATCTACCAGATCTATCCGCGCTCCTTCCAGGATACGACCGGCGACGGCAGCGGCGATCTCAAGGGAATAACGTCGCGTCTTGCCCATGTCGCTTCGCTCGGCGTCGACGCCGTCTGGCTCTCGCCCTTCTTCAAGTCGCCGATGGCCGACATGGGCTATGACGTGTCGGACTATCGCGATGTCGATCCGATGTTCGGCACACTTGGGGATTTCGACGCGCTGGTCGCCGAGGCGCACCGGCTTGGCCTCAAGCTCATCATCGACCAGGTGATCTCGCATTCGTCCGACAAGCACGAATGGTTTGTCGAGAGCCGCGCCAGCCGCGACAATGCCAAGGCGGACTGGTATGTCTGGGCCGACGCCAAGCCGGATGGCAGCGCGCCCAACAACTGGCAATCGCTGTTCGGCGGGCCGGCCTGGGAGTGGGACGCCACCCGCCGGCAATACTACATGCACAATTTTCTCACCGCGCAGCCGGATCTGAATTTCCACAATCCGGAGGTGCAGGATGCGGTCCTTGACACCGTGCGCTTCTGGCTGGAGCGCGGCGTTGACGGATTCCGGCTGGATACCGTGAACTACTATGTCCACGACCGCTGGCTGCGCGACAACCCTCCGCTGGCTTCAAGCGTCGCCGGCACCAACGTCGCCACCACCACCTACGCCTTCCAGGAGCATCTCTTCGACAAGACGCGCCCCGAGAATCTCGATTTCCTGAAGCGCTTGCGCGCGTTGCTCGACGAATATCCGGACCGTGCCGCCGTCGGCGAAGTGGGCGACGAGGAGCGCTCGCTGCAGACGCTCGCCGCCTACACCTCCGGCCGCGACAAATTGCAGATGTGCTACACCTTCGACCTGCTCGGCCCGCAATTCTCGGCCGCCCATGTGCGCGGCTGCGTCGAGGCGTTCGAGAACGCGGTTGCCGACGGCTGGGTCTGCTGGGCCTTCTCCAACCACGACGTCATGCGCCATGTCAGCCGCTGGACGCAGCCGGGCGAAAATCCTGATGCGGTAGCGAAATTCGCGATCGCGCTGCTGTCCTGCCTGCGCGGCTCGATCTGCCTCTACCAGGGCGAGGAGCTTGGGCTGGAGGAAGCCGAGCTTGCCTATGAGGACCTGCGCGATCCGCTGGGCATCCGTTTTTGGCCGGGCGTGAAGGGCAGGGACGGCTGCCGCACCCCGATGGTGTGGCAGGCCGGGGCCGAAAATGGTGGCTTCTCCGTGGGCAAGCCCTGGCTGCCGGTACCGCCGTCGCATCGCGCCCGCGCGGTCGATGTGCAGGAGGGCGAGGACGGTTCTGTCCTTGCCGCCTATCGCTCGATGCTGGCCTTTCGCAAGCGCCATCCGGCGCTGATCGCCGGCTCGATCCGGTTCCTAGAGGCGGAGGGCGATGTGCTTGCTTTCATCCGTCAGCGCGAAAACGAGAACTTGTTATGCGTCTTCAACTTCGCTGGTGAGCCGGCGAACTGGGCGCTGCCGGCCGAGATCAGCGATGTCGAGATAACGGTTCTTGCCGTAGACGTCGCCGGCGTTCTTGGCGGTGTTCTCGGAGAAATTGCGCTGGCGCTGCCGCCTGTAGGGTGCTTCGTCGGGAGAATTGGCTGACGGTCGCTACTGCACCAGCACCGAGCGTCCGCAAGTCGCGCCGGTGACCCGCACATCGGCCTCGCCGACATGCACGCCAAGCACCGCAAGCACATTGTAGACGAGGTTGTCGACCGGCGCGGTGACGCTGTTGAGCAGCGTCGTCACCGCCGGCTTCACCGTGCCGAGCAGGGTGGTCGCGTCGAGACCGAGGCCGAGCGCGTTGACGGTCAGCGACAGGTTGTTCACCAGCGAGGCGGTGAGCGACTGCGTCAGGTTCTTGGTCGACACTGTCTTGATCGCCTTGTTGGCGATCTCGGTGGCGCTGAAGGTCAGGTTCGTCGGCGCCATGCTGGTGACCGAGAAGGCCGACGATCCCTTGATCTGCAGCAGATTGAGGTTGATCAGCATCATCTTGAGGCTGACGTCGGCGATGTCGGCGTCGCTGAAGGATTGCGGCTTGCCGAAATCCGCGAAGCCGCTGGCGTTGCTGTCGGCGAGATGGGCCGCGACGACGCCCGGCTGCGCGGCGATGGAGACCTTGATGCTGGAGCGGCCGGTCGGGCAGCTGATGTCGGTCAGCTTGGCTTCGGCATAAGCGACCTCGATATTGAGCGGCAGGTTGACGGCAAGCAGTTTGACGCCGCCGCCCAGATTAATGCCGGCTGTGCCATTTCCGGTGCCGTTGCCGAAGCCATTGCCGTTGTTCCCGTTCCCAATCCCGACGCTGGCATTGAGCTTGATGCGCGTCTGCGCCGTGCGCACCACCGTGCCCAATTCTCCCACCGCCAGCCATGGCGAGGACTGCATGGGTTCGCCGATGGCGACCTGGAGCGTCGTCGATGTCAGTCCCGGTATCGTCGCCCCGAGGTCGACCGTAACCTTGTTCGTGCCGTTGGCGAGCGCCGCGGCTGCGCTCAGCATGCTCATGGCGCTGGCGCTGACCGAAAGCCCGGCGGGCTTCTGTCCGAGCCCCAGACTGCCCACCGAACCGAGGTCGACGAGATGGCTAAGCGGGATCTTGACCGAGTTGGTGGCGCTCAAGGCCAGAGTCTGCAGCGCGAGCTTGGCGGTGCGGTCGAGCCCGGGCACGTTGGCCATCGCGGTGGCGATCTGGCCGACCGTTGCCTTCGAGCCGAGCACATCCGAATAGGTAACACCGGTCAGACGCAGCTGCGTCGCCAGCGCATCGGTGAAGGAAAGCACGTCGACATCGGCCGAGATCAGCGAATTGTAGTCCATCACGCTGAGCGAGAGGTTGCCGCCCAGAAGCGCGCCGAGCAGCGCGTTGAGGATGCCGCCATTGACGCTGGCGAGCCGCGATCCGACCGAGAATGCTGCTGCGGGCTGGGCGCTTGCGGTGGCTGTCGTGCCGATCACCGGCGGGGCCATCACCGAAGCGGCGAAATAGAGCGTGCCGAGCTTCTTCATCGACACCTGGACGGCATTGTAGGGCAGCTTGCCCGCTTCGAAGCGGCTGCCGGCCGCGATGGAACTGACCCCCGAATAGCGTCCGGGCACGACCTCGACGACCGCCTTGCTGGCGGTCGGCACGATGTTGGTGCCCTGCTGCTGCACGGCGACGGACGTGATTCCGTTGTCCTTCAACGTCATCAGTACGGCTTGCTGGGCTTTGTTGATGTTGGCGGCGGCGGTGATCGCGGCGAGGTCGACGATCGACTGCGCGGCGCGGCGTTCGTTATAGAGCGAGCCCTCATCGATCGCGAACGCGGTCAGCGTCAGCGCCACTGGCGTGCAGAGCGCGGTCATAACCGCGAAATTGGCGCGCCCATCGGCGATCAGCCGTCGCGCAGCGTCCATCACTCCCCCCGCGGAGTAGCGCATCATATGCCTCCGACCCGGATCGTCGACTGGCGCTGGATCGTGGTCCCCGCCAACGGCAGTGTCCGGAACAGGCTCCAGATCGGCAGGTCGCGCGCGTCATAGCTGACTGAGACGATGAACTGGCTGCCGTCGACGGTACTGTCCTTGGCGTCCACCGTCAGCTTTTTCGGGTCGACAAAAGCATAGCCCGCGACGTCATGGCTGATGAAATCGGTGACCAGCGCCTGGCGCTCCGTCTGGTTGAGGCCGGCGATCGCCGTTCGCGCCGCGTCCGCGGCGATCTGCTGGACCGAATGGCTGGCGCCGAAATAGATTCCGTATGCAACCATTCCGAGCAACAGCAGGATGAAGATCGGCGCCAGCATGGCGAACTCGACCGCCGATGTGCCCGCGGCGTCAGCCCGGAAACGGAACCAAGGAGCAAGGAAATTTCGGTTCTTCAGCATGGGCCGGAGAATGCCAAAACCTGCTTGCAAAAACAGAAAACGGCTGGAACAACCGAAAGGTGCACACAGTTGAACGGGGCGCCTAAGCTTTAGATATCGCTGTTTTAGCGAAACGCTGCTCACTCAACGTCAAGCAGCGGGCAGTTGAAATAAGATATTCCTCTGTCTAGTCTCCCGCCACCAGCCGCCGGAAGGGAACCGGGGGCGCGCTCAAAAGGGACCCGTTGACGGTTCCGGGGCGTCAACACTCAAGGCGTGGTTGAGGGGCCGCGCCCAAAGGGAGAAACTTCATGCTGAAAAACCTGCTGAAGGCGACCGTGTTCGCCACCACGATGGCTTTGGCGACCGGTGCCTTCTACACGCCTGCCTTTGCCGAGACCGTCTACAATCGCGGATCCGCTGCCGAGGCGGAGACGGTCGATCCGCACAAGACGTCGACCGTCTACGAGGCCGATATTATACGCGACCTGTTCCAGGGCCTCGTCATGCATGACCCGAAGACGAACCTCATTCCGGGCGCCGCCGAAAGCTGGACGGTGTCCGACGACGGCACTGTCTACACCTTCAAGCTGCGCAAGGACGGCCTGTGGTCGGATGGCAGCCCGGTGACGGCGGACGACTTCGTCTACTCGTTCCATCGGCTGGAAGACCCGGCCACCGCTGCAGAATACGCCTCGATGCTCTATCCGGTGAAAGGCGCCGAGGACTTCAACACCAAGAAAGGCAAGGCGGAGGATATGGGCGTGAAGGCGATCGACGCCAACACCCTGCAAGTCACGCTGAAGGCTCCGACGCCCTACTTCCTGGAGATGCTGACCCACCAGGCGACCTATCCGGTCAACAAGGCTTCGATCGACAAGCTCGGCGCCGACTGGATCAAACCGGGCAAGCTGGTCTCCAACGGCGCCTATACGCTGGCGGAGTGGGTTCCCAACGACCATATGAAACTGGTCAAGAACCCGAAGTTCTGGGACGCCGCCAGCGTCAAGCTCGACGTGGTCAACTACATCCCGACCGAGGATCGCTCGTCCGCGATGAAGCGCTTCGAGGCCGGCGAACTCGACAGCTATGGCGACCTGCCGACCGAACAGCTCGCCGATCTCAAAACCAAATTCGGTGACCAGATCCGTGTGGGGCCATATCTCGGCACCTATTATTATGCGGTCAAGACCGACAAGGCGCCTTGGGACAACGTCGAGCTGCGCAACGCCATCTCGATGGCGATCGATCGCGACTTCCTCGCCGAGAAGGTCTGGCAGAACTCGATGCTGCCCGGCTATTCGATGGTTCCTCCGGGCATCGACGGCTACACGCCGGCACTGGCAAAATACGCCGACATGTCTCAGATCGACCGCGAGGATGCGGCCAAGAAAGTGCTGGAAAAGCTGGGCTATACACCCGAGCATCCGTTGAAGATGGAGATCCGCTACAACACCTCGGAGAACCACAAGAACACGGCGGTCGCCATCCAGGAACAGCTGAAGCCGCTCGGCATCGAGGTGACGCTGCTCAACACCGACACCAAGACCCACTATGGCTTCCTCGAGCAGAAGGGCAACTACGACGTCGCCCGCGCAGCCTGGATCGCCGACTACAAGGATCCGGAGACCTTCCTCGGCATCTCGCGCAAGGCGAGCGGCAACAACTACTCGAACTACAACAGCCCTGCCTATGAAGCCGCCATGGACAAGGCAGCCGCCGCCGGCGGCAAGCCTGAGGAGCGCATGAAGGACCTCGCCGCAGCGGAGCGCATCCTCGTCGACGATGTCGGCCAGATCCCGCTGCTCTACTACAGCTACCACGACATCGTTTCCTCCAAGCTGCATGGCTTCGAGGACAATGTCATGGACATTCATCCGTCTCGCTTCATCTCCAAGGACTGACAAGGAACCTTGGCCGTGCCGCCGCTCTCTTTTAGGGAGCGGCGGCCGCGGTTTGTCGTCGTGCCGGGCCGAAAGTCGCATTGTATTTTCGGCGACGCCGGTGCGAAGATCAGAGATGCCAGCGCGCCACGATCTCGTCTGGAGAGCCGTCGCCCTGGCTGAAGCGGGGCGCCGATGCTGCGTTATGTCTTCCGGCGGCTATTGACCGCCATCCCGACGCTGTTCGTCATCGTGACGGTGGCGTTCTTCCTGATCCGCGTCGCCCCAGGCGGCCCGTTCAACCAGGAGCGGGGCTTGAGCCCCGAGATCAGGGCCAATCTCGAAGCCCAGTTCGGCCTCGACGATCCGCTCTGGCTGCAATATCTCCACTATCTCGGCAATCTTTTGCGCGGCAGTTTCGGACCGAGCTACAACCTGCCGGATTTCACCGTCACCGAACTCTTCGCCAAGGGCCTGCCGATCTCGGTGCAGATCGGTACCTCGGCGCTGGTGCTGGCGCTGCTGCTGGGCTCGATCCTCGGCACGATCGCGGCGCTCAATCAGAATAAAATAGCCGACTATTCGGTGATCGCCTTAGCCACGGCCGGCAGCACCATCCCCACCTTCGTCACCGCGCCGGTGATCCAGCTCGTCTTCGGCCTTTCCTGGAAGCTGTTGCCGATCGGCGGCTGGGGCGACGGCGCCCTAATCAACAAGGTCGGGCCGGTGCTGACGCTCGCCCTGCCGCAGATCGCCATCGTCGCCCGCCTGATGCGCGGCTCGATGATCGAGAGCCTGCGCTCGCACCACATCCGCACCGCCCGCGCGCTCGGCCTCTCCGACTGGTCGGTGGTGATCAAGCACGCGCTGCGCGGCGCCGTGCTGCCGATCGTCTCCTTCACCGGTCCGGCGGCGGCGGCGCTGCTCACCGGCTCGATCATCGTCGAGACCATTTTCTCCATTCCAGGCGTCGGCCGCTACTTCGTAGACGCTGCGCTCAACCGCGACTACACGCTGGTCATGGGAACCGTGGTGGTGATCGCGCTCTTCACGATCGTTTTCAACCTGATCGTCGATCTTCTCTATGCGGTCGTCGATCCGAGGGTGCGCTATGACTGAGCTTGCCGTAGCCGCTCCGGAGCCGATCGTCGGCCGCTCGCTCTGGGGCAATGCCTGGGCGCGGCTGAAGCGCAACCGCGCCGCCATGTTCAGCCTCTACTATCTGGCATTCATTGCCGTCATCAGCGTATTCGGCCCTATGGTCGTGCCGCATGAATACACGACCATCTACGGCGACTATGTGCGCACGCCGCCGAGCCTGTCGGCCTATCCGAAGCCCGACATGATCCAGGGCGCGCTGAGCGACGCGATCAAACGCATGCGCGTCGACATCAAGGAGTGGCACCAGGACGGCAGCCGCGTCGTCGTCACCGTCACCTCCAAGAAGCCGATCGACGACCGCAATATCCGCTATCTCGACCGCTCCGACGCCTTCGACGACACGAAGATCGAGAGCAAGTCGCCCGATGGGCTCGAGTTGACCATGAGCGCGGCCGTCAAGCAGCAGTATTTCTTCTTCGGCACGGACAACACCGGGCGCGATCTGTTGTCTCGCACGCTGATGGCCGGGCGCATTTCGCTCGCGATCGGCCTGCTTGCCGGTGTCGTCGCCGGCGTCATCGGCGTGATCTACGGCGCGACGGCCGGCTTTGCCGGCGGCAGGGTCGACGAAGTGATGATGCGCATCGTCGACGTGCTTTACTCGCTGCCCTTCATCTTCTTCGTCATCATGCTGGTGGTGTTCTTCGGCCGCAACTTCGTGCTGATGTTCCTGGCGGTAGGGGCGGTGCTGTGGCTCGACATGGCGCGCATCGTGCGCGGCCAGGCGCTGTCGATCCGCAGGCAAGAATACGTTCAGGCGGCGGAAGCGATGGGCGTCGGCCAGCGCGGCATCCTCGTGCGCCACGTCATCCCCAACCTGCTCGGGCCGGTGGTGATCTACATGACGCTGCTGGTGCCGCAGGTCATCATCCTGGAAAGCTTCCTGTCCTTCCTCGGGCTTGGCGTGCAGGAGCCGATGACCAGTTGGGGCGTGCTGATTTCGGTCGGTGCCAAGAACATCGGCTATGCCAACTGGCTGCTGTTGTTCCCGGCCTTCTTCCTCGTTTCGACGCTGTTCGCGCTGAACTTTGTCGGCGACGGCCTGCGCGACGCGCTCGACCCCAAAGATCGATAAGGATGGGGATCGCTGACATGGCTTCCGAAACGATCCTCAGCGTCAAGGACCTGCGCGTCCGCTTCCAGACCCTCGACGGCACGGTCGAGGCGGTGAAGGGCATCAGCATAAAGGTCAATGCCGGCGAGACCGTCGCCGTCGTCGGCGAATCCGGATCCGGCAAGAGCCAGACGATGATGGCCGCGATGAGCCTGCTTTCCTCCAATGGCGAAGCGACCGGCCAGGTCGATTACCGCGGCCGCAACCTCCTGGAGATGACCAAGAGCGAGCTCAACAAGGTTCGCGGCCGCAAGATCAGCATGATCTTCCAGGAGCCGATGACCTCGCTCGATCCGCTCTACACCATCGGCAACCAGCTCATCGAGCCGATCCGCCGCCATCGCGGCCTGAGTGCCCAGGCCGCGCGTGAAGAGGCGCTGAAGCTGTTGAGACTGGTGCACATCCCCGATCCCGAGCGGCGGATGAAATCCTATCCGCACGAAATGTCGGGCGGCCAGCGCCAGCGCGTCATGATCGCGATGGCTTTGGCGAACGATCCCGATATTCTGATCGCCGACGAGCCGACGACGGCGCTGGACGTCACCATTCAGGCGCAGATCCTGATGCTGCTTGCCGAACTGCAGCGCAAGCTCGGCATGGCGATCGTCTTCATCACCCATGATCTCGGCATCGTCCGCCGTTTCGCCGACCGCGTCTATGTCATGCGCCAGGGCGAGGTGGTGGAAGAGGGCGAGGCGGAAGCGCTTTTCGCCAATCCGCAGCACGCCTACACCAAGATGCTGCTCGCCGCCGAGCCGACCGGCACCAAGGCGGCCGCGCCCGCCAATTCGCCCGTGCTGCTCGAGGGCCGCAACGTGGAGGTCGTCTTCAAGATCGGCGGTGGTTTTCTCGGCGGCGAGCCGCTGATGTTGCGGGCCGTCGACAAGATATCGATCCGGCTGAAGCGCAACCAGACGATCGGCATCGTCGGCGAGTCCGGCTCCGGCAAATCGACGCTCGGCCGCGCGCTGCTGCGGCTGCTCCCCAGCGACGGTGTCATCCGCTTTGGCGACCGCGACATCTCAGAGGCCGACCGCCACGCGATGCGGCCGCTGCGGCGCGAATTGCAGCTCGTCTTCCAGGATCCGTTTGGCTCGCTGTCGCCGCGCATGACGGTTGGCCAGGTCATCACCGAAGGGCTTTTGGTGCACGAGCCTTCGCTGACGGGCAAGCAGCGCGACCAGCGTGCCGTCGAGGCGCTGCGCGAGGTCGGCCTCGACCCGAACGCGCGCAACCGCTATCCGCATGAATTCTCCGGCGGCCAGCGCCAGCGCATCGCCATTGCCCGCGCTATGATCCTGAAGCCGAAAGTAGTGGTGCTTGATGAGCCGACCTCGGCGCTCGACCGCTCGGTGCAGAAGCAGATCGTCGAGCTATTGCGCAAGCTGCAGGCGGACCACGGACTGTCCTACCTCTTCATCAGCCACGACCTCGCAGTGGTGCGCGCCATGGCTGACTACATCATCGTCATGAAGCAGGGAAAGATCGTCGAGGAAGGGGCGGCCGAGGAGATCTTCGGCAATCCGCGGGAAGCCTACACGCAGACATTGATGAAGGCGGCGATCGATACGACCAGGTTCCGCATCAGCGCTTGAGACTTCCGCTGCTCGGCGACGCCCTGGTCACTGCGAGGACGGGCAGCGGCTCTTCCTGGCCGCGATGATCGCCTGCTGCTGTTGCTGCAGCCGCTCGATCCTGGCGGTATCGCGATTGGCCACGACCGTCTTCACGCGCTCGCCGCCGAGCAGCCAAGTCGGCACTGGTATTGGCGACCTTGCCGCGGCTGATCGCCGTCCGCGAAATATCGGTGGCGGTGTCGCCGAGCGCGCTGTTGAGCTCGGCGCAGCTCATCCCGTCGTATTTCGCCGGATTGATCGATGCAACACTCGACGAGCAGCCTGCGATCAAGGTCAACGGCAAGAGAGCCCGCAGCGTGAACTTCATACTCTTACCCCGGTCTCGCCGTTCCAAAAATCGCCCAGCAGCTCTCGAATGGGATAGCGGCAACCATTAGGCCAAAGTGAGGGCCTATTGTCGACCATTTATCTGATTGATTGATTGACGGCAGGCTTTTGCGGAAGGCTGGCGGCGGCGAAAGCGCGTGGCTTGATATCGATGCGGATACAGAGCCACAAGAAACGCCGGACAGAGGTCCGTCCGAATCGAGAGCCGTAAAATTGTATTGCGGTCCGTTACCGATCCTTAGGCATGGTTGAAACTGCTCTGCGGCGTTAACGCCACGGTTGCGTTGCGTCTGCGATATTGCCGGCTGCACAACGCAAGGTGGGGCCTCCATGATTGACCAGATACGCTCGCTGCTCGAGCAGCATCCGATGATTCCGCTGAATTTCGGCGCGCTCGCCGACGACGCCAATCTCTATGACGCGGGGCTGACCTCCTTCGCCTCAGTGCAGATGATGCTGGCGCTCGAAGAGGAGTTCGACATCGAATTCCCCGAGACGATGCTGACGCGGCGCACCTTCTCTTCGCTGGCCAGCATCGCGGATGCGGTTTCGCAGTTGACGCGCAAGGCGGCGTAGCCATGAACGTGTTGAGAAAGATAGAGGCGGCCTCGCTCGCGGAGGCGCCCGAAGCCGCGACCGAGCGCATGCGCCGCGTCGCCGAGATCGCCGCCGGCCATGCCGACCCCGTCGACAAGGAGGGGCGTTTCCCGGCGGAGACGATCGAGGCGCTGAAGCGCGAGCGCCTGCTCGGCGTGGCGATCCCGATCGAGCATGGAGGCGAGGGGCTTGGCACGATGCAGATCGCCGACCTCATCGTGCAGCTCGGCCAGGCCTGCGGCTCGAGCGCGATGATCTATGCCATGCATCAGATCAAGACGTCGAGCTTCGTCACCCACGGAGGCGCCAGCGACTGGCACCGCGCCTATATGCGGCGCATCGCCGACGAGCAGCTTCTGATGGCTTCGGCGACGACGGAGGCCGGCATCGGCGGCAATTTGCGCAATTCGATCTGTGCGGTCGCGGTCGCCGGCGGGCGCTTCGCGCTGACCAAGGAAGCCACCGTCATCTCCTATGGCAACTATGCCGACGCCATCCTCGCCACGGCGCGTCGCGCCCCTGATGCGGCCAGCTCCGATCAGGTGATGGTGGTGATCCCGGCCGATGCCAACCGCACGCTTGAGCGCACGTCGGTGTGGGACACGCTCGGCATGCGCGGCACCTGCTCCGACGGCTTTCATCTGGTCGCCACGGGTGACGCGGCGCAGATATTCCCGAAGCCGTTCTCCGAGATCGCGGCGCAGTCGATGCTGGCCAGCTCGCACATCTTCTGGGCGGCGACCTGGTTCGGCATCGCCGCCGACGCCTTCAATCGGGCGCAGGCCTTCGTCAAGGCGGCGGCGCGCAAGCAGCCCGACTCCATGCCGCCGGGCGCGCTGAGGCTGGCCGAAGCGGCCGCCCTTTTGCAGGAGATGAAAGGCCACCTTGCGGCCGCCATCCACCGCTTCGAAGCGGCCGCGGGCGAGGACGACGCGCTGTCTTCGATCGGCTTCGCCGCCGAGATCAACGCGCTGAAGGTCGCGGCCAGCGAGAAAGCCGGCGCCGTGGTGCGTCTCGCCATGCTGGTCAACGGCATTCTTGGCTACAAGAACGGCACCCCGTTCAGCGTCGGCCGGCAGCTGCGCGATGTGACCTCGGCGCCGGTGATGATCTCCAACGACCGCATCCTTTCCAATACCGCGACGCTCATGCTGATGAGCCGCTTCGACACCGGCCTGGGGAGCTGAGATGGACGCCAAGACATTCGACTCCAAGTCGCTGCTGGACAGCCTGTTCGAGAACGGCATCCTGTTCGAATCCGGCGTCGACGGCCTTTATGGCCGTTCGGGCGCGTTCGAGGACGTGATCGAGCGGTTCGAGCGTCTCGTCACCCGGCTCGGCGCGCCCGACAAGGCCACTCGCATCCATTTTCCGCCGGGCATGAGCCGCGCGACGCTGGAGAAGAGCGGCTACATGAAAAACTTTCCGCAGCTTGCCGGCTGCGTGCATTCCTTCATGGGCGGCGAGCGGGAGCATGCGCAGCTGCTCGGCATGATGGCTGACGGCGGAGACTGGACGGAGCTGCAGAAGGCGACGGACCTCGCGCTGACACCCGCCGCCTGCTATCCGCTCTATCCCACAATAGCTGCGCGCGGCCCAGTGCCGGCGCAGGGCCTTCTTTTCGAACTCTCCTCCTACTGCTTCCGCCACGAGCCGTCGAAGGACCCGGCGCGCATGCAGCTCTTCCGCATGCGCGAGTTCGTCAAGATCGGCACGGCCGAGCAGGTGCGCTCGTTCCGCGAAAGCTGGCTGAAGCGCGGCAGGGCCATGATCGAGTCGCTCGACCTGCCCTGCGAGGTCGATCTTGCCAACGATCCGTTCTTCGGCCGAGGCGGCAGGATGATGGCCAACAACCAGCGCGATCAGGGCTTGAAATTCGAGCTGCTGATTCCGGTGACCAGCATCGAGAAGCCGACCGCCTGTTTGAGCTTCAATTATCACCAGGACCATTTTGGCCAGACCTGGGGCCTGAAGTTCGCCGACGGGGAGTTCTGCCATTCGGCCTGCGTCGGCTTCGGGCTGGAGCGCGTGGCGCTGGCGCTGTTCCGCCACCACGGGCCGGACGCGGAAGCCTGGCCGGCGGCGGTCCGCGACGTGCTGTGGGGCGTGTGAGATGCTGAGAGCGATCGCCGGCCTCGATCCGGCCACCTACCGGCCGCACTGGCTGCACGATCCACAAAGGCGGTGGCCGCAGACCAACTGCTATGTCGACCTTCTGATCGAGGTTCTGCACGCGACCGGGCACGATCCGGTCGCAGCGTTCGGTTTCACCGCGGCGCAGGATTTCGAAGGTGATCAGTTCACGTTTTTCAAGTTCCCGACCGCCGACCTGCAGAGGCTGGCGGGGCTGGACATCCAGGAGCTGGCGGTCTTCGACCGGCTGGAGACGCATGTGCTGACGCAAGTCGAGCTCGGCCGGCTGCCGCTTGTCGAGGTCGATGCCTTCTACCTGCCCGACACCAAAGGCATCACCTACCGCAGCGGCCATTCCAAGACCACGGTCGGCATCAATGCGCTCGATCCCGAGGCGCGGCAGATGCGCTACTTCCACAATGACGGCTACTTCGCGCTCGAGGGCCAAGACTATGACGGCATCTTCGGCCAATGGGATGGTGTGTCGGCAGGCGACCTGCCCCTGTTTCCTTACGCGGAATTCGTGAAGCTCGACGCCACGCGCCCGGTCCGCGACGCGGTCGGGACCGCAGCGGCGCTGCTCGCACATCACCTGAAGCGGCGGCCGAAGCGCAATCCGCTCGGCGCCTATGCGGCCGCGTTCGGCCGCCACGCTGAAAGGCTGGCGACAAAGTCGCCTGCCTATTTCCACACCTATGCCTTCAACACGCTGCGGCAGGTCGGCGCGAATTTCGAACTTCTTGGCAGTCATCTCGAATGGCTGGGGCAGCACGGCGAAACCTGTCTGGCAGAGGCGGTGCAAGCCGCCGGTAACATTGCCGAGGGCGCCAAGGTCATGCAGTTCAAGCTCGCCCGCGCGATGGCGCGGCAGCGCTTCGACGGCTTGACCGAAGCAATCGCGCCGATGGCGCAGGCCTACGAAACGGTGATGGACGTGCTGGACGCCCGCATGGCCGGTGTCGCCTCCAAGGCGGCCTAGCGGGCCGGCCGAGGCGCATTTGATGATGGGTGGGGGAATGGACGCCACGGTGTCGATCGCCGGCACTGCCGGATTGCTGGATCGGGGTTGGCGGATGGCCATCTCGGCGGCAGGTGCCTGGGCTTCGCCGAATGACATCGACGCAAATGCCGAATGGCTGGACGCGGCCTGCCCCGGCACGGCGGCCGCCACGCTGGAAAAGCATGGCCGCTGGGACCGCAAGCAGCCAACCCGGCTGCACGACCGCGATGTCTGGTACAGCCGCAGGCTCGACGCGACCGGCTCGGTGCGGCTGGTGTTCGAGGGGCTGGCGACTGTCGCCGAGGTCTGGCTTGGCGAGCGGCTGCTGCTCACCTCGACCTCGATGTTCGAGCGCCATGAGGCTGCGGTAAGCCTTTCAGGGGGCGAGCAGCTCGCCATCGTCTTTCGCAGTCTCGACCGCCATCTGGAAACGGCGATCGGTCCGCGCGCCCGCTGGCGCCCTCGCATGATCGACGATCAGCGGCTGCGGCTGGTGCGCACGACCCTGATCGGCCATATGCCGGGCTGGTGCCCGAGCTTCGATGTCGTCGGGCCGTGGCGTCCCGTCAAGCTGATCCACGAAAATGGCGGGCAGCGCATCCTCGATGCCGACATGCGCGCCAGGCTCGACGGCACGACCGGGCATCTTGCCGTTGCGATAACCCTCGCCGAACCCTTCGACAATGCGCAAACGGCGCATGTCAGCTGTGCCGGAGTGCGCGCGCCCCTCAAGTTCGAGACACCCACCCGGCTGACGGCGGAATTGGCCATTGCCGATGTCGCCCCATGGTGGCCGAACAGACATGGCGAGCCGGCGCTGCACGAAGTGATGGCGACGCTGGGCACGGTGCGCAGCCGGCTGGGCCGGGTCGGATTCCGCCGCATCGAGATCGATCGCGGCGCCGACGGACGCGATTTTCGCCTGGTCGTCAACGGCGTGCCGGTGTTCTGCCGCGGCGCGGTCTGGACGCCCTCCGATCCCGTGCGACTGCCCTGCGAGCGAGGCGAAATCCAGCCCGACCTCGATCTCGTGCGCCAAGCCGGCGTCAACATGCTGCGGGTCGGCGGCACCTTCGCCTATGAAAGCGATGCCTTCCACGAGCTGTGCGACGAGATGGGCATTCTGGTCTGGCAGGACCTGATGCTCGCCAATTTCGACTATCCGGCGAAGAGCGAGGCCTGGCGGGCGGCGCTGTCGCGCGAGGTGGAGAACCTGTTGAGGCGGCTTCGGCATTCGCCGTCGCTGGCGGTGCTGTGCGGCGGCAGCGAGGTGGCGCAGCAGGCCGCGATGCTCGGCATGCCGGTGGCGATGGATCCGACACCCTGGTTCGACGATGTCGTGCGTCCGGCCGCGCAGGCGATCCTGCCCGATCTGGCGCTCGTGTCCTCCTCGCCCTCCGGCGGCAGCCTGCCCTTTGCCGCGGATGGCGGCCCGACGCACTACTATGGCGTCGGCGCCTATTGCCGGCCGCTGGAGGACGCGCGCCGCGCGGAGGTGCGTTTCGCCAGCGAATGCCTCGCCTTCGCCAACGTGCCGGAACAGGCGACGCTCGATGAGCATCTGCCCGTTCCGCCCGGCCACGACCCGCGCTGGAAGGCCGGCGTGCCGCGCGATGCAGGTGCGTCGTGGGATTTCGAGGACGTGCGCGAGCATTATCTGGAGACGCTGTTCGGCGTCGATGCTCGCCGGCTGCGCATGGAGGATCCAGCGCGCTACCTCGACCTCTCGCGCGCCGTCATTGCCGAGGTGGTTGAGCGCACGATCGATGAATGGCGCAGACCGGCCTCCCCGACGGCGGGCGCGCTGGTGTTCTTCTGGAAGGATCTGCTCCCGGGAGCAGGGTGGGGCGTCGTCGATTCTGCCGGTCGGCCGAAATCGGTCTGGCATGCGCTGAGACGCGCCTTCGCGCCGCTCCGGCTGACGCTGAGCGATGAGGGCGTCAACGGGCTGAGCGTCCATCTCGTCAATGACACGGCAAGGGCAGTCGAGGCGACACTATCGCTTGCCTGCCTGCGCGACGGCGTCACCCCGGTGGTGGCGGCGCGCCGGCCGGTCACTCTGCAGGCGCGTGGGGCGCAGTCGCTGTCGGCATTCTCGCTGCTCGGCGCCTTCTTTGATCTGTCTTACGCCTATCGCTTCGGCCCAGCCGGGCACGAAGTAACGGTGGCAAGGCTGGAAGGCCACGACGGCGAGATCCTGGCCGAAGCCTTTCATGTGCTTCCAGGCGCCATGACCGCGCGACGCGATGTCGGTCTGTCCGCAGGGCTGATGCGCGGAAGCGACGGCTGGCGCCTGCGGCTCGCCTGCAGACGCGCCGCCTATCAAGTCGCCATCAAGGATGGGCTGTTCTTCCCGCGCGAGAACGGCTTCCACCTGATGCCGGGCGCGGTGAAGGAAATTGGCCTGGATGGGCCGGCCTATGCCACTCCGGCCGGCGTCGTGACGGCGCTGAATGGCGATCGCGAGGTGGCCTACGATGCGCCGCAAGCCGACAATGTAGAGACCAGGGTGGAGAGCATGCAGTCGTTGCGGCCTGCTGGGAGCGTGGCATGAAGGGGGTCGTCTTCGCCGACACGATCGGCTGGCTTCATGAAGGCAGGGGCACCGGGCGGCGCGGCCGGGGTGTCGTGATCGCTGGGGCGCATGGCCACGAGGACCTGTGCAGCCAGCGTTTCCTGCGGCTTCTGGCTGACAAGTCGGCCGAACACGGTCTGCCGGCGCTGCAATTCGACTATCCCGGCTGCGGCAATGCCGCCGGGGACCATTCAACGCCCGGTCAGGTGCAACGGTGGACGGCGAGCATAGGCGCGGCGATCGATCGGCTGAAGCAGGATTGCGGCGTGGCGGACGTCATTTTGGTCGGCTTCCGGCTTGGTGCCCTGCTGGCCCCGCTGGCGGCGGCCGGACGCGACGACGTGGCGGGTCTCGTGCTGCTCGCGCCGCCGTCCTCCGGCAAGGCCTATGTTCGCGAGATCACAGCCATGTCGCGCATGATCGACGCGCCGCTGGCCAGCCGCTCGGCGGGCGAAGGGGTTTTCTCTGAGGGGCGCGAGGCCGCCGGCTTCCGAATTTCGCATGAAACGCTGGCTGATCTCTCGGCGCTCGATTGGCGGCATGCCGCGGCTGGCCTTCCATCCCTGCCGATGCTGGTGCTTACAAACGGCAAGCCGCTGGCTGCGGAAGAGGTGCGCGGCGACACGGCTGGCGCTGCGGAAATCGCGACGGCCGAGTTCGATGGCTATCCTCTCTTGATGTGCGACCCGACCGCCAACCGGATTCCGGCCGCCGCTCTCGATCGCTGCGCCGCCTGGATCGCCGACCAGACCGGCGAAGCGGCAGCGGGAAAGGCCATGCCGCGCGCTGCGTCGGAGATACTGGACGGTCCGCATTACACGGAAAGCCCGGTGCTGATTGGACCGGCGCCGATGATCTGCGGTGTGCTTTGCCGACCGCGCGAACGCCAGACCGAGGCTGAGCCGGTGATCTTCCTCAATGCCGGTGGCGTGCCGCATGTCGGCTGGGCGCGCGGCACGGTGGAAGCGGCGCGAGCCCTGGCGGCGGAAGGCGTAGCCTCGCTGCGCGTCGACCTGCCCGGACTTGGCCTCAGCGATCCGACTGAGGAAGGGCGCCTGTTCCTTTATGACCGGCGCACGCGCGATGATGTAAGTCGTGCGATCAACTGGATGGAGCGAGCCGGCTACCCCGGGGTCGGCCTGGTCGGCACCTGCGCCGGCGCATTTCAGGCTTTTCACGCCGCGCGGGCCGATCGGCGGGTACGGATGCTGACCATGATCAACCCGCTCTGCTTCGCCTGGAACAGTTCCTACGCGCTGGAGATGGCGGTCTGGAAGACTTACGAGACATCCAAGGCCGTGCTCGGGCAGAACGCTGCCGCCAGGCAGGAGAGCCGCGAGCCGGCCGACGCCGCATGGCGCGGGATCGTTTCGCGATGCGCCCGGCTGATCATCCGGCGCGGGCTGGAGGCGATCAAGTCCACATTGTCCATGCTGCATCCGGCCGCGCTGCTTGGACAGCGGCGGGTGGAACGCTGGATGCGCGACCTATGCGGCCGCGGCGTGCGGGTCCTCCTGGTAACCTCGGAAGGCGATCTGAGCCTGAAGGAGATCGCCCGCCATTTTGGCTCGGAGGAAGAGCGGCTCGATAGCATTCGTGGCGTGACCAGGGTCTCGCTGCCGAATGCCGACCATACGTTGACGCCGTATCACGCACGGCGCGCCGTGATCGCCCGCCTGATCGACCATGGCGGCATCAGGCGTGACGGTTATGCTCGTTCCGAGCCGGTGCGCGCGACGGCAAGCCCTTCCTTCCTGGCGCCGTAGGGCAGGATCAGTTCGGCTGCAGCATAGATATGCGGCAAGCGCGTCTTACTGCGTGACGCACCGCTACGGTTCTCTGCGCGAAAACGCGCAAGCTGTTGAATTGGCAGGGAAACCGAAGGTTTTCGGGAGATTTCGTTCTGGTCGGAGTGGCAGGATTTGAACCTGCGACCCCATCGTCCCGAACGATGTGCGCTACCAGACTGCGCTACACTCCGTGACCAGACGGCGGGCTTATAGCCGCCACTTTCCGATCCTGCAAGCGTCAATGGCTGCACTTGTGTCGCATTTCTCGGCTTTCACCAAGCTTGCCCGGATGGCATGCGATTTAGCCGTCGGAGAAAGACCGGCTTAAAGGCTTTCATGATAAGCCGCGCCCTTTATAGATCGGCATTCCGGCTCTCTGGAGTTTCGACCATTGACCCTGACGATTCTTGGCGAAGCCCGGCCCAACAGCTTCGAATTCGAGACCTCGGCGCTGATCAAGGCGTCGGGCTTTCGCGAGTACGACGCGCGCTGGTGGGTCGGCCATCCCGGCTCGACCAAGGCGCCGGAGCTCAATTTGATCGGCGTCCAGGCGCTCGGCATGGGTCTGGGCACGCTGATCCGGCGCTTGGGCGTTGGGCCGGATATCGTCACCGGCCATGATTTCCGCTCCTATTCGCTGTCGATCAAGCTGGCGCTGGTCTCCGGCCTGATGGCAGGGGGCGCCCGGGTGAAGGATATCGGCCTGGCTTTGTCCCCCATGGCCTATTTCGCGCAGTTCGCGCTCGATACACCCTCGGTCGCCATGGTCACCGCCTCGCATAACGAGAATGGCTGGACCGGCGTCAAGATGGGGGCGGCGCGGCCGCTCACCTTCGGTCCGGAAGAGATGAGCGCGTTGAAGAAGATCGTGCTCGAAGCCGACTTCGACCTCCGCGGCGGCGGTGCCTACGAGTTCATCTCCGGTTTCCGGGAGCTCTATGTCGATGATCTTACCAAGGGCAAACACATCTCGAGAAAGCTCAAGGTCGTTTGTGCCTGCGGCAACGGCACGGCCGGCGCCTTCGCGCCGGAAGCGCTGGCGCGTGTCGGCTGCGAGGTGATCCCGCTCGACGTCGAGCTCGACCATGCCTTCCCGCGCTACAATCCCAATCCCGAGGACATGCAGATGCTGCGTGCCATCAGCGAGAAGGTGCTGGAGACGGGCGCAGATGTCGGACTGGGCTTCGATGGCGACGGCGACCGCTGCGGCGTCGTCGACAACGAGGGCAACGAGATCTTCGCCGACAAGGTCGGCCTCATGCTCGCGCGCGATACTTCATCGCTCCGTCCGGGCTCGGCCTTCGTCGTCGACGTCAAGTCGACGGGGCTCTTCGCCACCGATCATGTGCTCAAGGCGAACGGCGCCACAACTGACTATTGGAAGACCGGCCATTCCTACATCAAGCGCCGCGTTGCCGAGCTCGGTGCCGTCGCCGGCTTCGAGAAATCCGGGCATTTCTTCTTCAACCCGCCTATCGGCCGCGGCTATGACGACGGGCTGATCACTGCGATCGTCATCTGCCAGATGCTCGACCGCAATCCGCGGAGCTCGATGGCCGATCTCTGCCGCGCGTTGCCGCTGACCTACGGTACGCCGACCATGTCATCGCAATGCCCCGACGAGGTGAAGTACGGCGTGGTCGACCGCGTCGTGGCGGATTTTCAGACGATGCACCGCGAAGGTGCTGACTTTGCCGGCCAGAAGATCGTAACGCTCATCACCGTCAACGGTGTGCGCGTCGTTGCGGAGGACGGCACCTGGGGCCTTGTGCGCGCCTCCTCGAACAAGCCCGAGCTTGTCGTGGTGGTGGAGAGCCCGGTATCGTCCGAGCGGCGCCGGCAGATGTTCGAAGCCGTCGACGCCGTGCTGCGCCGCAGTCCCGAAGTCGGCGCCTACAACCAGACCTTCTAACAGGGCAGCCATGAGCCAGCGCATCGTCAGTTTCGTCACGAGCGGCGGCGTCGGCTCGCGGTTATGGCCCCTGTCGCGCGAGGACAATCCCAAGCAATTCCACGACCTTTCCGGCGACGGCTCGATGCTGGCCAAGACCTTGCGCCGGCTGGCCGCGCGGCCTGAAGGGCAGACGCCGATCTTTCTCATCGCATCGGAGCGCCATGCCGAGCGCGTCCATGCCGATCTTGCCGGCATTGATCTCGCCGGCGGCGGGCCGCTGTTCGAGCCCACCGGGCGCAACACCGCCGCTGCCGTGGCGCTTGCCAGCCTGCGCACCCTCTCCGAATTTGGCGACGAGCTTGTTCTCGTGGTGCCCTCCGACCACGAAATCTCCACCGCGCGCCAGTTCTGGCAGAGCGTTGAAGCGGGTGCTGCGGCGGCGAGAGCCGGTCGCCTGGTGGTGTTCGGGATCAAGCCGACGCAGCCCGAAACCGGCTATGGCTATATCGAGGTCGCGGCCGACCGCGACGGCGTGTTCGACGTCTCTCGCTTCGTCGAGAAGCCCGACCTCGCCACCGCGCGGGCTTATCTCGACGCCGGCAGTTTCTACTGGAATACCGGCATTTTCCTGTTTCGCGCCGGCGTCATGCGCGCTGCCTTCGCCGCGTTCGAGCCCAAGATCTGGCAGGCGACGGAAGCCGCGTATCACGCGGCGACCAACGATCTTTCCGGGCTTTACATGCCGCTGGAACTCTACTCGGCGATCCCGTCGACCTCGATCGACTACGCTGTCATGGAGCGGGCCAAGGACATCGCCATGGTGCCGGCCGGATTCCGCTGGAACGATCTCGGTTCGTGGCAGTCGCTGCTCGATGTCGGCCCGTCCGACAGCCACGGTAACGTCATCCTTGGCGATGTCCTGGCCATAGATTGCGAGAACTCCTACATCCGCGGCGACGGCCGGCTGCTGTCGGCCATCGGCATGAAGGACGTGGCGATCGTCTCGACGGCCGACGCCACCTTCGTGGCGCCGGTCAGCCACAGCCAGCACGTCAAGAAGATCGTCGAGCAGCTAGAGAAATCCGGTCGGCTGGAGACGAGGTTCACGCCGGCGCATGACCGCGTCATCGAGAGCGGCGCCTGGCGGCGCCGCGTTCGGCACTGGCTGTTCGAGGAGACGCTGCCGCTGTGGTCGACCGCCGGCGTCGATGAGCGCCATGGCGGCTTCCACGAGGCGCTGGGCTTCGACGCCGCGCCGTTGATGAAGCCAAAACGCATGCGCACCCAGGCGCGTCAGATCTATGCCTTCGCCGTCGCCAAGGAGCGCGGCTGGGACGGACCGGCGGATCGGCTGATCGCTCATGGCCTTGACTTCATGGCAGGCCGGGGCCGCACCGACAAAGGCGGCTGGGTGCGCACGCTCAATATCGACGGCTCGGTCGCCGATCCGGTCGAGGATGCCTACGACCATTCCTGCGTGCTGTTGGCGCTGGCGCACGCGCATATGTCGGGTCATCCCGATGCGTTGCGGCTCGCCGAGGAAACCTTTGCTTTCCTCGATGCTCATCTCGAGGACAGCCGCATGACAGGTTTCCTCGAAACCTCCGACGGCGAGGGCGAGCGTCGCTCCAACCCGCACATGCATCTGCTCGAAGCCTTTCTCGCTTGGCACAGAGCCACTGGCGAGCGCGTCTACCTGAGCCGCGCGGCGCGCGTCATAGATCTCTTCCGCAGTCATTTCTTCGATGCCGAAAGCTGGACGCTGGGCGAGTATTTCGACGACGGCTGGAAGCCCGTGGCGGGCGCGAAAGGAACATGGACCGAACCCGGCCACCATTTCGAATGGGCCTCGCTGCTCGTCGATTTCGCCGCCCGCAGCGGCCAGGCCGAACTCACCGGCTTCGCCCGCAAGCTCTATGCCTCGGCTGTCGCCAACGGACTCAACCGCGCCACCGGCCTTGCCTATGGCGCCGTCTCGCGCCAGGGCCTTCCGCTCGACACGGTCTCGCGCAGCTGGCCGCAGGCCGAGGCGATCAAGGCTGCGATCGCGCTCGACGGCTCGGGTGGGCCGGACCTCAAACCGGAGATCGAGGCGCGCGTCGGCCACCTGTTCCGCTGGCACATCGACCCGGCGCCGGTCGGCCTCTGGATTGACCGCATCGACGAGCGCGGCCGGTCATTGGCGAGCGACGTGCCGGCCAGCATCTTCTACCATCTGGTTTGCGCGCTGACGCAGTATCTGGACGGAACGGCGGAGAAGGGGTGAGGGGGCAACTGGCGGCAACGCAGAAGCTGCCAATCTCTGCTGTCACTGCGGGCTTTTGGCCAATCGCCAAGTCAATACGGGCTCGCCACATCCCCCGTCTCGACATAGACCGCCTTCAGCTGCGAATAGTGCGCCAGCGCCGCGAGCGAGTTCTCGCGGCCGATGCCGGACTGCTTGACGCCGCCGAAGGGCATTTCCACCGGCGTCAGATTGTAGGCGTTGATCCAGCAGGTGCCTGCCTGCAACTCGGCGATCACCCGATGGGCGCGGGGCAGGTCGCGGGTGAAGACGCCCGCAGCGAGGCCGAATTCGGTATTGTTGGCGCGTTCGATCACCTCGTCCTCGCTATCGAATTTCAGCACGCTCATCACCGGTCCGAAGATTTCCTCGCACGCGATGCGCATGCCATCGGTCACGCCGGTGAACACGGTCGGTTTGATGAAGAAGCCACCTTCGAAGCCCTGCAGCGACGGCACGTTGCCGCCGCAGGCAAGCGTCGCACCCTCCTCTCTGCCGGCGGCGATGTAGGAAACAGCCTTTTCCTGCTGCGCCTTGTTGACCAACGGCCCCATCTGCGTTTCCGGATCGAGCGGATCGCCGATGCGGATTTTTTTGGTACGCTCGGTCAGCCGCTCGACGAAGCGGTCATGCAGGCCCTTCTGCACGAAGACGCGCGTGCCGTTGGAGCAGATCTGGCCGGTCGAATAGAAATTGCCGAGCATGGCGCCGCCGATGGCGTTTTCGAGATCGGCATCGTCGAAGACGATCAGCGGCGACTTGCCGCCGAGCTCCATCGTGGCGTGCTTCATTTTCGAACCGGCAAGCGACAGCACCTTGCGGCCGGTCGGCACCGAGCCGGTCACCGAGACCTTGGCCACGACATCATGGCCGACGAGGCCAGCGCCGACATCGCCATAGCCCTGCACGACGTTGAACAGCCCGTCGGGCAGGCCCGCCTCGCTGTAGATTTCGGCCAGCGCCAGTGCCGAGAGCGGCGTGTTCTCCGACGGCTTGAACACCATGGCGTTGCCCATGGCTAAAGCCGGCGCCGACTTCCAGCCGGCGATCTGGATCGGATAGTTCCAGGCGCCGATGCCGACGCACACACCAAGCGGCTCTCGTCTTGTGTAAGCAAACGGTCCGCCGAGCTCGATCATCTCGCCGTTGAAGGCCGCCACTGCGCCGGCGAAATATTCCAGGCAATCGGCGGCCGAAGGCGCGTCCGCCACCAGCGTCTCCTGGATCGCCTTGCCGGTGTCCAGCGTCTCGATGCGCGCCAGGTCGGCATTGCGGGCGCGCAGGATATCAGCGGCGCGGCGCAGGACGCGGCCGCGCTCGACCGGCTTCATCCGTGCCCAGGCCGGCTGCGCCGCGCGCGCGGCCTCGATCGCCAACTCCAGCACGTTCGGCGTCGCCGAATGCAGCGTGGCGATGGTCTCGCCCGTCGCCGGATAGATCACCGGCAGTGGCGCGCCGCCTTCGTCCTCGATGTAGCGGCCGTTGACGTAGTGCGATGCCGTTGGCTGGGCGCGCATGGTCTTCTCCGTTCGTAATCGCCGGGGCGGGGGAGGGCGCCCGCCGGATCATGCGCTATCTGTCTGCCACCTGCCAGCGCGGATTGATCCAGGGTTCCTGGTTGGATGGCGCGAGCGGCGTGCGGCCAAGGATGTGGTCGGACGCCTTCTCGCCGGTCATGATCGACGGCGCGTTCAGGTTGCCGTTGGTCACCCGCGGGAAGATCGAGGAGTCGGCAACGCGCAGCCCCTCGACGCCGATCACCCGGCATTCCGGATCGACGACGCTGGTCAGGTCGTCGGCGCGGCCCATCCTGCAGGTGCCGCAAGGGTGATAGGCGCTCTCGGCGTGATCGCGGATGAAGGCGTCGAGCTCGTCGTCGGTCCGCACATGGGCGCCCGGCGAAATCTCCTTGCCGCGGAAGCCGTCGAAGGCCTTCTGGCCAAAAATCTCGCGCGTCAGCCGGATGCAGTGGCGGAACTCGCTCCAGTCGTCGGGATGCGACATGTAGTTGAAGCGGATCACCGGTTTCGCTTTCGGATCGGGCGAGCGCAGGCTCACCGAGCCGCGCGACTTCGACCGCATCGGCCCGACATGCGCCTGGAAGCCATGCGACTTCGCCGCCGCCTTGCCGTCATAGCGCACCGCCGCTGGGATGAAGTGATACTGGATATCGGGGTAGTCGACACCGGCCTGCGAACGCACGAAGGCCGCCGCCTCGAAATGGTTGGTGGCGCCGAGGCCGGTCTTGAAGAACAGCCACTGCGCGCCGATCATTGCCTTGGAGAACGGGTTGAGCACCGAATTCAGCGTGATCGGTCTGGTCGCTTCCTGCTGGATATAAAGCTCCAGATGGTCCTGCAGATTGCGGCCGACGCCCTGCCGGTCGGCAATGACCTCTATGCCGTTTTCCTGCAGATGTGCGCCCGGACCGATGCCGGACAGCATAAGGATCTTCGGCGAATTGATCGACGACGCGGCCACAATCACCTCACGTCGCGCCTTAACGACCTGAATCTGTTTGTGAGCTTCGATCTCGACGCCGACGGCGCGTTGATTCTCGATCACCACGCGTCGCGCGAAACCCTTAAGCAGGCTAACATTTTTTCGTTTGAGAGCCGGCTTCAGATAGGCGTTGGCCGCGGACCAGCGGCGGCCGCGCCAGATGGTCTGCTCCATCGGCCCGAAGCCTTCCTGCTTCGATCCGTTGTAGTCGTCGGTGAGCTCGAAGCCGGCCTGCCGGCCCGCCTCGAGGAAGGCGCCGTAGAGCGGGTTCTTGCGCGTGCCGCGCTGCACATGCAGCGGGCCGCCGTGACCGCGCCAGCCGTCCTCGCCGCCGTCGGAATCCTCCATGCGCTTGAAATAGGGAAGCACATCGGCGAAGCCCCATCCGGCAGCACCCTGTTCGGCCCAATGGTCGAAGTCGCGCGCATGGCCGCGAACATAGACCATGCCGTTGATGGAGGACGAACCGCCGATCACCTTGCCGCGCGGGGTGGCGAGCACACGGCCGCCGAGATGCGGCTCCGGCTCGCTGGCGAAGCCCCAGTCGTAAAGGCTCATGTTGAGCGGGATCGACAGCGCCGACGGCATCTGGATCAGCGGCCCCATATCGGTGCCGCCGAACTCGATGACGATCACCGAATGCTTGCCGTCTTCCGACAGCCGGTAGGCCATGGCCGAGCCGGCGGAGCCGGATCCGATGATGACGAAATCCGCTTCAAGCATTGTTCATATGCGCCATAAAGTCGGCGAGCGAGACATTGCCGCCGGTAGCCACCACAAGGACGGTTTTGCCCGCCACATCCACCTTGCCGCCGAGCAGCGCGGCAAGCGCGGCCGCGCCCGAAGGCTCCAGCACCAGCTTCAGCCGCTCGAAGGCGATCTTCATTGCACCCCGCACCGCGGCATCCTCGACGGTGACGCCGCGAACGCCGGCAGCACTCACCGCCGCGAAGGGCGCCTCGCCTGGCTTGCGCGCCATCAGCCCGTCGCAGATCGATCTCGGTCCGATCGGCATCGTCTCGATGGCGCCATGCGCCAGCGACGAGCCCATGCCGTTGAAGCCTTCCGGCTCGACGGCGATGATCTCGGTTTTCGGCGACAGATAATGGAAGGCGAGCGACACGCCGCCGATCAGCCCGCCGCCGCCAACCGAGCAGAACACCAGGTCGGCGTGGGCCTTCTTCGCCGCCAATTGGTCGAGCGCTTCCAGCCCGGCCCCTGCCTGGCCGGCGACGATCTCGGGATCGTCGAAGGGATGCAGCAAGGTGAGCTGCTCGGTCTCGGCGATCTCGCGCGCCTTGGCGGCGGCGACTTCCTCGCGGGCACGCTCGCCATGATCGGTCAGCACCACGCGCGCGCCATAGCCGGCGGTCGCGTCGCGCTTGGCGGCAGGCGCGTCGATCGGCATGACGATGGTGACGGGAATGCCGAGCGCCTGGCCGGCAGCCGCAAGCCCTTGCGCGAAATTGCCGGAGGAATAGGCGACCACGCCCTTCCTCGCTTCGTCCGGTGACAGCCGCTTAAGGCGCCAATAGGCGCCGCGCACCTTGAAGGACCCCGCCCATTGCAGCGATTCCGGCTTGACGAACACCCGCGCGGCGCCGGCTTCCCTCGCAAGTGCGGCCGACTCCAACAGCGGCGTGACTTGCGTCGCCGTCGAGGTCACCGCATAGGCCTGCTTCAGGCGGTCGAGGGTGGGAACCAGAACGTCTGCCATCATTCGCCTCGCGGATATCGTTTGCTCTCTTCAAGGTTGTCGAGATTCATGTGATTGCGCATGTAGCGCTCCGAGGCTTTCTGCAGCGGCTGGAAATCCCAGGGGTAATAGGCGCCGTTGCGCAGCGCCGGGTAGACGACCCAGCGGCGTGCCTGGCTTTCGCGCACCGCGGCATCGAACGCGGCCATGTCCCAGCGCGCCCGGACCTTTTCCATGAACGCCGCCACCAGGGCAGCGTTCGCCGGCTCGTCAGCGAGGTTGTTCCGTTCGAGCGGGTCGGCCTCCAGGTCGAACAGCTGCGGCGCGTCGAGCTCGCAATGGACGAATTTGTATTTGCCGTCGCGGATCGCGGCCAGCGGCGCATAGGAGCCTTCGGCGGCATATTCCATGAGAACGGGTGCGGTGCGCGGCTTGCCGCCGAGCAGCGGCAGCAGCGACTGGCCGTCGGTCCACGGCGCGATTGCAGCGATATCAATGCCGGCGAGGTCACAGAGCGTCGGCGTGACGTCGAGATTGGAGACGGGCGCCTCGATGAGGCCGGCTGGCACGCCGTTGCCGGCGATCATCAGCGGCACGCGCGCCGAGCCCTCGAGGAAGCTCATTTTGAACCACAGGCCGCGCTCGCCCAGCATGTCGCCGTGATCCGAGCAGAACAGGATGATGGTGTCGTCAAGCATGCGAGTGCGCTTGAGGACGTCCAGAAGCTCGCCGAGCTTATCGTCGACATAGGAAATGTTGGCGAAATAGCCTCGCCGGGAACGGCGCACCTGCTCGGACGTGATCTCGAAGGACTGATAGTCGCTTGCCCGGTAAAGGCGCTGCGAATGCGTGTCCTGTTCGTCATGCGGGATGAACGGCGTTTCGGGATCGAGCGTCTGGCAGTTCTCGTAAAGATCCCAGTACTGCCTGCGCGCGACATAGGGATCGTGCGGGTGCGATAGCGAAACGGTGAGACACCAGGGCCGATGTCCCGCATCGTCCTGCTCGCGCGAAAGCTGGTACAGCTTTTGCTCGGCCAGAAACACCACCTCGTCGTCATACTCCATCTGGTTGGTGGTCTCGGCAACGCCGGCGCCGGTGACCGAGCCGAGATTGTGATACCACCAGTCGATGCGCTCGCCGGGCTTGCGGTAATCCGGCGTCCAGCCGAAATCGGCCGGATAGATATCGGTGGTCAGCCGCTCCTCGAAGCCGTGCAACTGGTCCGGTCCAACGAAATGCATCTTGCCGGACAGGCAGGTGTAATAGCCGGCGGAGCGCAGATGATGCGCGAAGGTCGGGATCGAGGAGGAGAATTCGGCGGCGTTGTCATAGACCCCGGTGCGCGACGGCAGCTGGCCGCTCATGAAGGAAGCCCGGCCGGGCGCGCAAAGCGGCGAGGCGGTGTAGTTGTTGGCGAAACGCGCCGAGCGAGCGGCGAGCGCCTTGAGATGCGGCACGTGCAGGAAATCCGCCGGGCCGTCGGGGAAGAGCGTGCCGTTGAGCTGATCGACCATGACGATCAGGAAATTGGGTCGTTCGGTGGTCAAGGCAGGCTCCGTCCGCTGAGCTTGGTTTCGAGATAATCTTCGACGAGCGCGATCGCTGTCTGCGCATCGGGCACGCCGTCCTTCAGCGCGCGCCGAATGTAGAGTCCGTCGATCAGCGCCGCCGTCGCTTCCGCAGCGCGGTCCGCTTCGGCCCTCGGCAGAATGCCGGTCAGCCCGCTCATCAGGTTGGAATTGAGCCGCCGCGCATAGATACGAAGCAGCCGCCGCAACTCGGTCGATTTCTGCGCCTCGACATAGAAGGCGAGCCAGGCCGCGATGATCTCCGGCTGGAACTGCTCGTCGGAGAAACTGACCGCAACGACGGCCGAGACGCGCTGGCGCGGTGTCGCGGCGACGCGAAGCGCTCGTCTTGTATCGATGTTGAGCTCGGCAAGGATGTGCCGCATCGTGGCGAAGAGCAGCTCGTCCTTGGCGCCGAAATAGTGATGGGCGAGCGCCGACGACACGCCGGCGCGGCCGGCGATCTCCGACATCGTGACGTCCAGCGAACCGCGCTCGCCGATTGCCGAGATCGTCGCGTCGATCAGCGCCTTGCGGCGCAGCGGTTCCATTCCGATTTTCGGCATGCGAGGGGTCCGGTTCGAAGCGAGATTATTTTTTATTGACGCATCAATCAATAAAAAATCGGCATCGGATCAATCGATCGTATCGCTCTGGCCCCATCCCTTCGGCTGGAAAACGGTTCACTATTGAACAATATTGAATGTCATGCCGCGACCGGACGTGCTAGGCTGCGCGGCAGATGGAGGCTGTCATGACCGCATGCATCGTCGGCTGGGCGCATTCGCGTTTCGGCAAGCTCGAAGGCGAGACGCTGGAGGGCTTGATCACCAGGGTCGCCGTGGACGCGCTCGATCATGCCGGCATCGGCCCTGACGATGTCGACGAGATCGTGCTCGGCCATTTCAACGCCGGCTTCTCACCGCAGGATTTCACCGCGAGCCTGGTGCTGCAGGCCGACGACCGGCTGCGCTTCAAGCCGGCGACGCGCGTGGAGAATGCCTGCGCCACCGGTTCGGCTGCGGTGAGACAAGGCGTCCGCGCCATCGATTCCAACGCCGCCCGCGTCGTGTTGGTGGTCGGCGCCGAGCAGATGACCACCACACCTGGGCCCGAGATCGGCAAGAACCTGCTGAAAGCCTCCTATCTGCCCGAGGATGGCGAAACGCCGGCCGGCTTTGCCGGCGTCTTCGGCAAGATCGCTCAGGCCTATTTTCAGCGCTATGGCGACCAGTCGGATGCGCTCGCCATGATTGCCGCCAAGAACCACAAAAACGGCGTCGAAAATCCGTATGCCCAAATGCGCAAGGATTTCGGCTACGAGTTCTGCCGTCAGGAAAGTGAGAAGAACCCCTTCGTCGCCGGTCCGCTGAAGCGCACCGACTGCTCGCTGGTCTCGGATGGCGCCGCGGCGCTCGTCCTCACCGACACCGCGACGGCGCTGAAGATGCGCCGCGCCGTGACCTTCCGCGCCAACGAGCATGTCCAGGATTTCCTTCCGATGTCGAAGCGCGACATCCTTGCCTTCGAGGGCTGCGAGCGGGCCTGGGAACAGGCGCTGAAAAAGGCCGGCGTCACGCTCGACGACCTCTCCTTTGTCGAGACGCATGACTGCTTCACCATCGCCGAGCTTATCGAATACGAGGCGATGGGCCTGGCGAAGCCCGGCGAGGGCGCGAAGCTCGCGCTGGAAGGCGTCACGGCCAAGGACGGCCGGCTGCCGGTCAATCCGTCCGGCGGGCTGAAGGCCAAGGGCCATCCGATCGGCGCCACCGGCGTCTCCATGCATGTCCTCACCGCCATGCAACTGACCGGCGAGGCCGGCGGCATTCAGGTGCCTGGGGCAAAACTCGGCGGCATCTTCAACATGGGCGGTGCTGCGGTGGCCAACTACGTTTCCATCCTCGATCGGATCAGGTAGAAGCGGCCCGCATCAAAGCGACGCCGCCGGCGCGCGCTTGCGGGAGGCAGCATGGCAAATCCGGTTCTGGTCGAAGTCACGCGCGGCGCGGTGGTCGAAAGCGCCCATCGCGGCGCGGTTTCTGTCTTCGACGCCGACGGCAAGCCTGTCTGGGAGATCGGCGATACGGCACGACCGGTGTTTCCGCGCTCGGCGGTGAAGGCGATCCAGGCGCTGCCGCTGCTCGAATCCGGTGCTGCGGACGCCTACGGCTTCGGCGATCGCGAATTGGCGCTGGCCTGCGCCTCGCACTCAGGCGAGCCGGCGCATGTCGAACTGGCGCAAGCAATGCTCGCCAAGGCCGGTCTCGACAAGACGGCGCTCGAATGCGGCGCGCACTGGCCGTCGAGCCACGTTGCGACGATCGCGCTGGCGCGCACCGGCAGCGCGCCCAACCCGCTCCACAACAATTGCTCCGGCAAGCATGCCGGTTTCCTCTGTACCTGCGTGCATTCCGGCATTGCCCATGGCGGCTACGTCAAGGCCGGCCATGCGCTGCAGGAGATGGTGCGCGACGCGATGCAATCGGTGACCGGCGCCGCGCATGATGTCGACCATTGCGGCACCGACGGCTGCTCGATCCCGACCTATGCCGTGCCGCTGAAGAGCTTTGCGCTGGGCTTTGCGCGTATGGCGACGGGCAGGGGCTTTGCGCCCGAACGCGCCAAGGCGGCGAAGCGCCTGCTCTCGGCCTGCATGGCCGAACCGTTCCTGGTGGCCGGCACCGGTAAGGCGGACCTCGCGCTGATGCGGGCCGCGCCCGGCCGCATCTTCGTCAAGACCGGCGCCGAGGGCGTCTATTGCGCGGCCCTGCCCGAGCTCGGTCTCGGCATCGCCTTGAAATGCGATGACGGCGCCAGCCGCGCCTCCGAGGTGATGATCGCCGCCGTGCTGGCCAAGCTGCTGCGCAGCGACGAAGCGCTCGCGGCAAAGCTTACCGGACTTGCCAATCCGCCGGTCGAAAGCCGTATCGGCGCCAAAGTGGGCTTGCTGCGGCCGACGGCGGCGCTGGCCTAACTGACCTTGTTCCGCTCGACGGTCAGATGCGCATAGCCGGTAAAGGTTGATCTTGCCAGATCGCCCGTCACCGGATTGGCCCAGCGCTGGCCGATGATGGCGCCGTTCTGCGCGGCGTCGATGATATTGTCCGAAATGACCGCGCTGCCGGAACCCTCGACGACGCTGACGACGATGCCCGTGCCGGACTTGCGGATGATGTTGCCCGTTGCAACCACATTGCGCAGATAAGGTCCCCAGCCGAGCTGCATGCCGTAGAGTGGCGCGTTCTCCACCACATTGCCGCAGACGGAGGTCTCGGCCTCGGCGCTGATGCCGACGCCGAAGCCCGGCGGGTCGGCGGTGTAGGGGCCGACGATCGAGAGGTTGCGCACAATATTGTTCGAGCACGCGGCCATGCGGCCGCCTTCGTTGAAGTTCACGATCGAGATGCCGTTGGCGGCACCGTCGACCAGATTGTTGCTGAGGATCGCGCCCTCGAAGGAGAACTCCGAATAAATCCCCGTCTCGCCCGAGCGCGAGCAGGTGTTGCCGGTGATCTGCAGATTGCTGGAGCTGTTGGCGCGGATCGCCGAGAAGGCGCAGTCCGACACGACGTTGGCGGAGATAATGACATTGCCGGCGCGGAAGGCGTTGATACCGTTGCCGTTCTGGCCGGTGCCGCCGCTCCTCGCGCCGATGCGCTGCACGCGGTTGCCGCTGACGATGGTGCCGTCCTCCGCCTGTTGCCAGCGATGCACCAGAATGCCGCCATTGGCGCAATCTGAGACGGTATTGCCCGAGATCTCCAGCCCGCCGGCCTCGACCGAATAGATGCCGGCGTCTGCCGCACCCGAAACATCGCAGCGCCCGATGCGGCCTGAAACATGTTCCAGCGCCAGCCCGTTCTTGCCGCTGCCTGTGACCTGGCAATTGTCGATGGCGAGATGCGCGACGCGGCGCAGATCGAGCAGCCCTTGCGTATAGTCGGCCAGCCAGCGGTTGCTGCCGTCCAGCACCAGCCCGCTGAGCTCGATATGCTCGGCCTGTTCGGCCATCATCAGGTGGCCGTTGCCGCCATAGACGATGCGGGTCGCCCCCGGGACGCCCGAAAGGCGCACGCGGGCAGGCAGCTTCAGGTTGGAGACAAGATAGGTCCCGGGCGGCAGAAAAACCGGCGCACCGCGGTCGCTGGCGTCGCTGAGCATCTTGGCGAAGGCCTTGCTCTGATCGTCCAGCGCGCCCGGCTGCAAGCCGATTTCGATTGCATTGATCGAGCCGCGCATCGTGGCCTTCTCGATGCCGGGCAGTATCTTCGCCGATGCCTTGTCGGCAAGGAGGCCGGCAGCGGCGAGGCCGGTGGTGCGGGCAAGCAGCGTTCGTCTGTTCAACATCGGCACAGGTCCTGGCGTTTCAACCGCTCCATCGCAGGAATCGTGCCAAGGCCGGCTCGCAGGCAAACCGCTTGTGCACTTGCCTCACCAAGCTTAAGTTCATGTTATGAGTAGAGCTTTCACCCGCGAGGAAGACAGCGAAAACGCCATTGCCGGTGTCGGCGAACGGCCGATCAGTCCGCACCGCAATCTGGTAACGGAGCGGGGACTCGCGATGATCGAAGAGAACCTCTCCGAATTGCGAGATCAGATGGCCAAGGCCGAAAGACGCGGCGATCGCGAGCGCCTCGCAATAGTGTCCCGCGACCTGCGCTACTGGACCGCGCGGCGCGAGAGCGCGGAGCTTTCGGTGCCGGAGTCCGGCAGCAATGTGGTCCGCTTCGGCATGGGCGTCACATTGGAAAACGGCGACGGCAAAAAGGTCCACTGGCGCATCGTCGGCGAGGACGAGGCCAACCCGTCGAAAGGCAGCATCTCCCACGTCTCGCCGATGGCGATGGCCCTGTTCGGCAAGAAGGTCGGCGAGGTCGTTGCCGTCAACGGCAAGGAGTGGGAGATCGTCAAGCTGTCGGACAAGGCCGAGAACTAGACCTTGAGCTTGACTGTACAGTCGCGGAAAAACGCCGCGGCTCCGATCTCATTTCACCTGCCGCGACATCCATCACGAATTCGTAGATCGTGCCGTTATCAGCTGTAAGGTGGTAGCCGTTGATGTAGCACCGGCAGCGACCATCGCCGTACGCTTGTTCCCGTCCACAAAGGCACGGTTCCTGGCGATGCCGAAGATGTAGGCTATCCAACCGCCAGCAATCGATCCATCAGCCTGTCCGCCGCTTGCGGGATGACGGTGCCCGGCGGGAAGATTTCCGCCGCCCCAGCCTTCAAGACCGCGTCGTAATCCTGTGGCGGGATGACGCCGCCGGCGACGATCAGCATGTCGCCATGGCCGAGCTTCCTCAGCGCCTCCTTGAGCTCGGGGATCAGGGTCAGATGTCCGGCCGCAAGCGAGGACGCGCCGATGATGTCGACATCATGCTGCACCGCCAGCTTTGCGATCTCCTCCGGCGTCTGGAACATCGGTCCGACGGTGACGTCGAAGCCGAGATCGGCAAAGGCGCTGGCGATCACCTTCTGGCCGCGATCATGGCCGTCCTGGCCCATCTTGGCGACCAGGATGCGCGGCTTTGCACCGGACTTCTTCTCGAAGGCTTCGAGCTTGTCCTTGAGCCGGTCGACCGCCGGATTGTCGCCGAGCGCGTCGCGGTAGACGCCGGAGATGGTCTGCACGGTGGCTGCATGGCGCCCGAACACTTTCTCCAGCGCCAGCGAGATCTCGCCGACGGTCGCATTGGCCCGCGCCGCGCGGATCGCGAATTCGAGCAGGTTCTCGCCGCTTTCAGCCGCGCGGGTGAGGGCGGTTAGCGCATCCTCCAGGGCCGCGACGTCGCGCGTGCCTTTGAGCCGCTGCAGCTTCGCCAATTGCCGGGCCTTGACCTCGGCATTATCGATCTTCAGCACATCGACCTCGATGTCGGCTTCCGGGCGATGCGCATTGACTCCGACCAGCACCTGCTCGCCGGAATCGATGCGTGCCTGGGTGCGCGCCGCCGCTTCCTCGATGCGCAGCTTCGGAATGCCTTTCTCGATCGCCGCCGCCATGCCGCCGAGGTTTTCGACCTCCTCGATATGAGCCAGCGCGCGGGCCGCCAGATCATGCGTCAGCCGCTCGACATAAGCCGAGCCGCCCCACGGGTCGATCATGCGCGTGGTGCCGGATTCCTTTTGCAGGATGAGCTGCGTGTTGCGGGCAACGCGGGCCGAATGGTCGGTCGGCAGCGCCATCGCCTCGTCGAAGGAATTGGTGTGCAGCGACTGGGTATGTCCCTGCGTTGCCGCCATCGCCTCGATCATCGTGCGGGTGATGTTGTTGTAGGGATCCTGCGCCGTCAGCGACCAGCCCGATGTCTGGCAATGGGTGCGCAGCGACAGCGAGCGCTCGTCCTTCGGCGCAAAATTCTTTTTCATCAGGCTCGACCAGAGCAGCCGCGCGGCCCTGAGCTTGGCGACCTCCATGAAGAAGTTCATGCCGATCGCCCAGAAGAAGGAAAGGCGCGGCGCGAACCGGTCGATGTCGAGACCCGCGGCGACGCCGGCGCGCGCATATTCGATGCCGTCGGCGATGGTGTAGGCGAGTTCGAGGTCGGCCGTCGCGCCCGCCTCCTGCATATGATAGCCGGAGATCGAGATCGAATTGAATTTCGGCATGTGCCGCGAGGTATAGGCGAAGATGTCCGACACGATCCGCATCGAAGGCTTCGGCGGATAGATGTAGGTGTTGCGGACCATGAACTCCTTCAGAATGTCGTTCTGAATGGTCCCGGCGAGGTCTTTCTGCGCGACACCCTGTTCCTCCGCCGCCACGATGTAGAGCGCCATGATCGGCAGCACGGCGCCGTTCATGGTCATCGACACCGTCATCTCGTTGAGCGGAATGCCGTCGAACAGCTGGCGCATGTCGAGGATGGAATCGATCGCCACGCCCGCCATGCCGACATCGCCGGCGACGCGCGGATGGTCGCTGTCATAGCCGCGATGGGTCGCGAGGTCGAAGGCAACCGACAGGCCCTTCTGGCCGGCCGCGAGGTTGCGCCGGTAGAAAGCGTTGGATTTCTCCGCCGTCGAGAAGCCGGCATATTGCCGGATCGTCCAGGGCTGCTGGACATACATGGTCGGGTAGGGGCCGCGCACGAAGGGCGGCAGGCCCGGATAGGTGTCGAGATTGGCCAGGCCCTTGAGGTCGGCCTGCGTGTAGAGGTGTTTCAGGGCGATGCCTTCCGGCGTCATCCGCTGGCCCTTGAGCTCGACCGGCGCGCGGCGCGGCGCCGACCAGCCGATCTGGCTGAAATCCGGGATCATGAGCCGGCTCCGATCGACTGATCGATGCGAACTGGAAACAGCGGCTCGCAGGTCGCCACGCCTTCTGTCAGCGCGGGCCGGCGTTCGGCTTTCAATGTCTCGACGGGGCGCTCGCTGCCGGTGCGGAACAAGCTGGTGCCGATGATGCCGCGTTCACCGGCCCGATAGCCGGCATTGCGCTTCGCGGCGGCCGTCTGCACACGGTTCTGGATATTGCCCTGCTGCAGGCTGTTGAGCACGCCGCCCTCGGCCTCGATGCGCTGAAATTCTTCCCAGGCCGCCAAGCAAAGACCGTCGGTCAGCGCCTCGACCGCTCCGGAGCCGCTGGCCGGATCGGCCACGTGATGGAGATGGCTCTCATGCGCCAGGATCAGCTGCGCGTTGCGGGCGATGCGGCGCGCAAAACCGGCCGGCAGTCCATGCGCGATGGTATGCGGCAGGATCGAGACGGAATCAGCGCCGCCGGTCGCCGCGGCAAAAGCGGCAATCGCGGTGCGCAGAATGTTGGTTTCCGGATCCGCCATCGCCATCATGCGATAGGAGGTCTCGGCGTGGACGTTCGCCGTCGAGGCCGGGATCGAGCAGGCTTCCTGGATCCGCGCCCAGAGCTTGCGCAACGCCCGCACCTTGGCCATCGACAGGAACTGGTCCTGGTCGACGCTGAGGGCAAAGCCGATATAGGGCGCGGCATAGACCAGCGGCTGGCGCGCCTTCTCGAACATCCTGAGATAGGACACGGCGGAAGCCATCATCGTGCCGAGCTCCTGCGCCTCGGTGGCGCCGGCATTGTGGAAGACGCGGCCGTCCGCTTCGAGCAGCACGCCGGGCACGCCCATCGAGAAGAAATGCGCCAGCGATTGCGGCATTGACTCCTGCAGCGCCTCGATCGAGGTGCGCAGCCGTCCGGTGCCGGCGAAGATCGCCGCCGGGTCGATGCCGAAGGAAAGGTTGAGCTTCGCCGGATCGGAGCGGCGCCGGGTCAGGAAGGCGAGCAGCCAATCCGCCACGGCGCGGCTCCACGGATGCGCATCGATGCGCACCTGGACCCGGTTGAGCGGCACGCCGTCGAGCACCGTTTCCAGCGCCTCCGCGGTTCTCGGCAGCCCGTAGCCGAACGCATTCGGCGCGCCCTCGAAAACCAGCGACAGGCCGGTCGCGCCCTCAGCGATGTCCTGCAGCGCCTGGGCGCTGGCGCGGGCGATATCCGGATCGTCGATGCGCTGGCTGACGATCCATGGCGACTTCGGATTGGTGCGCACCACCGGCTCGGCTGTCGTCGAACGCTCGCTGAGCGGCTCGATGCGGATGCCGTCATCGGTGTGCGAAACAAGCTTCTGTTCGAAAGCGCCGCCGGCAAGCGCTTTTTCCGCCAGCGCCAGCCAGCGCTTGGCGTCCGGGTCTGGAAGGTCGACATCCCTAGTCAAGGCGCCGGCGCCCATCGCACTCCTCGTCTCTCGGCCGCATCAGCCACCAGTCTATGGTCCCCCGCCGCATATCACAATGCGACATCCGTCGCGGTTGTTCCGGCAGCCGCTAATCGATTGCCAAACATGCGCAAAATCCGCAAGCTCAGTAAGGTGATTTCGATGCCAGCGTCAAATTCGAATAGCGCCAAAATTGATGATGGGCATTGTCGCCCGCCGATCGCGTTACTATCCTCCATGAGACCGGGCGTTTTTTGGCGGAAGAGATTGCGGAGACCAGACATATGGCTGACCACAACAGCATCTTCATCGGCGCCAGCCGCAAGCCTGATGATTCCTACCAGCGCGCCGAGGAACTCCTGCTGCGCTACGGCAACCGCCACGGCCTGATTACCGGCGCCACAGGCACCGGCAAGACGGTCAGCCTGCAGGTCTTGGCCGAGGGCTTTTCAAATGCCGGCGTCCCGGTCTTCTGCGCCGACATCAAGGGCGACCTTTCCGGCATCGCCATGATGGGCGAGGCCAAGGATTTCCTGGTCAAGCGTGCAGAGCAGGTGAAGCTCGATCCCTATCAGTTTCAGGAATACCCGGTCATCTTCTGGGATCTGTTCGGCGAGCAGGGTCACCCGATCCGTGCCACCATCTCGGAAATGGGACCGCTGCTTTTGTCGCGGCTGATGAACCTCACCGAAGCGCAGGAAGGTGTCATGAACATCGCCTTCCGCATCGCTGACGAAGAGGGCCTGCTGCTGCTTGATCTCAAAGATCTGCAGGCGCTGCTCGCCAACATCGCCGAGCGTGCCGACGAGCTCAGCGCACGCTACGGCAATGTCACCAAGCCTTCCGTCGGCGCCATCCAGCGCACGCTTCTGGTGCTTGAGCAGCAGGGCGCCGCGAACTTCTTCGGCGAGCCGGCGCTGCGCATCGCCGATTTGATGCGCACCACCCGCGACGGCCGCGGCGCGATCAGCGTTCTGGCCGCCGACAGACTGATGATGAATCCCAGGCTCTATGCCACTTTCCTGCTCTGGCTGATGTCGGAGCTGTTTGAGGAACTGCCCGAGGTCGGCGATCTCGAGCGGCCGAAGCTGGTCTTCTTCTTCGACGAGGCGCATCTTTTGTTCGAGGACGCGCCGAAGGTGCTGGTTGATCGCGTCGAGCAGGTGGTGCGGCTGATCCGCTCCAAGGGTGTGGGCGTCTATTTCGTCACCCAGAATCCGCTCGACATTCCGGAAAAGGTTTTGGCCCAGCTCGGCAACCGCGTGCAGCACGCGTTGCGCGCCTATACGCCGCGCGAGCAGCAGGCGGTGCGGACGGCGGCCGACACCTTCCGGCCCAACCCGGATTTCGACTGCGCCACCGCGATCACCCAGCTCGCCACCGGCGAGGCGCTGGTCTCGATGCTGGAGGACAAGGGCGTGCCGGCCATGGTCCAGCGCACATTGATTCGTCCGCCGTCGTCGCGGCTCGGGCCGATCACACCCGACGAGCGCCGCAAGGTCCTTGCCGAGAGCCCGGTCGCCGGGCAGTACGATCAAGCGGTCGATCGCGACTCGGCCTTCGAGATACTGCAGAAGAAGACCAGGGAGGCGCAGGAAGCCGAAGCGCAGGCGCAGCAGGCGGGCACCGGCGGCTCGCGCTGGACAATTCCGGGCTTCGACGATGTGTTGGGAGGGTCGGGCCGCCGGTCCTCCAACCGCCAGACAGTGGCCGAAGCCGCGATCAAGTCGGTGGTGCGTTCGGTGGGCTCTTCTGTCGGCCGCGCGATCGTGCGCGGAATACTAGGGAGCCTGGCGCGCGGGCGGTAGGAGGCCCCATAGCGCCCAACTGAGGCGCGGCAATCATAGGGCAGGGCGCTTGGCTACGGCGAGCCCGATGCCCAGCGCGATCATCGCGCCGCCGGACGCCTCCCGCATCCGGCGTATGATGCCGGAACGGCCTGCCGCGCCTTCCCTGATGCGGCCGGCCGCGAAGGCGACCACGATATCGGCCAGCGTGTTGAGCGTCACCGACACGAAGCCGAGCACCATGAACTGCAAGGCGACGTGGCCGGCGCCGAGATCCACGAATTGCGGAATGAAGGCCAGGAAGAAGGCGGCCGTCTTCGGGTTCAGAGCCTCGACCAGCACCCCTTCGCGAAACGCTCGGCCAGCGCCGACCGCAGGCGTCGGCGAGCCACCTTCCAGCATTGCCTTTGCCTCGCGGCGGGCGGACTGGAAGGTGCGCAAGCCGAGCCAGACGAGGTAGACGGCGCCGATCAGCTTCAGCGCCGTAAAGAGTTCGGCGCTCGCGAGCACGAGGGCGGAAACGCCCAGGCTTCCGGCAAGCACATGAACCATGCCGCCCAGGCCCGTCCCGAAACTGGAGGCGATGCCTTCAGCGCGGCCTCCGGCCAGGGTGCGCGCGGCGACATAGAAGATGCCCGGTCCGGGCGTGATGGCGAGCAGCAGCGCCGCGGCGAAGTACAAGGCGAATTGTGTCAGGTCCGGCATGATCGGCTCGCTGGCAATTGGACTGGGTCGGATGTCAAGACGGGATCAGTTGGGCGACGTCGCGATCCGAAGGCCGGTCGCTCGCTGCTAGACCGGTGGCGACACCGGCGCGATCGGCCGCGTTGCGGTTCTGGCTCATCTTGCGCTTGCCTTGGAGCCGCGTGATCGGCATGCGCAAGCCGACAATGCCTTTGAGTTGCGCCTGGATGAAATCCGGCGGCGCATCCGATACGGACCAAGGCGAGGGGCGTCCGCCTTCATGCAGATTGGTCAGGCGCGTGACGATCTCGAGCAGCCTGTCGGCATCCTCGAAGAATTCGATCGGCCCATAGGCATGAACGGCCAGGTAGTTCCAAGTCGGCACTACCTTTCCGGTCTCTTGCTTGGTCTGATACCAGGCCGGCGTCACGTAGGCGTCGGGGCCCATGAAGATCGCCAGGCTTTCGCCCAGCACCGGTGCGCGCCACTGCGGATTTGCCTTCGCGACATGGCCGTAGATCGTGCCATGCTCGCCCTCGCTCTCGTTGAGCAAGAGCGGCAATGGCGTCGCCTGCGGTCCTTCCGCCGTGGCGGTGACCAGCGTCGCCAGCCGTGCCGCGCGGATCGTCGCCATGAGGCTCTCCCTGTCGTCATCGCGGAAGGCGGGCGGAATGTACATGGCGGAAACTCCTTGCATTGCATTTAAAGATGCAGGAAAGCTGGCTTGCTTGGAACATCCAGTTTTGCAGGTTTTCGATGGTCCAGTTGGAGCAGGAAGGCGTGGCGCGCCGGATCATCGCGGCGATCAAGGCGCAGATCCACAGCGGCGTTTACCGGCCCGGCGATCGGCTGCCGTCGTCGCGGGCCTTTGCCGCCGAATGGGGCGCGTCGCGAACCACGGTGACGGCGGCCTACAACCAGCTCGACGCCGAAGGCTATCTGATCATTCGGCAGGGCGCGCGTGCCATTGTGGCTCCGGGACTGGAGAGGCCGTCAGGGGCGGCTTCCATCGCGGCCGCCTCGCCACGCAACCTCTCGACGTTCGCGCGCAGGCTGCTGGCTTTGCCTTCGCCGGCGGAACAGCAGCCCGCCAAGGTTGCGGATTTCCGCTATGGCGACCTGTCCGGGGCGGACTTCCCGGTGCTGGCTTGGCGAAGGGCCTCGAACAAAGCCATTCTGCGGCGCGGCGCGCGGCTGCGTTATGGCGACCCACAGGGATCGCTTGTTCTTCGCAGCGCCCTGCAAACCTATCTCTGGCGCGCTCGCGGCATCAACTGCGCGCCGGACCAGATCGCCATCGTCAACGGCTCCCAGCAAGGGCTCGACCTCTGCGCGCGGCTGCTGCTCGACTCCGGCGACCCGTTCGTGATCGAGAATCCGGGCTATCTGCTGGCCCGCCATGCCTTCACGGCCGCGGGCGGCGTCGCCGTGCCAGTTGCGGTCGACGCTGACGGGATAAGGACGGATGCGCTGCCGCCGGCCCGTCTGGCTTACGTCACGCCATCGCACCAGTTTCCGCTCGGCGGCGTGCTTTCGGCGACGCGGCGGCATTCCCTCCTGGCCTGGGCCACGGCATCAGGCGCTATGTCGTCGAAGACGATTACGACGGCGAATACCGCCACGACATCGCCCCCATCCCGCCTCTGCAGACGCTCGATCCAGGCTCGGTCATCTATGTCGGCACGCTGTCCAAAACGCTCTCGCCCACCTTGCGGCTCGGTTATCTCGTCGTCCCCGCCGGCCTGCGTCGGGCCTTCAGCGAGGCAAAGCGCCTGACCGACCGGCATGCTCCGATGCTGGAGCAGGACGTGTTGGCCGACCTGCTGACGAGCGGCGCTTACGAGCGCCACGTCCGCAGCATCCGCAGGAAAAATGCCGAGCGCAGAGAGGTCCTGCTGCGGGCGCTGGCCGATCATATCGGGCCAAAGGTGACTGTTTCTGGGGCCGACACGGGCCTGCACGTCGTGGCCTGGTTGAACGGCATCGATTCTGGATGCGAGCCGGCGATCATAGCCGACGCACGTACTGCGGGGATCGGCCTCTATCCGGTATCGCCGCTCTATGATCCGGCCGAGCCGCGGCCCGAAACGACGGGCTTCATCATGGGATATGCTGGTCTCAACGCGGAGGCGTTGCGACGCGGCGTTGCGGTGCTGGCGGATATCGTCGCCAAGCACCGCTGACGAACGCCGGATCAAAAGATCTCGCTGCTCTCCTGCGGCACCGGCCCCAGCAGGACAGAGTCGTCCGGCACGCCGTTGTCGATCGGAATGGCCCGGCGCTCGGGCATGTCGGCCATCGGCTGGCCGACATCTGCTGTGACCACGACCGGCGTCTTGTTGGGCACGCGGTCATAGAGGTCGATGATATCCTGATTGATCAGGCGCACGCAGCCCGACGAGACCGACTTGCCGATCGACCACCATTCCGGCGACCCGTGCAGACGATAGAGCGTGTCCTGGTTGCCTTTGAAGAGGTAGAGCGCACGCGCCCCGAGCGGGTTCTTGAGCCCGCCGGGCATACCGCCGTTCTTGGCGCTGTATTCCGTCAGTTCCGGCTGGCGCGCGACCATCTCGTCCGGCGGCGTCCATTTCGGCCACTTCTGCTTCCATTGCACGACCGCATCGCCCGACCATTCGAAGCCGGCGCGGCCGAGACCGACGCCGTAGCGGATCGCCTGGCCACCCTCACGCACCAGATAGAGGAAGTGGTTGGTGGTATCGACGACGATGGTGCCCGGGCGCTGTCCGGTCGGATCGGGAACGATCTGGCGCAAATATCTGTGATCGATCTTGTTCACCGGGATGGCCGGCAGGTCGAAGCCGTTGTCGGACATCGGCCCATACATGGTGGCGTAGTCGCCGAGCGGCGGCTCGACAGAGGCCGGCGGTGGCGGCTGCACGGCTGCCGGGCGAGGACCGGCGGTCGAGCAGGCGGAAACCGCCGAAGCAGCTCCAAGGGCCGTGAGATTGAGGAAGCCACGGCGGGTGATGCGGAAGGAAGCGTCTGACATGGTTGCCTTTTCTAGGTCTTAATCGCAAGAATGCATGAATCCGCGGGCCGGCCGCCGGCAGCTGTTAACAGTCGGCGGTGATAGGCGGTTCCAATTCTGGCCTCAGGGTGGACAAACAAAGGCGAAGCTGTGACTGCGACACATCTGTTGCACTGCAGCAACAGCACCCTCAAACCCCTGCCAGAAGGCCTTCGAGCGAGGGCAGGATGAGCCCCGGCGGAAAGTCCCGGTATTCGTCGGGCTGATTGGCGCGATTGATCCAGACGGTGCGGAAGCCGAACCTGGCGGCGCCCGCGACGTCCCAGCGGTTGGAGGACTGGAACGACACCGCCCCCGGATAGAGCCGCCAGCCGGTGACCACCATGTCGTAGACCGAAGGATCGGTCTTGAAGCGCTTGATCTCGTCAACCGAGAAGACGTCGTCCAGGATCTGGTCGAGGGCGGCCGATTTCACCGCCGCCCGCAGCATTTCCGGCGAGCCGTTGGACAGGATCGCGAGCTTCGCTCCCGCGGCTTTCAGCGCCTTCAATACCGCCGGCACTTCCGGATAGCAGTCGAGCCGCCAATAGGCTTCCAGCAGCCTTGCCCTGAGCGCCGGATCGGCCGACGGCACCTTGCGCAGCGCGAAGTCCAGCGCCTGCTCGGTCAGTTGCCAGAAATCGGCATAGGCGCCCATCAGCGTCCGCACCCAGGAGTATTCGAGCTGCTTGGCGCGCCAGATTTCGGAGAGAAGCTGGCCGTCCGGCCCGATCTCGCCCGCATGGCGGCGCACCGCGGCGTGCACGTCGAACAACGTGCCATAGGCGTCGAAGACATAGGCTGCATGATGCATAGGAAGAGTTTTGCGGCGCCCGGCCTTGCCGCGCAAGCGCTGATTGCGGTTAATGCATGTCGCCCAAAAGTGGGCAGCGGTTTTCGGAAAGGATCGCATAACACAAAAACCCAACACACATGGCCCATCCCTTTTCGTGCGCCGTGCTTTAAGTGCCTCTGGCCTCAAGGATTTTTTCCGATGTCGGTTGACGCCGGCCGTCAAAGCATCGTCCTATGGCGGCCGGAACTCATCCATACGGACGGCAAACGATGACACTGGCGGCGGCGGCGCAGTCCGCGACATGGACCTATGTGGACGGCGACTGGTACGAGGGCAATGTCGCCATTCTGGGACCGCGCAGCCACGCCATGTGGCTGGGCACCAGCGTCTTCGACGGCGCTCGCTGGTTCGAAGGCGTGGCGCCCGATCTCGATCGTCACGCAGCGCGCGTCAACGCCTCGGCGATCGCGCTCGGCCTGAAGCCTTCCATGACGGCGGAGCAGATCGTCGGGCTGACCTGGGACGGCCTGCAGAAATTCGATGGCAAGACCGCCGTCTATATCAGGCCGATGTACTGGGCCGAGCATGGCGGCTATATGGGCGTGCCGGCCGACCCGTCCTCGACCCGCTTCTGTCTCTGCCTTTACGAGTCACCGATGATTCCGCCTTCGGGCTTTTCGATCGGCGTCTCGCCGTTCCGGCGGCCGACCATCGAGACCATGCCGACCAACGCCAAGGCCGGCTGCCTCTATCCCAACAATGGCCGCGCCATCCTCGAGGCCAAGATGCGCGGCTTCGACAACGCGCTGGTGCTCGATATGCTGGGCAATGTCGCCGAGACCGGCACCTCCAACATCTTCCTGGTCAAGGACGGCCATGTGATGACGCCCGCCGCGAACGGCACCTTCCTTTCCGGCATCACCCGCTCGCGCACGATCAACCTGCTCGGCGACTATGGTTTCAGGACCACCGAGAAGACGCTGTCGATCCGCGATTTCCTCGAGGCGGACGAGATCTTCTCGACCGGCAACCATTCCAAGGTGGTGCCAATCACGCGCATCGAGGACCGCAGCCTTCAGCCAGGACCGGTCGCCAAGAAGGCGCGCGAGCTCTATTGGGATTGGGCGCATTCGACTTCCGCCGCCTGAGCGGACAAAAAAGGCGTTCGGCGCTTCGTTCCGGAGTTGTCCCAACCCATTCCAGACCTATCTTAGTCCGGTAGTTTCACCGGACTTTTCCTGAGGGAGTACCATCCATGGCTTTTGAGTTGCCCGCTTTGCCCTACGACTACGAGGCCTTGCAGCCTTACATGTCGAAGGAGACGCTGGAGTATCACCACGACAAGCACCACAAAGCCTATGTCGACAACGGCAACAAGCTGGCCGCCGAGGCTGGAATGGGCGACCTGTCGGTCGAAGAGGTCGTGAAACAGTCCTTCGGCAAGAATGCCGGGCTCTTCAACAATGCCGCCCAGCACTACAACCATATCCATTTCTGGAAATGGATGAAGAAGGGCGGCGGCGGCAACAAGCTGCCGGGCGCGCTGCAGAAGGCCGTCGATGCCGATCTCGGCGGCTACGACAAGTTCAAGGCGGACTTCGTCGCCGCCGGCACCACCCAGTTTGGCTCCGGCTGGGCATGGCTTTCGGTCAAAGACGGCAAGCTCGCGATCTCGAAGACCCCCAATGGCGAGAACCCGCTGGTTCATGGCGCTTCGCCGATCCTCGGCGTCGACGTGTGGGAGCACTCCTATTACATCGACTACCGCAACGCGCGGCCGAAATATCTCGAAGCCTTCGTCGACAGCCTGATCAACTGGGATTATGTCGTGGAACTCTACGAGAAGGCGAAAGCTTGATCGACCTTTCCGAAAAGCCCCGGCATGACCGGGGCTTTTCTTTTGCCGGCGCAGGAGGGCAATTCCAGTCAAGAAAATCGTTGCGGCGCGGAGGGAATAATTCCACTGCAACGCCCGTTAACGTCTAGTCGCGAACTCTCTTCACCATGGAGCCAATTGAATGAGAAAGCTTGTCATCGCCATCTCTTTGCTCGCTTTTGCCGGTTCGGCCGCTTATGCCGACCCGATCAAGGATCGCCAGGCCCTGATGAAGGAACGCGGCAAGCTCGCCGGCCAGTTGTCCAAGGTCGTCAAAGGCGAGGAGGCTTTCGACGCCGCCGCTGTGCTGACGGCGCTAAAGGCGTTGGAGGCGAACGCCGAAAAATTCGATGCCGAGAAACTTTTCCCGGCCGGCAGCGACAAGGGCGACACCACGGCGGCTCCGAAGATCTGGGAAGACATGCCGGGCTTCAAGGCGGCCGGGGACAAGTTCCTGGCCGACGTCAAGGCGGCAGTGGCTTCGCCGCCGGCCGATGTCGATGCGCTCAAGGCGCAGCTCAACACCATCGGCGGCGACTGCGGCGCCTGTCATGAGACCTACAGGATCAAGAAGGGCTGATCGCCTGATATGGCGTGGCTGAAGAAGCTCGTCGGCGCCGTCATCGTGCTGGGCGGCGCCGGCGCGGTCGCCGGCTGGGCGTTGTCAGCGCCCGTCAGGCTTGATGCCGCGGCCGTCGCGCAGCTTAGCCCCGGTGATGCTGCGAAAGGCAAGCGCATCTTCTTTGCCGGCGGCTGCACATCCTGCCACGCCAAACCGGGGTCCAAGGGTGATGCCCGCCTAGAGCTTGCCGGCGGGCTGGAGCTGAAGACGCCGTTCGGTACCTTCGTACCGCCCAACATCTCACAGGATCAAAAGGACGGCATCGGCGCCTGGAGCGAGGAGGACTTCGCCAATGCGATGCTGAAAGGCGTTTCGCCCTCCGGCGAGCATTTTTATCCGGCCTTCCCTTATGCCTCTTATGCTCGCATGAAGCCGGCCGATGTCGCCGACCTCTATGCTTTCATGAAGACGCTGCCGGCGGTCGCCGGCAAGGCGCCCGGCCACAAACTCTCCTTCCCCTTCAACATCCGTCGCGGCATTGGTCTCTGGAAGCGGCTTTATGTCAGCCCTGAACCGGTCATTGCCTTGCCCGGGGGCGCGCCCGACAAGGTGCTGGCCGGCCGCTATCTGGTCGAGGGCCCCGGCCATTGCGGCGAATGCCACACGCCGCGCGACTTTGCCGGCGGCGTCAAGAAGGCCGAATGGCTGGCGGGAGCCGTGGCCGCCGAAGGCTCGGGCGTGGTGCCCAATATCACCCCGCAAGGCGGCACGAAGGACTGGTCGGAGGCCGACATCGCCAACTATCTCGAAACCGGCTTCACGCCGGATTTCGATTCCGTCGGCGGTGCCATGGTCGACGTGCAGCGCAACATAGCTCAGTTGACGGCCGACGACCGCGCCGCGATCGCGGCCTATCTGAAGGCCGTCCCGCCGCATCCCAACGGCTATCCGGCGCGCAAGCCGGCGAGCTGACCGATGCATATCGGCTGCGCGACACCATCGATGCGATCTGCCTGTGATGTCTCAAGTCCATATTAGTTGACTTTAATAGTCATGTATCATACGCGCTTCGGCCAGTTTCCAGGCGGACCGAAGCCTTGCCCATGCACTCTCTCGACCTTGTGTCTGAATTCGCCCGTGGCGAGCAGCGCGCAGCATTTCTCTTCGCCGACGGGCGCAGCCTGTCTTATGCGGAGCTCGACGACCTTGCGCAGCACTTCGCCACGCGGCTGGGGGATGAGGGAAAGCAGCTCGTCGCTATCTCAGCGGAACCCTCCGAGCATGCGGTCGTCGCCTATCTTGGAGCCCTGCGAGCGGGTCATGCGGTGGCCATGCTGCCGCCTTGCGACAAAAGGGTCTGGGACGATTTCCTGGCGGTCTTCCAGCCGGATTTCACCTATCGCCGAGCCGATGGCCGCTGGCGTCTCGTGAAGGAAGCTCGGCCCGCGAGGGACATTGAGCCGCTGCATCCTGATCTCGCGCTGCTGCTGATGACGTCCGGCAGCTCGGGCGCCGCCAAGGCGGTCAGGCTCTCCTATGCCAATCTCGAAGCCAATGCGCGCGCCATCACGACTTATCTCGAACTCTCGTCCGCCGACCGGGCCGCTCTCATGCTGCCGCTGCACTATTCCTACGGACTGTCGGTTCTCAATTCGCATCTGATTGCCGGCGGCAGCATCCTCTTCCCCGGTGTTTCCGCGATGGACGGCGATTTCCTCCAGATAATCGCCGACGGTGGCTGCACCAATCTGTCCGGCGTCCCGTATTCCTACGAACTCCTGGAACGGATGCGTTTCCGCGACGCTAAGCTCAAGGGTTTGCGCATGATGACGGTGGCGGGTGGACAGCTCAGCCCCGACGTCATCCGCCTGTACAGGGATCATTTGCGCGCCGTGGGCGGGCGTTTCTTCGTCATGTATGGTCAAACCGAGGCGACGGCGCGTATCGCTTTCGTGCCGCCGGAGAGCCTGTCCGACCGGGAGGAGCGGATCGGCGTCGCCATCCCAGGCGGCAGCCTCGGCATTGTCGACGACAAGGGGGAGCCGGTCAGCCGCTCGGGCATCCCTGGAGAACTCGTCTATCGCGGCCCGAACGTCATGATGGGTTACGCCGAGCAGCGTTGCGATCTGGTGCGCGGGGCTGAGGTCGAGACCCTGAACACCGGCGATATTGCCGTCCAGGACGAGCATGGTTTCTTCCGCATCGTCGGGCGCAAGAGCCGCTTTTCCAAGATTGCCGGCCTCAGGATCGGCTTCGATATCATGGAGCAGGCGCTAGAGCGGGCGGGCATTGCGGCCGCGGTGCTCGGCGACGATCGAGGCCTACAGGCCTATGTGACCGGCCCCGGCTCGGCAGGCAGGGCACAGCGTATCCTGGCCGAAGTCAGCCGCTTGCCCGCCAATCTGGTTCGAGTTTCGACGCGCGGCGACTTTCCCAGGCTAGCCTCGGGCAAGATCGACTATAGCTGCCTGCAACGCGAGATGTTGCTGGGACGGGCGGAAATCCGCTCCGAACGTGGCGGCGTGCCCGGAGCCTATGCCCGCGTGTTCTATCCGCTTCCGGTCGGCCGCGCTGACAGCTTTGTGTCGCTCGGCGGAGATTCCCTTCGCTTCTTGCAATTGGCTCTGGAACTCGAACGGCTCGGCTTGGAACTGCCGGACGGCTGGGAACGACTAAGCGTTGGAGACCTGACAAATCTTCATTCGGCGAAACGGTCTTTCATGCCGGACCAGGCAAACGAGACGCCTGTCGACATCGTGCTGAGGGCCTTCGCCATCCTGCTGGTGGTCGTGCATCACGAGACGCTGTGGCCTATCCCAGGCGGCTCCGGCATCATGATGCTGCTTGTCGGCTACAGCCTTGCGCGGTTTCAGTCGGTCCATTTGTTTGCCGGTCGGATCCGGTACGCGCTGAAACCTGCGATCGGCGTCCTGATCCCTTATTTTCTCATAGTCGCCGCTTACTCCCTCGCCTGGCAGGCGGCGCCCTGGGCCTCGGTGACCCTTACCGGCAACTTCGGCTATGCCGAACCGGAACGTCACGAGATGATCCCGTATCTCTACTGGTTCATCGAGGCCTATGCTCAGACGCTGCTGGTCTTCGCTCTCACCTTTGGCGTTCCGGTTTTACGCAAGCTCGCCCAGGCTCGACCCTTTGCCTTCTCGATCGGACTATTGGCGTTTGCCGCCGCTGCGCGCTTCTCAGTCCCATTGTTCCTGGACTTAGGCAGCCGTCAGATCTTCGCGATCTACTGGGTCTTCCACCTTGCGGTCTTCGGCTGGTGCGCCGGTTTGGCCGACACTCCCGCCAGAAAAGTCGTCGTGACCGCATTTGCCACTGCCGTATTGGGGTATCTAGCTTTTTGGGAGTCGGTCTGGCTGGGTACGACGGTCAAGTATTTGACGATCTTCGCGGCGCTCTCGGCTCTTCTTTACCTGCCGCGTGTTCGCCTGCCTGCTGGTTTGGGGCAGGCGGTTATGCAGGTAGCCGTCGCGGCTTTCCCGATCTACTTGGTCCATCGCTTCGTCCCGGAGCTTTTGATGGCACCCGTCGCAGGCTGGCTGCCGGCTCCAGGCTTCCAACTGCTTGCGATCGCCGGCGGCGTCGCTTTGGGCGTCATCGCCGGCAAAGCCTTGGCCGCCATCCGACATCTGCGCGGCAGATTGGCCATGGAGCGCTTGCCGGAATTGCTCTCGGCGTGAGACGCCTCGTCCGCGGTCGCTCCGATTACGCGTGGCGGTCGCCCAAAAAATCGAAGCCGTTTTCGAAGAAGTGGTTGTAGTCGCAGGTCAGTTCCTCGCCGGGCGCGATGTCGCGCAGCGCGTAGGTTTCCTCCGGCGAGGAGACGTCGCAGTTCGGCTCGTCGGCATGGTTCATGTAGCGCGCATCGTCCGCCTCGAAGACGATATAATTCCGGTCGCGCCTGTCCGGATAGGAGTACCGATCGAGGTAGGACTTCACCGGGCCGCTTTCGTTCTCATAAGTGTCGATCGAAATGCGGCGGTCGAATCTTGGATCGAGCTTCCAGATCAACGTGCCCTTTGGAATGCGGTGTTTGGCGAAGACACCGATGCCCTGGATGGGCGATTTGTCGAGATAGACGTCGACGAGCAGCATGACGAACCCTGCGAATGACGGATGGCGCGGCCCGAACCGGCCGCGACCAAAAACGAGGCGCATTGCGTAGCGCGAGGTGCTCGCGATTGCGAGGGAAAAATCAGGCCTTGCCGGTCACTTTCAACGCAAAGGCGTAGATATACGCGATCTCCTCCAGGCGCGAGAACCGGCCCGAGGCGCCGGCATGGCCGGACTCCATGTTGATCTTGAACAGCACCGGATTGTCGCCCGCCTTGCGGTCGCGCAGCCGCGCCACCCATTTGGCCGGCTCCCAATAGGTAACGCGCGGGTCGGTCAGACCTGCCAGCGCCAGGATCGGCGGATAGTCGAGCGCCGCGACATTGTCGTAGGGCGAATAGGCAGCGATCGTCGCGTAGTCCTCGGCCGAGGCGATCGGATTGCCCCATTCGGGCCATTCCGGCGGCGTCAGCGGCAGGCTGGCGTCGAGCATGGTGGTGAGCACGTCGACGAACGGCACCTCGGCGACGATGCCGCCGAAGCTTTCGGGTGCCATGTTGGCGATCGCCCCCATCAGCATGCCGCCGGCCGAGCCGCCCTGCGCGACGATGCGATCGTGCGACGTGTAGCGCTCGGCCACGAGATGGCGCGCCGAGGCGATGAAATCGGTGAAGGTGTTCAGCTTGTGCCGGCGCTTGCCGTCGTCATACCAGCCGTAGCCCTTGTCCTTGCCGCCGCGCACATGGGCAATGGCGTAGACGAAGCCGCGGTCGACCAGCGACAGGCAATTGGTGTTGAAGGCGGCGGGAACCGTGATGCCATAGGAGCCGTAGCCGTAGAGCAGGCAGGGCGCCGAGCCATCAAGCGGCGTGTCGCGATGGTGGATCAGCGAGATCGGCACCAGCTCGCCGTCGGCAGCCGGCGCCATCAGCCGGCGCGTGACATAATGCTCCGGATCGTGGCCCGATGGCACCTCCTGCGTCTTCAAGAGAACGCGCTCGCGGCTGCGCATGTTGTAGTCGAACACCTGTGCCGGTGTCGTCATCGACGAATAGGTGAAGCGCATGACTTCGGTGTCGTATTCGTAGGAGCCGGAAAGGCCGAGCGAGAAGGCCTCCTCGTCGAAGGCAATGAGGTGCTCCTCGCCGTTTGCCCGATCGCGCACCACGATGCGCGGCAGGCCCTCCTTGCGTTCCAGCCTGACCATGTGGTGCCTGAAGCCGAGCACCGACAGGATCAGCCGGCCGGGCTCGTGCGGCACCAGTTCCTTCCAGTTGGCCTGCACCGGATCTTCGACCGGCGCGGTCATGATCTTGAAGTCCTTGGCGCCGTCGGCATTGGTGAGGATGAAAAAGACGTCACCACCTTCCTCCAGGTCATATTGCAGGCCGGTCTCGCGCGCCGCCACCAGCTTCGGCTCGGCGAACGGCTCGTCGGCGCGCAGAAGCCGGTATTCGGAGGTTTCATGATCGTTGATGCCGATCATGATCCAGTCGTTGGAACGCGTGCCGCTGACATCCATGAAGAAGCCGGCATCCGTCTCTTCGTAAATCAGCCGGTCGTTGTCCGGATTGTCGCCAAGCGCGTGGAAGAACACTTTTGACGGGCGGTGGCTGTCGTCGAGGCGGGTGTAGAAAAAGCCGTCGTCTCCGGCATTCCACACGCCGCCGCCACCTGTATCCGGAATCTGATCGGTGAGTTCTTTCCCGCTGGCGATGTCCCGCACGCGCAGCGCGAAGAACTCCGAGCCCTTGTCGTCGAAAGCCCAGAGCAGCTTGCGATGGTCGGCCGAATGGTCGAATCCGCCAAGACGGAAATAGGGCTTGCCTTCGGCTTCCGCATCGCCGTCGAGCAGGATCTCCTCAATGCCGCCATCACGCGGCGTGCGGAAGTAGCGCGGTTGCTCGCCGCCGAGCTTGAACGACGAGCCATAGGCGTAGGGACCGTCCTTCATCGGCACGGTGGAGTCGTCCTCCTTGATGCGCCCCTTCATCTCGGCGAACAATTTGCGGCGCAGCTCGGCCGTGTCGGCCATCAGCGTTGCCTGGTAGGCATTCTCGGCCTCGAGATGAGCGCGGATCGCGCCGTCGAGCAGTGCAGGGTCCCTGAACATCGCCTGCCAGTTGGCGGCCCGCATCCAGGCGTAGTCATCGGTGCGGGTGATGCCGTGATGAACGTCGAAGATGGGGCGTTTCTCGGGCCGCGGCGGGATGGCGGTCGGGAAGACGGAGGTTCTGGTCATTGCGTCTCGCTATGGAATTGCCTGAAATTTGCTTGAATGGCGAATGAACGCGTCGCTCAGCAGCGGTTCAAAGGGCGGGGTTTAAGGTGGTCTACACAAGGTAAGTCGAAAGGGGAAAAGATGAAATCCTATGTTCGAGCCGCCGTGGCTTTTGCTGTCGCTTCGGCGGTCCTGGCCTTTTCCGGCCAGTCTCATGCAACCGTGTTCGCGGCCTGGCAAGTGGCTGGCGTGCCGTTCGGCGACACGCTCAACGCGCGCAAGTATCCGTCAAACACATCGCAAAGACAGGCGGCCTATCCGAATGGCACTGTCTTGCAGATGACCGGCCGTTGCACGGGCGGGATAGATCTGCTCGACATTGCCGGCCAACCGCACTGGAAGCAGCGGCAGGCGATCCGCTACCGCTGGTGCGAGGTCTGGCACGATCCGGCGCAGAACGGTGATTTTGTTACCGGCTGGGTCTACGGCAAGTACATCAAACCCCACTGAGAGGTTCGTCGAGGCGACTTGGCTGTTTGACGCGAGGATGAATGTCCGCGCCATGATCCATAGGATTCTTCGCCCACCGGGCGGCCAAACATTAGTTTAGCCAAGCATAAAGAACCTGTTTTGACGCGACCAGAGGTGTAAAAGCGTGCTTGGCGCCACGTCAGGCTGCACTGGTCCGGCCAAAAAAATCTCGCTAAGTTACACGGCACACGAATTTTTGAAGCTGAACGGGCAATATTTGATGAATATCGCCGAATATAATTCAATAGGTGAATTGACTTACTTGCAGCACAGGGTCATTAAGATGACGCGACGCGAATCGCAGGGCTTGCCTGCATGAATTTCGCGCGATGCCCGATCCAGAAAAAGGGCGCAGTCTAGAAAACAAACTCTCGTTGGGGCCTGAGCACAATGGATATCGTCGAAACACCTTCAAGGAATGGGGACGCGCTAATCGAGCTGACTGCCGATGTCGTCGCGGCCTATGTCAGCAACAACCCGGTGCCGGTCGGCGAACTGCCGAACCTGATTGCCGACGTCCATGCTGCGCTCGGCCGCGTCGGCGGCACGACGGAGCAGCCTTCGGCAGAGAAGCAGAAGCCGGCCGTCAACCCGAAGCGCTCCGTGCATGACGACTACATCGTCTGTCTCGAAGACGGCAAGAAGTTCAAGTCGCTGAAGCGCCACCTTATGACGCACTACAACCTCACCCCGGAAGAATACCGCGAGAAGTGGGGCCTGGACGCCAACTATCCGATGGTTGCTCCCAACTACGCAGCCGCCCGTTCGCAGTTGGCCAAGAAGATGGGCCTCGGCCGCAAGCCCAAGGGTCGCCGGTAGCAGCTTCCGCAAGTCGGCAAAAGCGACGGCGCCCGCGGGGCGCCGTTTTGCTTTTGAGGTATTTCACGGATGTCTTGCTGCGAACGGGTGAACCCGCCGCAGTGCGGCTTGTTGCCGGGCTTGGGTAGAGTCAGGCGGTTTGCTTCAAGGCGGCTTCGGCATCGCGCTTGATGCGCTTGACCATTGAGCGAAGGCCGTTGGCGCGCTGCGGCGACAGATGCTCGTCGAGGCCGAGTTCTTTCAGCGTCACTTCCGCATCGGTGTTCTGGATTTCACTGGCCGGCCGGCCCGAGAACAGCGCCAGCATGATGGCGACAAGGCCGCGCACGATGTGGGCGTCGGAATCGCCGCGAAAGCTGACCACCGGATCGACGCCTTCTCCCTGCTCGGTGGTCAACCACACCTGGCTGACGCAGCCCGGCACCTTGTTGGCCGGTGTGCGTTCGGCCTCGGGAAACGGAGGCAGCGCCTCGCCGAGCTCGATGACATAGCGGTAGCGGTCCTCCCACTCGTCGAGCAGGGAGAAATCGTCGCGGATCGTTTCGATCGAGGTCGTCATTGCCCGCATATAGTGACCCGGCGCCGCGACGTCACGGAAAAAGAAAGACGCCGCGGGCGTCGAGAGGTCGGGCGGGCCCGCGGCGTTAGAGCATTTCCAGAAAAAGCAATCTCAGTTTTTCGCCGTCAGCATCACCGGGATGTTGACTTTGGCGGGCAGGACGATGTCCTCGGCGACGCTGCCGGTGGTCTCGCCAGACGTCTCCGCTACCTTCGCAGCGGGCGCGGCCGTCTTTTCCGACTGCTGGTCATCAAGCATGGCGGCGGCGATCTTGGCTGTCTCCTTGGCGCGCACGGTGATGGTGTGCATGGCCGATTTGCCGGTCTCGCAAACATCCGGCTTGCGCCCGCAGATGCCGGCAATGTCGCCGACCGCCTCGCGCGCCGCAAACAGCGCCTGGATCGGCCCGACCGCCTCGCGGCCATCCTCGTCGGGGCCGACGCTGAGCGGCAGCGCCAAGAGCACCAGCGAAAACCAGAAAGCCATCCTGATCAGAAAGCCCATCTCGATGCCTCGTCGTGATCGGATCATGCATCCATGGGCATGACCTCTTTTTATGGACATGACAATGGCACGAAGGCGCGAAGCGTGGCTTGCGCCGAAGCCGCGAATTTTCTTCAAATTTTAGATAAAGTCGAAAGGATTGGTTTTCGCTATTGATCTAACTCAAATCTGATCCACTGTATTAACTTTGAAATAACCATCTATGCGGCTGTTTCAAAAGAAAAATTTTGGAAAGGGCGAGCATCGGCACTGGGTTTTCGGGAGGCCAGGCGAGCCGCGCTGTGGCTAACGCTCCATTTACCATGGCGGCAGATCGACGGTCTTTGGGGTGTCGGCGTCCCGATATTTGCCGCGGGCAGGGCGCTCGCCTTCCCTGCCTTATCCATTCCTTAAACGCTGGATGCGACTTTCAATCCAATCAAGAGTCACCTGCAAAAGCAGGGCAATTCACGACCGGGTCCGAGTGCGTTGAGTTCGATTACGGCCAGATACGTTCCTCTGCCTGGCGCGGTTGCCGCCGGCTGCGAACGCATGGTTCATCCGACCGTCACGGACGAGGCTGAGCGCCTGCGTCAGCGCCGCTTCATCGGCGTCATGCTCGCCACTCCCTTCCTCGCCGCGGGTGCGGCGGTGACGCTGGTCACCTCAAGTCTGGGTGCCGCCGTTACCGTGGCTGCGATCTTCGGCGCTTTCGGTCTGTGCTGGTTCGCAGCGCTTCTGGTTGCCGCCACCGGCCGCATGACGCTCGCCGGCCGTGCCTCGGTGGCGACGGGCGGCCTCGCGCTTGCCGGCGCAATTGCCGCGGCGGGTGGTCTGGCGTCGCCCGTCGCGCTGCTTGCCGTGGCTTTGCCGGTCGAGTCTTGGTGGATCGCCGGGTCGCGCCGCGCAGCAACTTCAGGCGCGCTGGCGGCATTCGGCGCCATCCTGCTGCAGCCTTTCGCAAACCAGTTCCTGCCGCTAGGCGAGGCTGCGATCGCCGGTTGGCACTGGCTGCTGCCGCTTGCCTGGGCGCTTACGCTCCTGCCGCGCGCGGCGGCCTTCGCCAATCCCGCCGATGCGCGTCAGGCTGAGCCTGCGGTGGACCGTCTCGAAGAGACGATCGATGCCGTCGTGCTGCGCGTCGGCCGCCAGGGCGAGGTACTCGACGCTTCGGCCAAGGCGCGTTCCATTCTGAAGCTGGCGCCGGAGCTCCTGCTCGGTACCGGCTTGTTCGAGCGCGTCCATCTTTCCGATCGCGTCGCCTATCTCACCGCCCTCGCGGACATGCGCGACGGCGCGCCGAAGCGCCGGCTCGACCTGCGCATCCGCTTGCCGCGCGACGGTGGCGGCTCGGCCGACAATTTCCGCCCGTTCCGCCTTGAATTGCTGCGCGGCGCGCCGGAGCAGGACATCTTCACCTTCGTCCTTCGTGAGAATGACGAGGTTTCCGCGCTCCGCGAAGAGCTTGCCACGGCGAGGGAGGCTGCGGCTGCCGCCGAAGTGGCCAAGAGGCGTTTCCTGGCGGTGGTCAGCCACGAGCTGCGCACGCCGCTCAATGCCATCATCGGCTTCTCCGACATGCTGCTGCACGAGATGTTCGGCGCCTTCCGCGATCCGCGCCAGAAGGAATATGTCGCCCTGGTCAGGGAGTCCGGCCAGCATCTTTTGTCCGTCGTCACCTCGATCCTCGATGTCTCGCGCATAGAGGCAGGCGCCTATGCCACCGAGCTCGAGCCGTTCCGCTTCGCCGATGCGGCCGACATGTGCCGCTCGATGATGCGGCCGCTGGCGGAGGCCAAGAGCATCGCGCTCGGCGCGCAGATCGCGCCTGACGCCGGCGAGATCAATGCCGATCGCCGCGCCGTGCAGCAGATCCTGATCAATCTCGTTTCGAACGCCGTGAAGTTCACGCCTGACGGCGGCAGCGTGGTGATCGGCGCCAAGCGGGTCGGCTCGCGGCTGCATTTCTGGGTGAGTGACACCGGCATCGGCATCGCCGACGAGGATATGGCCAACCTCGGCAAGCCGTTCATGCAGATCCAGAACGACTATACGCGCCGTTTCGAGGGAACCGGGCTCGGCCTGTCGCTGGTCAAGGGGCTGGTGGCGCTGCATGAGGGCACGATGTCGATCGAGAGCGCCCCGGGCGAAGGCACGACGGTGACGATCAGCCTGCCGGTGAACGGACCGAAGCGGCGCTCGGGCGCGCCGGCCGACGTGCTGCCGGTGCCGATTGCAAAGCCGAAGGGGGATGCAAATGGGGACAGCAATGGCTCGCTCCGCAAGACGGCCTAAAGTGGTCGAACCCGAGCGTGGCTTGCTTGCCGAGAGCGCTGCGGCGGTTGGCCAGATGATCTCGCGCAACCCGGTTCTGGTCGGCGGCTCGACCGCCTTCCTGGTGACGCTCTTCTACGTTTCGGCCAACGCGCTCTGGTACCAGCCTTTTCCGCACACGAGCGCCTTCTTCGCCACCAGGAGCATCGAGAATTTCCCGCATGCCGTCTCGGATGAGCCGGAGACCACCATCAACATCGTGCGGCAGGCGCAGCCCGCTCCCAAGCCCGATCCGGTCGTCCAGCAGGTGCAGGGCATACTGAAGGACCTCAATTTCTACGACGGCACCGTCGACGGCCTCACGGGCCCAGCCACGCGCAAGGCCATCCAGGCCTATCAGCTCAAGGTCGGGCTGCCCGCCTCCGGCGATATCGACGGCGCGCTGCTCGATCAGCTTGGCGCCAGGCAAACGACTGCGGCCATTCCGCATCCGGCCCCGAGACCGGCCGACAGGGCGACGGCCCAGGCCGCCGGACCAGCGGCCATTCCGGTCTCCGCCCCGGCCAACGGCGCAACGCAGGCGCCCGACGCCCGCATCGTCAAGATCCAGGCTGGTCTGAAGGCCTTCGGCAATGACGATATGCAGCTCGACGGCGTCGTAGGCGCCCGGACCAAGTCTGCGATCAAGGAATTCCAGGCGCTGTTCGGCCTGCCCGAGACCGGTGAGCCGGACGAAGTGGTCTATGCCAAGATGCGCGAGATCGGCCTGACAAACTGAGGGCTGCCGGCTTTTCGGTTCCATTGCCGATGCTGTAAGGAACCGCGCATGCCATCCGGAACCCTGCCATGCGCGTGACTACCGATCTGTGGGTATCGGCCCTTCTGCGCCGTGTCTTCACCGCCGGCGGTTTTGCTGCCGTGGTCAAGCGCGGCGCGACCGAGGCCGGCGCCGTCTTCGTGTTGTCGCGCGGCCGGCTGGGCGAGGTGGCTCTGTACGGACCGGCGCCGCAAACGAGCTACGATTCGGCCAAGCCCGACGAGCGCTTCTTCACCTTGCTCGATTCTGGCGACGATAGCTCGGCATTCGATGCAAGGCTGGAAAAGGAAAAGAGATTCGATCCCGACATCTGGGTGGTCGAGATCGAGGCCGGCTCCGTTCCGGTCGAGGAGCTTGTGTCCGTGAAGGCGGAATAGAGGCGGCGGCCCGGCGTCCCGACCGGCCACGGAAACGCTGTGCACTTCCCTGGAATTGGGTCAGGACGCCTTGCGGCCGGCGGCCTTGTCATCGCTGTTCGATGCGTGGCGCCCTGTCTCGATGGCATTGCCGCGGATCGCCCGAGACAGCGTTTCGGCTTTCCAGGCCCGCACCTTGCCGAGCGCTGCCTCGCGATGCAGCAGCCGATAGCGGTCGAGGAACAGACGGATTGCCTGGGGATGCGGAAACTCGCCGGGATGGACCGCGACCGCGATCAGGAAGGCCCTGTCTTCGCTTAGGTCGAGCGCCTTGAGCGCCGCAAGCAGCGCTGCGTAGCCCGATTGCTCTGTAATTGAGCGGGCTGTGGCAAAATCGATGTCGAGCGCATCGGCAAGCGCTGTCTGGAAGAAAGCAAGGTTGCCCGTCAGCGCCGTCTCGCGCAGCTTCAGATAAGTCGGCTGTCCGAGGAACAGGTTGACAGCGGCACTTTCGCCGGCGGGCCGCATCATCGAGCGCAGGCGTCGCCGCGCGCTTTCCTCAGATACGCCGGGATCCGGGCGGCTGTCTTCTGTTGCGGAAGCGGCCGGTTTCACCGGCGCGAGTTTCGTGACCGTCTCCGGCGGCCGCGTGTTGACCAGCGTCGGCTTCTCCAGCGCGCGGATCAGGTGGGCGATGGTTGCGTTGAGTTCCTTGCGGCGAGCGATTGCGCGCGCGTGGGGCAGGCCATGGCGGCCGATCAGCGCGATGAGATCGATGTCGCTCAGCGCGTTCGAGCGGGTAAGCAGCGGCGCCGCAATCTCGACCGGCTCCTCGGCCAGCCGCCGCACCAACGCGGCCGGTGCATATTCGCATTCGGAAAGGGCGGCGGCGACATAGCGGCGCGATTCGACCGACACTTCGTCGAACAGCGGCAGCGTCAGATCCTCGAGTTGGGCGATTTCGCGCCGCGACGGGCGCGTCAGCGAGCAGAAGGCCGACACGGCGGCGCGGAACAGCCTTTCGGCTTTTCCCGCTTCGGTCCGGATAGCGATGTGCCTGAAATCCGAAGAAGACACGGAGGATACGCCCGATACTCGACACAGACCCGGCCCCGCGCCTCCGGCCGGGCCGGTTTCGCGTCTCCAGGGAACAAACATCAAATTAGCCGCGATCCGTTAGCGCTCCGTTAACCCTCTGCCCGCCTTAATCGACTTTGGAGGCGTTGCGTTGTGCTCCGGTCAAACCGAGAGGAATACGCGAACCATGGGAATGGTCTTGTCTTTCGTGCCGCGAGCGGCACCCGTCAATCGAGTAACCCACGACACCGACACGGCAGCGGCTGTCATCATCTTCCCCGGCGTCCGCTATGAGCCACAGCCGCAGGTTGGCGCGGCGCGTCCGGACGGCCCGGACAAGCCTGGGTCGCCACTAATGCCGCATCACTGAGCTGACTCTTCAGTATTCCTGCAGCTCGCAGGCACTCTGTTCGAGAAAGCGCGACACGATCGGCTTCCAGCTATCGTCCGGCACGAAGGCGCGGACGACAAAGATGCCCTCCTCGATCGGCGCCTCGACAAAGATCGCGCCCTGCAAGTCCTCGGGAAGATCGCGCCGCACGTCGATCATCTGCGCCGGTGTCAGCACCACGGCATCGAGCTTTTCGCTGTTCGCATTGTGGTCGTTGAAGGAATAGATGTTATGGCCGCTGCGGTCATAGACCGAGGCCGACCAGAACGGCACGTCGCCCGGCGCCCGGATCCGTACCAGCCCGTCGGCGAGATTGAAGCGGCAGGCGGCCGCGTAGAACATGGGGTCGACCGACTTCACCACAGGCGCACCGCCAGCCTCCGCGTCCAGGCGCGTCATCTTATAGAGGTGGGAGGCCATTGCCAGCCGCGACCAGGCATCGCGCTCGGAAAATTCCGGCACCAAAAACAGCACCGCGATATGCACGATGCCGGCGCCGAGCAGGCCGAGGACCAGGGCGTGCAGCAGGCTACGCATGGCAACCCGCCTTCAGAATGCGCGGCAGCGCCACGTCGGAAAGCCCAGTGCTGCTCGCGATCGGCGTGTCGTAGAAGGTCAGCACGAAATACATCTTGCCGAAGCCGGCCGTCAGCAGCCAGTTGCCCGGGGCAGGGCGGTCGCCGACGGAGATGACGACCGAATTGTCGGGCCGGCGCAGCACTTCGTAGGATTGCAGCGCCGCCTGTCTCGCCTTGCCGGTGTCGATGACGCCGAGCGACTGGTCGGCGGCATAAAGCGTCCAGAACCGGGCCGTCGGGTAGCCGCCCTCGATCGAATAGGCGCATTCCCGCTTCAGCGGCTGGCCGGCTTCGTCGCGCTCGGCGACGAAGGATAACCCTTCCGCCCGGCCGAGCGCCAGCACGCCCTCACGCGCCACGCGCGCCTTGGAGTAGGGGTCGGAGCCTTCCGTGCCGATTTCAGGAAAAGCTGTCCATTGGCCGATGCGGATCGCACCGACCCCGTCCTGCGCGTTGAGCGCGTACCAGACACTGCCGCCGCCAAGGCCGATGGCCATGGCAAGCGAAAGCAGCGTGAGGGAGACGGTCTTGAGCATGGAAGGCCGGAACTGAGAGGGTTGCCCGGGATATCGCGGCGCGGGGCCTCGTGGCAAGCCGGCTTGCCTTGGGCATGGCGATATTCAGGTGGTTGCGGCCTGCAGTAGTATGACGTTCCCATGTCGGCGACCGGCCTGTCACGGACAAAGTCCCGACCGCGCCGCTCCTGATTCTCGGCGGCGCTGCACGTGGCCATCCAATCACTGACTTGTCAGGCGCCGATCCGATGCCTGTGCTTGCAGCCGCCGCCATTTCGTTCCACATCGGTCGGGATGAAGGGCGAGACCGGAGAGCGGCGTCGGAATTTGCCGTGGGCTTTGCCCGCATCGCTGATGCTGCATGCGCTCATCGCAGCGTTTCTGGTCTATACCTTGCCCAAGCCCGCCCAACAGCCGGATGAGGAACAGCCGGTCAATGTCGCGCTTGTGCCTCCGCCCGAGCAACCTAAGCCGAAGCCTCCGCCCGCACCGCAGCCGAAGGAATTCAAGGCCGAGAAGCCCCCGGAACCGAAAGCCGAAAAACCGCCCGAGCAAAAAGTCAAAAAGCCGCCAGTGCCGGAAAAGCAGCCGCCGAAGCCACCGCCGATCGCGGTGCTAAAGCCCGTTTTCCAGTACGGCAACAAGGACACCGGCCCCAGGAAATCCCTGGATGGAGCCGGCAACCGGGACAACACGCCGTCGCCGGCCAACGATAGCGATACCAAGCCGCCCGCCGTGGCGAAGCCTGCACAGAAGCAATCTGCCGCGCCGGCAGATGCCGATCAGCCGGCGGATCAAAGCACGGCTGACGAGAAGCCGGTAATCGCCGCGACGGACGCCGAGCCCACGCAAAGTGAGGAGAAGGCAGCCCAGGACACGGATAAACGGCAGGCTGCCGAGCAAGAGGCAGGAGCGCCAACCGCCGAAAAGCAAACAGCCGCGGCGCCGACGCCGATGGATGCCAAGAGCGGCGATAAGGTCGAGCTTCCGGCCGCGACCGAAAAGCAAAAGCCCAAGCAAGCAAATGCGCTGAAGTTCAGGCTCGCGAAGGTCTCGAAGTCCCGAAGCAAGAGCGCCGGGACGCCAGGTTCCACCAACGCCGCCGTTGCTGCGTCGCCGATCTATTCCGGCCTTCCCGGTGTTCGAAAGCTCTATTCGCAGGGCGCTACCGGCGATGCGCTGGCCACAAGCTCTATGAGCGAGGTGCCTCGCGACCAGCGGGTTGCAACCTTTGCGGCAGCGTTTTGAACGAGGAATTGCAGGGCGCCTCCTATTCTCCCAAATGGCTGCCATCCATTCCGCTGAAGGTGGGCAATGTTCTTAACCCTCCGGTGGCCGCCTTCAGCACGGCAACCACATGGTACCGCCTAAGCTTCCGGTGCGAGGTCGACGCCGATGCGACAAGGGTCTTGTCGTTCAACTTCCGTGTCGGGGCTGAGATCCCACCCGGCGAATGGGCCGGGCTCAAATTGCCTAGTCTCCGCTAAGCTTTCCCGCGAAAGTGGGACCGGTTTCGGAGCAAGCGCATGCGTCGAACGAAGGTTCAAAGCGCGGACAGCGTCTCCGGCAGGGTAGGAGCGTTGAGAACCGGCGCGGCCTGGAAGGATTTGGTCATTGCCCTCAGCGTCTGCGTGGTGCGGCTGGAAAGCACCGGCGGGCGCTCGGCCTCTGCCTGCGCCGCGGCATCGGCAGCCTCCTTCTTCGCCTCTTCCTCGGCCTTGGCCGCGACCTCCGGGTCGACCCAGGGATGATCGAGGCCAGGGATCGGCTTCAGATCGATGTTCTGGTGTGCATAGGCCATCAGCCGCTGCCAGACCATCGCCGGCAGCGACCCGCCGGTCATGTTGTTGGTCGGCGTGAAATCGTCATTGCCGAGCCAGACGGCGGCCGTGTAGTTGCCGGTGAAACCGACGAACCATGCGTCTCGGTAGGACTGCGTGGTGCCGGTCTTGCCCGCGACGACGATGTTGGGAAGCTGCGCGCGCCGCGCCGTGCCGATCGCCGGCACCGCGGCCAGCATGGTGTTCATGTATTTCAGAGCTTTTTCCGACAGCACACGGTGCGGCGGCGGCGCGTCCTTGGCCCAGTCATAGACGACGTCGCCGGTGCGGGTAACGAGCTGCGTGATGCCGTGCCGGGAACCGACGAAGCCGTTCTGCGCGAAGACGCTGTAGCCTGTCGCCTGGTCCATCACCGTCATGAGGGACGTGCCGAGCACCATGGTCTTGTGCGATTCCAGCGGCGATTCGACACCCATGGATTCGGCCATCGCCTTGATCGGGCCGATACCGAGATAGTCCTTGGCAAGCCGCACCGGCACGGTGTTGATCGACTTGGCGATTGCCGTGAGCAGCGTGACGTTTCCGGCCGAGCCGCCATTGTAATTGTGTGGCGACCAACTGCCCCAACTGACGGCGCCGCCGGAAACCACCGAGTCCGGCGTGAAGCCGTGCTCCATCGCGGTGGCATAGACATAAGGCTTGAACGACGACCCGGTCTGCCGCAGCGCCTTGGTGGCGCGGTTGAACTGGCTGGCGCCATAGTCGCGGCCGCCGACGATGGCGCGCACCGCGCCGTTGGTCTCGATCACCACCACCGCGCCCTCGGTAACGTTGTATTCCTTGCCGAACTGGCGGAGATGGAATTCAACCGACTCTTCGGCCGCTTTCTGGATATTGGCGTCGAAGGTCGTATGGGCGACCAGCGAGTGTTGGCCGGGCTTGGCGATCTTCTTGACCTCGTCGAAGGCCCAGTCGAGGAAATAGTCAGGGCTCTTCTGCTCGCCGCGGTCGACGACATCTGCCGGATGCAGCCGCGCCTGCAGCACCTGGCCCTCGGTCATGAAGCCGGCGTCGACAAGGTTGGAGAGCACCACATTGGCGCGCGCACGGGCGGCCGGCAGGTTGATGTGCGGGGCGTATTTGGTGGGCGCCTTGAACAGGCCGGCCAGCATTGCCGCCTCGGCGAGGTTCAGGTCCTTGACGCTCTTGCCGAAATAGAAATCCGCCGCCGCCTCGATGCCGAACGTGCCGCCGCCCATATAGGCGCGGTCGAGATAGAGCTGAAGGATCTCCTTCTTGGAGAGATTGGCCTCCAGCCAGAGCGACAGGAAAGCTTCCTTGATCTTGCGCTCCAAGGTGCGCTCGTTGGACAGGAACAGGTTCTTGGCCAACTGCTGGGTGATGCTGGAGCCGCCCTGGACCACCGAATTGGCGCGCACATTCTCGAAGATCGCGCGCGACAGGCCGAGAACGTCGATGCCGTAGTGATCGAAGAAGCGGCGGTCCTCGGTCGCCAGCACCGCCTTGATGACGATGTCCGGCATCTCGTCGACCGGCACGGAATCGCGCTGGATGATGCCGCGCTGGCCGATCTCGTTGCCGTAGCGGTCGAGGAAGGTGACGGCGAAATCGCCCTGGTTGCGCCAATCGCCGGCGGTGATCTCAAACGCCGGCATGGCCAGCGCCAACAGCACCACGAAGCCGCCGGCTCCCATGGTGAACCCTTCGCTCAGCACCTCGATGATGGCGCGTCGCCAGCCATGCAGGCGGAAGCGGCGGGAAAAGATGGTTGCCGCCTCCCAGAATTCGCGCGCTTTGAAGCTGATCTCGTAGAGCGAGGAATCGAGCCACGCATCGACGGCAAGAGCCGCCGAGGCGATCCGGCCTCTTCTCTTGCGTGGTTTCGAAGGAGTTGGCATTCCAGACTTCGCCCCAATGCGCTTTCGCCCGAAAACAGCATGCGGGCAGTTTCAGGTGGCACCCTGCCAAACTATTCGACCATTTTATCACTGCTCACAAGGGCAGCGAAGCCACAGCACAAGCTTTGTTGAATGGAGGTCAATCGGCCGTGAACGGCGGGTAATTATCACCGCGCCGCGATGAAGCGCATGAAATGCGCCACATCCGCTTCGGTCGGCTCCTGGCCGGTGAAGGAGCGCAGATAGGCGGCGAGATGGCTGACGCGGGCCTCGACCGGTTCCTTGAGGTCGAGAACGTAATAGCCGATCTGCATGTAGTAGAGCACACGCGCTCGGATGAAGGCGTCCTCGTCGTCGTAGCCGTGCCGGCGGTACATGTCGCGGATGGCGCTGAGGCGCTCGTCGTCGGCCTGGTCGATCATCTGCCGCACGTCGGCCGAGCGCCTCGCCCATTCGCGTACGGCGAAATCGAGCCTCGGGTCGAACAGGCGCTCGTCGGCCCAGCATTCGAATACGTTCATCACGCCCATGATGATGGTTTCGGCGGGGCGCCGGGCGCGCTCGACGATCGCAGTGGTGTTGGTGTCGTGCCAATGCTTGAGCAACTGGTCGAGCAGATCCTGTCGGCTTTCGAAATACCAGTAGAAGCTCGAGCGCGACACGCCGAGCTTCTGGCCGAGGGTGAGCACGCGCACGCTCTCGATACCGTCTGAAATCAGTGTCTCAAGCGCCAGATCGATCCAGTCCGAGCGCGTGACCTTGATGTTGCCGGGAACCGGTTCGGCCTGCGGGGCGGTCATGATCATGGCCGCACAATAGGCATGGCGGGAAGCGGCGCGCAAGCGACCTGTACACTTGTGTCTAGACACTTGTGTACAGGAGGTGTATCGTAAGGCTCTCCAACGAGAGGGAGAGGCTCGTGAAATCGCATTACCGGGCAGTCGTCATCGGGGGAGGCGTGGTCGGCGCCTCGGTGCTCTATCACCTGACGCGCTTCGGCTGGAGCGACGTGGCGCTTATCGAGCGCGCCGAGCTGACGGCCGGCTCGACCTGGCACGCGGCGGCCGGCTTCCATGCGCTGAACGCAGACCCCAATGTCGCGGCGCTGCAGGATTACACGATCAAGCTCTACCGCGAGATCGAGGCCGAGTCCGGCCAGGATGCCGGGTTGCACATGACCGGTGGCGTCAACATGGCAAGCGATCCGCAGCGCTGGGAATGGCTGAAATCGGCCTGGGCGGTGTTCCAGTCGGTCGGCATCGAGACGGCCCGCCTGGTGACGCCCGAGGAGATCAAGGAGATCTGCCCGATCGTCGACGTCAGCGATGTGCTGGGTGGCCTTTACGATTCCAACGAAGGCCATCTCGACCCTTACGGCACGACGCACGCCTATGCGGGCGCCGCAAAGAAGCGCGGCGCCGATGTGATCCTGCGCAACCGCGTGATCGAGCTCAGCCAGCGCGCCGACGGCGGCTGGGATGTGGTTACGGAGAAGGGCGCGATTGTCGCCGAGCATGTCGTCAACGCCGGCGGCCTATGGGCCAAGCAGGTCGGCCTCATGGCAGGCGTCGACCTGCCGGTGACGCCGATGGAGCACCATTATTTCGTCACCGAGGACATTCCGGAGGTCGCTGCCCTCGACAAGGAGCTCGGCCTTGCCGTCGATCTCGACGGCTTCTCCTATCTTCGGCAGGAGCGCAAAGGCGTGCTGCTCGGTGTCTACGAGCAGAACCCAAAACATTGGAACATGGACGGTGCGCCCTGGGACTACGGCATCGAGCTGATCCCCGAGGACATCGACCGCATCAGCCCGGAGCTTTCGAAAGCCTATCAGCGATTCCCCTGCCTGGCCAAGGCGGGCATCCGCAAATGGGTCAATGGCGCCTTCACCTTCACCCCCGACGGCAATCCGCTGGTTGGCCCGGTGCGGGGCTTGATGAACTACTGGGTCGCCTGCGGCGTCATGGCCGGCTTCAGCCAGGGTGGCGGCGTCGGCAAGTCGCTGGCCGAATGGATGATCTACGGCGAGCCGCAGGCCGACATCTTCGGCATGGACATCGCCCGCTACGGCGCCTTCGCCGCCAACCGCGAGTATCTCAGGCAAACCACGCGCCAGTTCTACGCCCGGCGCTTCGTCATGACCTTCCCCAACGAGCGGCTGCCGGCGGGCCGGCCGCTGAAGCGGCCCGGCGCCCATGACGGCATGAGCGCGGCCGGCGCCGAGTGGACGGCCTCATGGGGGCTGGAAGTCCCGGCCTATTTCGCGCCGATGGGTTTTCGCGAGGAGACGACGCTGAAGCGCTCCAACGCCTTCGACATCGTCGGCGATGAGGTGCTGCAGGTGCGCCGCGCCGCCGGCCTCGTCGACACCACGGCCTTCTCGCGCTACGCCGTGTCCGGTCCCGGCGCCGAGGCCTGGCTCGACCGGCTGCTTGCCTGCAAACTGCCGAAGCCTGGGCGCGCGAAGCTTGCCCCGATGCTCGGCCATGACGGCAGGCTGAAGGGCGACCTTACCGTGCTCAACTGGGGCGGCGGCGACTACTGGATCATGGGCTCCTATTACCTGCGCGAATTCCACATGCGCTGGTTCGAGGCGCACATGGCGCACGGCGTCTCGGTTAACGACATCTCGGACGCGATGTCCGGCTTCCTGGTGACCGGGCCGAATGCAAGGAAGGTCGTCGAACGCGCCACGCACCAGGACGTCTCCGCCAAAACCCTGCCGTTCATGGCCTGCGCCGAGTTCGACATCGGCATGGTTCGCGCCCGGGTCGCCCGGCTGTCGATCGCCGGCGAGCTCGGCTTCGAAATCAATTGCCCGGCCACCCTGCACGGGACGCTGCGCGAGACGCTGCTCGCCGCCGGCGAAGATCTTGGTCTCGCCGAGATCGGCTACTACGCGCTCAACGCGCTGCGGCTGGAGAAGAGTTTCGGCATCTGGTCGCGCGAATTTACCCAAGGCTACACGCCCGGCCAGACCGGGCTCGATCGGTTCGTCGACTTCGACAAGGGCGATTTTGTCGGCCGCGAAGCAGCTCTCAAGGAGCGCAAGGCGGGCGTCGCCCGGCGGATCGTGACCTGGAAGTCGATGCCGTCGACGCCGACGCCAGCGGTTTCGAGCCTGTCTGGCACAAGGGACGCCGCGTCGGCTTCGTCACTTCCGGCGGCTACGGCTACACGGTCGGCAAGAGCGTCGCCCTGGCGTTGCTCGATGACGATTTCGCCGGGGAGGGGACGCAACTTTCCGTACACATTGTCGGCGTCGAACGGCCGGCGCGCGTCATCGCTGCCTCGACCTATGACCCCAAGGGCGAGGCAATGCGGCAATAGGGAGGATTGGGCATGATTGACGAAGCCGCACGCGATCAGAGGCGCGAACGCCGGCGCGGACGCACCGGCGAGGCCGGCAGCGAGTCCAGCCGCCGCCCGAACTATCGTTCGCTGAAGAACCCCTTCCTGCCGCAGCCGGTCTTTTCCGACGATCAGGTCGCCGCAATCCACGACACGGCGCTGCGCGTGCTGGAAGAACTCGGCATCAAGGTGCTGCTGCCAGAGGCGCGCGCCATTCTTGCCAAGGCCGGCGCCCTGGTCGACGAGGACAGCCAGATGGTGCGGATCGGCCGCGACATGGTCGAGGCAGGCTTGGCGTCCGCGCCGCGCTCGATCCCGGCCTATGGCGGCGACCACTCCCGCGACCTTATCCTCGAGCTTGGGTCCATGACATTCCTCGCCGGCTCCGGCGCGCCCAACGTCACCGATCTCCAGCGCGGAAGGCGGCCCGGCACGCTCGCCGCCTTCGAGGAATTCATGAAGCTGCTGCAGCATTTCGACGTGCTGCATATGCTCGGCCCCTGCATCGAGCCGCAGGACGTCGACACGCGCTTTCGCCACTATGCCACCGGCCGGGCGCAGCTGACGCTCTCCGACAAGTTCCCCTTCGTCTTCGCCCGCGGCACGCCGCAGGTCGAGGACAGTTTTGAGATGGTCCGGCTGGCGCGCGGCCTCTCGCAGGAGGAATTCCGCAATGGCGCCTACTGCTACACCGTCATCAACACCAATTCGCCGCGCCAGCTCGATATCCCGATGGCGCAAGGCATCATCGACTTCGCCAGGTTCGGACAGGTGTCGATCATCACGCCCTTCTGCCTGGCGGGTGCCATGGCGCCGATCACCGTCGCCGGCGCGCTGACTCTGCAGCATGCGGAGGCGCTAGCCGGGCTGACGCTCGCCCAGATCGTGCGCCCCGGCGCTCCGGTGGTCTATGGCTCGTTTTCCTCCAATGTCGACATGAAGTCGGGCGCGCCGGCCTTCGGCACGCCGGAGCACATCAAGGCGACCTTGGGCGCCGGTCAGCTCGCGCGCTTCACCGGCTTGCCTTGGCGCTCCGGCGGCGGCAGCGCCGCCAATGTCTCCGACGCGCAGGCGGCGCATGAGACGCAGTTCGCGCTATGGGGCTCGGTGCTTGCCGGCGCCACCGTCTGCATCCATGCCGCAGGCTGGCTGGAAGGCGGCTTGAGCGTCTCCTTCGAAAAGCTGATCACTGACATCGAGGCGCTGCAGACCGTCGCCGAGCTTTGCGCCACGACACCGGGTGATGCCGACGCCATCGGTTTCGACGCTATTGCCGAGGTGCAGCCCGGCGGCCATTTCTTCTCGGCCGCCCACACCATGGCCCGCTACCGTACCGCCTTTTACGAACCGCTGGTGGCCGACTGGTCGAATTTCGGCAACTGGACGCAATCCGGCGGCAAGACCGCGACGGAGCGCGCCACCGGCGTCTGGAAGCGGATTCTTTCCGATTTCCAGCCGCCCGCATCCGCTGCCGCCACCGCCGGCGTGCTCGACGAGTTCATCGCACGTCGCACCGAAGAGGGCGGCGCGGCGCCGGTGTCGTGAGGTCAAGGCAGCAGGGCAACCGCTGTACGCGAATAGGTCTTGTCGCTGACCTGGGAAAGCATGAAGGCCGCCACGTCGGCGCGCACCAGCGTCGGCAACAAAGATGTCGCTCGGATGCCGTCGCCGTGGCGGAACCGGCCGGTAGCTGGACCGTTGCCGAGCTTTGGCGGTCGCACGATCGTCCAGTCGAGGCCGGACTGCGCGATGAGCCTTTCCTTCGCTTCGTGATCCGCCGCTTCATGGCGCAGCACGAGCGGCACGACGATGCCGCCGAGCAGTGGCCCCAATTGCCGCCGGCTGTCGCGGACGCCGAGGAAGGACTGATAGATGAGCCGGGTTGGCCCGCTCCGTTGCATAGCCTCGACGATGAAGCCGATACCGGCAATCACCGCCGCGTCGTGCTTCAGTGGCACGCCGACACCGAGGCAGCTCAACACCGCGTCGTGACCGGCAATCGCGCCCTCCACCGCCTTGCAGTCGGCGACGTCTCCGACGATCACGCTCAGACGGTCGTGGCTGATGGCGAGCTTGCGCGGCGTGCGGACGAAGGCGGTGACCAGATGGCCTTCCGCCAGCGCCGCCGAGACGAGGGCGCGGCCGGTCGCGCCCGAGGCGCCAAAGATCAGAAGTTTCATCTCCGGCCTCCCTGGCCAGTCTGCCCCGCTCGTCAGCCAGGCTTGCGGCCTGCGGCGAAAGCGACCGGCGCCCCAGCCGGGCAGCAGCCTTGTGTAGACGTAGTCGCATTGCTCCACCAGACCCTGCGCGGCGCCTTCCTCAAAAACCCTGTCGCCCCACATCGTGACACGCGTGATGCCCTGCATGCCCGCCGAACCGGAACCGCGCATGGTGCGGCTCGCCCCTGAAACTCTCGGCAGCCGCTCGGTTTTGCTTGTCTATCGCCGCGAGATCGGTGATGAGGCGCCTGTGCGCGCCGTCATCCGTTTCGTGACCGCGGTGATCAGGGATCAGGCAAGGGTGATCGGCAGCAAGGCTTGATCGCATTGCCTCAAGCCGCCGTCCGACGATCTGGCGAAACGGGTGCAAGGCGGCTACGCTATGATGAGGACAAGGCAGGCGAGAGGAAGCACATATGACGGCGCCTGGCGATTTGATGCAGGCCTTGTTCCTGCGATTGAAGACCGATGCGTCGCTGTCGGCGCTGCTGGGCGGCGCCGGCCTGCTCGAGCGCGCCGACGCCAAGGCCGCATTTCCGTACGTCACCTACGGTCGCACCAGCGCCTTCGACCTGGACACCGGCGCCGACGACAACGACGACCAACTCATCACGCTCCACATCTGGTCGAAGGCGCAGGGCGAGGCCGAGACGCGGCTCATCATGGACAGCATCAAGGCGCGCCTCGACGGCGCGGCCCTCTCGATCGGCCCGCGTGGCCAGACGCGGCTGTCGCTGGAATTCGCCGAGGCGCGCTATGACGACGACCTCGCGGTGCACCACGGGCTGCTGCGCTTCCGCGCGCTGACGCAAGAATGTGCCTGAGAGACCAGCTTTTCCTTCAGCAATTTCAGGAAAAGTGCGCACCTGTTTTCAGTCTGGCGTTTCCTGAAACGATGAACTTCTCTAGAGTTGGGCCTGGATAGCGGCCTTGTCGATGACGGACCAGACCTCGCGTATCCGCCCGTCCCGGAATTCATAAAAGACGTTCTCGGCGAAGGTGACTCGCCTGCCGTTCACCGGCAGGCCGAACAGCATGCCCTTGGGCCTGCAGTCGAAATGCAGGCGGGCCGCCACGCGTGGTGGCTCTGAAACCAGAAGCTCGATGTTGAAACGCAGATCGGGAATGGCCTGAAAATCGCCTTCCAGCATGCGGCGATAGCCCGAAAGCCCCACCGTCTCGCCATTATACTGCACCTCCTCGCCGACAAACTGGCCGAGATTGTCCCAATCCTGTTCGTTGAGGCAGGCAATGTAGTCCTTGTAAAGACTGGCAAGATTGTCATGGCTCATGGCATTCTCCCCGTCCTCAACTGCTTCACGGCGCAAATTAGAGCATATGCAAGCCGCGAAAACCGTAGCCGCGCCCGTGATTTTCCGGCTATCAATCCATAGCTGGTCCTGATGGGGCCCAAGCAGTTGGACTCGCATTTGTTCGTCTCGCGGGGCAGGGGTATGGCGGGCATGGATTTTCGGCCGTTCACCGTTCATTTCATGTTCAGCACAAATGCGTTAGTACCGTGATCATGAAAACGTTCCGCTCCCTTACTCGCGCCGCGACGCTGGCGCTTGCCGCAGCCGGGATTTTTGCGTCGCAGGCGACGGCGATGCCGCTCGTCGAGCCATCGGTCGATCAGCCGCTCGTGCTTGCTGCCAGCGACTGCTATGCAATCGGCCAACAGATCGCCGCGCAGAACGGCGGCACGCTCGCCAAGGCCTCGCAGGCCACGCGCGGCGGACAGCAGGTCTGCGTGATCGTGGTACTGGTCCCGGGCAAGGAGGGCCAGCGGCCGCGCCGTACCGAGATCGTGGTGCCGCTGGACTGACGCCCAATTCCCTTTAACAGGCTTAAGTTTCCTGGCCGGCGGAATCGGCCTATACCTCCACCCTTCAACAGGCTCCGAACCATGCGCGTGCTCGTCGTCGAGGATGACAAGGATCTCAACCGGCAGCTTACGGATGCGCTGGTCGATGCCGGCTATGTGGTCGACCGCGCCTATGACGGCGAAGAGGGGCATTTCCTCGGCGACACCGAGCCTTACGATGCCGTCGTCCTCGACATCGGGCTGCCGCAGATGGACGGCATCAGCGTCGTCGAGCGCTGGCGTCGCGGCGGGCGCAAGATGCCTGTGCTGATACTGACCGCGCGCGACCGCTGGAGCGACAAGGTTGCCGGCATCGATGCGGGCGCCGACGACTACGTCACCAAGCCTTTTCACATCGAGGAGGTGCTGGCCCGGGTGAGGGCGCTGATCCGCCGCGCCGCCGGCCATGCCTCTTCTGAGCTCACCTGCGGGCCGCTGCGGCTCGACACCAAGGCCTCCAAGGCCGACGTCAACGGCGTGCCGCTGAAGCTCACTTCCCACGAGTTCCGGCTGCTTGCCTATCTGATGCATCATATGGGCGAGGTGGTATCGCGCACCGAATTGGTCGAGCATCTCTATGACCAGGACTTCGACCGCGACTCCAACACCATCGAGGTGTTCGTCGGACGGCTTCGCAAGAAGATGGGCATCGATATGATCGAAACCGTGCGAGGCATGGGCTATCGCATGCGAGAGCCGGAGGCGTGACGCGGAACCGCTGAAGCCGACGATGAGAACGTGGCTTTCAAAGCTGCGGCTCTGGCCGCGCTCGCTGACCTTCCGCGTCATCGCCTTTTCCACGATTTGGGCGATCCTGACGCTCGTCGTCATCTTCACGCTCATAACCACGCTCTACCGCCAGGCCAGCGAGCGCGGCTTCGACAGTCTGCTTTCGGCGCATCTGTTCAACCTCATCGGCTCCGTCGGCATTTCCGACAATGGCGCGCTCATCGGCTCGCCCGACCTTGGCGATCTGCGCTTCTCGGAGCCGAATTCCGGCTGGTACTGGTCGGTCGAGCCGGCCTCCGAAGACGTTCACGGCGAACTCCATTCCTCCTCGATGACCTCCTCGATCCTGTCGCCGAGCGTCGCCGAGGTGCCGTTCAACGCGAACTTCCAGCGCAGCTATTCGACCGAGGGCATCAAGGGCGAGGAGTTGGAGGTTTTCGAGAGCGAGTTCGTGCTCGATGCCAAGAACCGCGCCGCGCGCTTCCGCGTCATGGGCAATCACAGCGAGCTCGAGCAGGAGATCGCGAGCTTCCAGCGCCGGCTGCTCACCTATCTGTCACTGTTCGGCGTCGGCATGATCGCCATCAACGCCATCGCCATCCTTTTCGGCTTGCAGCCTTTGCGCCGCGTGCGCAACGCGCTGGCCATGGTGCGCGAGGGCACGGCGCAGCGGCTCGACGGGCGCTTCCCGGCCGAGATCGAGCCTCTGGCCAGCGAGACCAATGCGCTGATCGAGAACAACAGGCGCATCGTCGAGCGCTCGCGCACCCAGGTCGGCAACCTCGCCCATTCCCTGAAGACGCCGCTTGCCGTGCTGATCAACGAGGGCCGCGCGCTCGGCGGCGCCAAGGGCGAGCTCATCGCCGAGCAGGCTGCCTCGATGCAAAAGCAGGTCGACCACTATCTGCAGCGCGCCCGCGTCGCCGCCCAGCGCGACAGCGTCGTCTTCCGCACGCCGGTGGCGCCGCTGGTCGAGCGCATGGTGCGCGTGCTGCGCAAGCTCAACCCGCAGACACAGCTTTCGCTGTCGCCGCCGGCCGCCGGGATCGTCTTTGCCGGCGAGCGCGAGGATCTTGAAGAATTGCTCGGCAATCTCCTCGACAATGCCATGAAATGGGCGAAAAGCGCCGTTGTCGTCTCGGTCGCCACCGTTGCCGGAAGCCCCAACCTGTTTGAAATCGTTATAGAGGACGACGGCCCCGGCATTCCCGAGGACAGCGCGCGGGAAGTGTTGAAACGCGGCAAGAGACTCGACGAGACGAAGCCGGGAACGGGGCTTGGATTGGCCATTGTCGCCGACCTCGTCAACGAGTATGGAGGCGCCCTGGCGCTGGAACGGTCCAGCATGGGCGGCTTGAGGGCGGTGGTAAGATTGCGGAGCCTTCAATAATGTTTTTATCGATTTCCGTGCGGCCGCTCGCGGCCAAATTTCCGACAAATATCAATACTATGGGCTCGCTATCCTTCCCGCTGGCGCGGTTCCCGATCCATCTCGCTCCAGAAGTGCTTTTCGCCCAAGAAGCCCATCCCGCTCAAGAGAACCGGTTGCTGGCATGAAGATTCGCGTTGCGCTCGTTTCCGCCCTGATGGCCGTGTCGGGCTGCACCACGCTGGGCAGGACCGGCCCGACCTCTCCGGTTACGCCCGTCGCCACGCCGCCGGCCGCCGGTAAGGTGGGAGCCGGCATCGTCGCGGCCATGAATGGCGGGCTCATCGGCGGATCGATCGGTTCGGGTCTGAGCGAGGCCGAAAAGCGCAAAGGCCTCGAGGCCGAGTACAAGGCGCTGGAATACAACGCCAGCGGCCAGAAGGTGACGTGGAAGGGCGACGGCTCGACCCATTATGGCGAGGTCGTTGCCGCCCAGCCCTACCGGGTCGGGTCGCAGGACTGCCGCCAATACACCCACACCGTTTACACGAGCGGTTCGGGCGTCACGGCGCGCGGCACCGCCTGCCGCAATGCCGACGGCAGCTGGACACCGCTGACCTGAATTAGCAACGATCGGCGCAATTTGACATTGATCAAGGACGGCCGGCGCGTCTGCCGCCAAAGCGTCGCAGGGCGTCCGTGTTGGCAGGGCAGGGCTCTGCCTTTATTGGAATAGCCATGCTGTTCTGGGTCATAGCTGCAATCCTTACGCTGGGCGCCAGCCTGGCGGTGCTTTTGCCGCTGGCCGGCGGCACGAAAGCCGCATCGACCGCCGGCGATCACGATCTCGAAGTCTATCGCGACCAGCTTTCGGAACTCGACCGCGACATGGCGCGCGGTCTCATCCAACCGGGTGAGGCGGAGGAAGCGCGCGCCGAGATCGGCCGCCGCATTCTGCGTCTCGGCTCGGACAGCCAGCCAAGCGCGCGAGCGCCGCGCCCTTCGCGCGCCGCAAGGCTGGTCGCCACCGCCGCCGTGCTGGCGGTGCCGCTGGTCAGCTGGGGGCTCTACGGCTCACTCGGCTCGCCGGATCTGCCCTCCCAGCCGCTGGCCGAACGGCTGGCCAAGAACCCTGCCGAGTCCTCGGTCGACGAGCTGGTTGCCCGCGCCGAGGCGCATCTCGCCGCCAACCCTTCGGACGGCCAGGGCTGGGACGTGCTGGCGCCGGTTTATCTGCGCCTGCAGCGCTACGCCGACGCGGTGACCGCCTATCGCAACGCCATCCGCCTCGACGGCGACAGCGCCGTGCGCCAGGCCGGCCTTGGCGAGGCGATCGCCAACGCTGCCGGCGGCATCGTCACGGCCGAGGCTCAGGGCGCCTTCGACGCGGCCTTGAAGCTCGATCCCGCCAATGCCAAGGCCAATTTCTATCTGGCGATGGGCCTGGCCCAGGAAGGCAGGAAGGCGGAAGCCGCCGCCGCCTGGCAAAAGATGCTCGGTCAGCTTGCGCCCGATTCGCCCTGGCGCAGCGCCGTCCAGCAGGCGCTCGCCGAAACGGCCGAGCCGCCGGCGGCGGCAGGCAAGCCGGCGACCGGCCCGGATGCCGGGCAGGTCGAGGCGGCGCAGCAGATGGCGCCGCAGGACCGGCAGGCAATGATCGAGACCATGGTCGCCAGCCTCGACGACCGGCTGAAACAAAATCCGCGCGACGAGGAAGGGTGGATGCGGCTCATTCGTTCCTATGTCGTGCTCGGCAAGGCCGACCGGGCGCGCGACGCGCTCGGCCGCGCGGTTGCCGTCTTCGGCGCCGACAGCGAGCAGGCCAAGAAATTCACCGCCTTTGCCGCCTCCCTCGGCGTGACGGCGACGGAGTAGGCCATGACGCGCAAGCAGAAGCGATTGTCGGTGATCCTCGCAGGGCTGGCCTTCCTCGGCGCTGCTGCCGGTCTTACCTTCTACGCGCTCGGCCAGAAGGCTTCGTATTTCTACATGCCCGCCGACCTCGCCGCCGCAACCGTCCAGCCCGGGCAGCGCATTCGCCTTGGCGGGCTCGTCGAAAAAGGCACCATCGTTCGCGGTCAGGGCGCGACCGTCGCCTTTTCGGTCACCGACAAGCAGAAATCGGTCAAGGTCACCTATACCGGCATCCTGCCCGACCTCTTCCGCGAGGAGCAGGGCGTCATCACCGAGGGCGCTTTCGGCCCGGACGGCATCTTCGTCGCCGATAGCGTTTTAGCCAAGCACGACGAGCGCTATATGCCCAAGGAAGTCGCCGACGGCTTGAAAGCCAAGGGCGTCTGGCAGGAGAGCAAGAGCCAATAATGGTTGAGACCGGACATTTCGCGCTCGTCCTCGCCTTCGCGCTGTCGCTGGTGCAGATGCTGGTGCCGTTGGTCGGCGCCCGCGCCGGCAACCAGCGGCTGATGGCGGTCGGCGGCCCGGTGGCGGTCACCGGCTTTGCGCTCACCGCGCTGTCCTTCACCGCTCTTGCCACCGCCTATGCCGGCTCCGACTTCTCGGTGGCGTGCGTTTGGGAAAACTCCCATTCGCTGCAGCCGATGATCTACAAGATCACCGGCACCTGGGGAAACCACGAAGGCTCGATGCTGCTCTGGGTGCTGATCCTGACCTTCTTCGGCGCGCTCGTCGCTGTCTTCGGCGCCAACTTGCCGGCGACGCTCAAAGCCAATGTTCTGGCCGTGCAGGGCATGATCGGCACCGCCTTCTTCCTGTTTATCCTGGCGACGTCCAATCCCTTCATCCGGCTGAACCCGGCGCCGATCGAGGGCCGCGATCTCAACCCGATCCTGCAGGACCTCGGTCTCGCCATCCATCCGCCGCTGCTCTATCTCGGCTATGTCGGTTTCTCGATCTGCTTCTCCTTCTCGGTCGCAGCCCTGATCGAAGGCCGCATCGACGCCTCTTGGGCGCGCTGGGTGCGGCCCTGGACGCTGGTCGCCTGGATGTTTTTGACCGGCGGCATCGCCATGGGCTCCTACTGGGCCTATTACGAGCTTGGCTGGGGCGGCTTCTGGTTCTGGGACCCGGTCGAGAACGCCTCCTTCATGCCCTGGCTGGCCGGCACGGCGCTCCTCCATTCGGCAATCGTCATGGAAAAGCGCTCGGCGCTGAAGATCTGGACGCTGCTGCTGGCCATCCTCACCTTCTCGCTGTCGCTGCTCGGCACCTTTCTTGTCCGCTCTGGCGTGCTGACTTCCGTGCATGCCTTCGCCACCGATCCGGCGCGTGGCGTCTTTATCCTCTGCATCCTGACGCTGTTCATCGGCGGCTCGCTGGCGCTGTTTGCGCTGCGCGCTTCCACCCTGACCGCAGGTGGCCTGTTCCAGCCGATCTCGCGCGAAGGCGCGCTCGTGCTCAACAATCTGTTCCTGACCACGGCGACCGCGACGGTGCTCGTCGGCACGCTCTACCCGCTGGCGCTTGAGGCCATCACCGGCGGCAAGATCTCGGTCGGCGCGCCCTTCTTCGACCTGACCTTCGGCCCGCTGATGCTGCCGCTGCTTGCCATCGTGCCGTTTGGTCCGCTGCTTGCCTGGAAGCGCGGCGACGTCCTTGCCGCCTCGCAGCGCCTGATGGCGGCCTTCGGGCTGGCCATCGCCGCGATGCTGGTCACCGGCCTGTTCATCGATGGCGCCTCGGTCTTCGCTGCGCTTGGCGTCGGCCTCGCCGTCTGGCTTGTCGCCGGCGCGCTGACCGACCTTACCGTCAAGTCGGGCATCGGCTCGGTGGCGCCGGCCGACATGCTGAGACGCTTTGCCGGCCTGCCGCGCTCGGTCTTCGGCACCGCGCTTGCCCACCTCGGCCTCGGGCTCACCTTGCTCGGCATCGTCGGCACGCTTTCGTTCGGCACCGAGAAGATTCTTACCATGCGCGCCGGCGAGACGGTGGAACTTTCCGGCCACACGCTGCGCTTCGAAGGACTGTTTCCTCAGAAAGGCCCAAACTTCACTGAGCAGCGCGGCCGCTTCCTGCTGATTGGCGCCGATGGCAACGCCGATGGCGAGATCACCTCGGCTAAACGCTTCTATCCGGTGCGGCAGACGGTAACGACCGAGTCCGGCATCAGGACGCTGGGTGTGAGCCAGCTCTATCTGTCGCTCGGCGATGAGGGCAAGGACGGCTCGGTCGTCGTGCGCCTGTGGTGGAAGCCGTTGGTGACGCTGATCTGGGGCGGCGGGCTGGTGATGATGGCGGGCGCCGCCATGTCGCTGCTCGACCGGCGCCTGCGCGTTGGCGCCCCCGCGAGGCGCCGCAAGCCGGCTGCCGCTGCCTTGCCCGCGAGCCCGACATGAAAGCGAAGTTTTCGCTCGCCCCGCTGATCCTCCTGCTGGCGTTGGTCTTCGCCGGCACGGCACAGGCGGTGAAGCCCGATGAGGTGCTGCCCGATCCGGCGCTGGAGGCTCGCGCACGCGCGCTTTCCGAAGGCCTGCGCTGCATGGTTTGCCAGAACCAGTCGATCGACGAATCCGACGCCGATCTGGCCCGCGACCTGCGCATCCTCGTGCGCCAGCGCCTCGTCGCCGGCGATACCGACCAGCAGGTGATGGATTACATCGTCTCACGCTACGGCGAGTTCGTGCTCTTGAAGCCGCGCTTCAGCCTGCGCAACGCGCTTTTGTGGGGCACCCCGGCGCTTTTGCTTCTGGCCGGCGGCATCTTCGTCGTGCTCAGCACCCGTTCGCGCCGCCCGGCGCCGGACAGCACGCTCAGCGCCGAGGAACAGGCGGCGCTGGACAAGCTGCTGCGCGATTAAAGCGCCAACATTACAAAATTTTCATATATCGGAAATGGCGCCGTAATGTGCGCCTCACTAAGTCTCTTTTCCGAGGATGCTCTCCTGAGCGCATCCACTTCGAAAGAGGAAACGAGACCCATGAATATTGCGCCCGATTCATATTCAAGCACCCGCAAGCGCCTGATGGCGGCTGTCGCGTCCCTGGCCGTCATTGGTGCGGTCGGCGCAGGCGCGCTTGCCACCGGCACTGCGCCCGTGCTGGCCGATGCTGTGCGTGTCGAGGCTCCGCAGGTTCCGAGCTTCGCCGACGTCGTCGAGCGCGTCTCGCCGGCGGTGGTCAGCGTCAAGGTGAAGGCCAAGATCCAGCCGACGGCCGATGACGGCTCCGACGATCAGAACGGCTTCGACAACCTGCCCGACAATCCGCAGCTGCGCCGCTTCTTCAGGGAGTTCCGCGGCTTCGGCGATCAGGGCGGCCAGTTCGGCATGCCCCGCTTCAATCACCGCAACCACGGCAACGGCGAGGCGCGCCCTGTCGCTCAAGGTTCGGGCTTCTTCATTTCCGAGGACGGCTACCTCGTCACCAACAACCACGTGGTTTCGGAAGGCTCCGACTTCACCGTCGTCACCAATGACGGCAAGGAGCTCGACGCCAAGCTGATCGGCACCGATCCGCGCACCGACCTCGCCGTGCTGAAGGTCGATGGCGGCGGCAAGTTCACCTATGTCGACTTCGCCGACGACTCCAAGATCCGCATCGGCGACTGGGTCGTGGCGGTCGGCAACCCGTTCGGCCTCGGCGGCACCGTCACCGCAGGCATCGTTTCGGCCCGCGGCCGCGACATCGGCGCCGGCCCCTATGACGACTTCATCCAGATCGACGCCTCGGTCAACCGCGGCAATTCGGGCGGTCCGACCTTCAACCTCAACGGCCAGGTGATCGGCATCAACACCGCCATCTTCTCGCCGTCGGGCGGCAGTGTCGGCATCGCCTTCGACATTCCGGCCTCGACCGCCAAGCAGGTGGTCGAAGACCTGATGAAGAACGGCTCCGTCCAGCGCGGCTGGCTCGGCGTCGAGATCCAGCCGGTCACCTCCGACATTGCCGAGTCGCTCGGCCTGAAGTCGGACAAGGGCGCGCTGGTTTCGAGCGCGCAGGACGCCGGTCCCGGCAAGAAGGCCGGCATCGTCGCCGGCGATGTCATCACCCAGGTCGACGGCAAGGACGTCGCCTCGCCGAAGGAACTCGCCCGCATGATCGGCGCTTATGCGCCGGGCAAGTCGGTTGATGTCACTGTCTGGCGCAACGGCAAGAACGAGACGGTCAAGGTGGACCTCGGCACGTTGCCGTCGAGCGACAAGCAGGCCTCGAACGAAGGCAGCAACAAGCAGGCGGCTCCCGCCAAGGCCGATACGCTTGCCGATCTCGGCCTCACCGTCACCAAGTCGGAAAACGGCAAGGGCCTGGTGGTCACCGATGTCGATCCGGACAGCGATGCGGCCGACCGCGGCATTCAGCCCGGCGACGTCATCACCTCGATCAATTCGAACGAGGTGAACACTACCGACGACGTTTCCAAGGCCATGACCGATGCCTCCAAGTCGGGCCGCAAGGCCGTGCTGATGCAGATCACCCGCGACGATAGCAACCGCTTCGTCGCGCTGCCGGTCGGTAAGGGCTGATCTGATAGAGCGGTTCAATCGCTCCTCGAGAACGCAGAACCGCTCTAACTCTCTGTTTGACGCAATTCCGGACGGCAACCCGCTTCACGCCTTTCCTGGAATTGCTCAGCGACTTTTCCTTGCGGCGGTTTCAACACCCCCGAGCCGCCGCCGGGAAAACATGGGGCCGAGCACGTCAGTCAGTCACCGTGTTTCGCTCCTGCGGCAGCGGGTTTCCCATCACCCGCTGCCGCTTGCCAAGCACGGTGCCCGCAACTGGGTACCGGTCTGGGATCACGACATGCGGCTGGCGAACGCAAAGGCGCTGAGTCATGGCTGCCCCTCAACCTTCCAGTGAAATCGCGTATAACGGCTCCATGAAGATTCTCGTCATGGAAGACGACCGCGAGGCTGCGGACTACCTGCAGAAAGCCTTCGCCGAGGCGGGCCACACCGCCCATGTCGCCGGGGACGGCGAGACCGGCTTCGCGCTTGCCGACGCCGGCGACTATGACGTGATGGTGGTCGACCGCATGATGCCGCGCCGCGACGGGCTGTCGGTGATCGCAGCGCTCCGCTCGCGCGGCAACACCACGCCGGTGCTGATCCTGTCGGCGCTGGGCGAGGTCGACGACCGCGTCACCGGGCTGCGCGCCGGCGGCGACGATTATCTCACCAAACCCTACGCTTTTTCCGAATTGCTTGCCCGCGTCGAGGTGTTGAACCGTCGCGCCGGCGCCCGGGAAACCGAGACCGTCTACCGCGTCGGCGATCTCGAGCTCGACCGTCTGTCGCATTCGGTCAAGCGCGCCGGCCGCGAGATCACGCTGCAGCCGCGCGAGTTCCGCCTGCTGGAATATCTGATGCGCCACGCCGGCCAGGTGGTGACGCGCACCATGCTGCTGGAAAATGTCTGGGACTATCATTTCGATCCGCAGACCAACGTCATCGACGTTCATGTCTCGCGCCTGCGCGGCAAGATCGAAAAGGGTTTCGACAAACCGATCCTGCACACCATCCGCGGCGCCGGCTACATGCTGAAAGGCGGCTAGAGCATGATCCCAAACCGAAAGTCAGGGAACGTTTCGGAAAGATGCTGCAACAGGGGGTTACCGTGCAGCCAATCGTCATCCTGATCTAGGCGCACATGGCTCTTTCCCTGCCGGCCATCATGAAGACGACGGCGGCCCGGCTCTCGGCGCTTTATCTTCTGCTTTTCGCGCTCTGCGCCGTGCTGCTCGTCTTTTACATGACGTCACTCTCGGCGCGCATGCTGACGGCGCAGACCCAGGACACGATCAATGACGAGATCCTCGGCTTGGCTCGCGCATACAAAAATGGCGGCCTGCCGTTGCTGGTGCGCGTGGTTGAAGCCCGCTCGCGCCAGCCTGGCGCCAACCTCTATCTGATCGCCGACGCCAACGGCCAGATCCTGACCGGCAATGTGCAGAGCCTGGAGCCGGGAATCATCGAAACCGAGGGCTGGACGACGGAACCCTTTTCGTACCATCGCTTCGGTGAGGGCGAACTCGACCGATTGCGTGGCGGCGGCACCGATCAGAGCCCGCCGTCCCCGGGCGACAGCAGCGCTCGGTCGGAAGGCGAGGAAGGCCACAACGCTATCGCGCTGGTGCTGCGACTGCCCAATCAGATGATCTTGCTGGTCGGCCGCGATCTTGGCGAGCCCGAGCGCTTCCGCGCCGTCATCCGCCGCGCGCTGATGCTTGCGCTGGGCATGATGGGGCTCGGCGGCCTCTTGATCTGGTTCTTCGTCGGGCGCGCCGCGCTGAAGCGCATCGACAGCGTCTCCGACGCAAGCCGCCGCATCATGGGCGGCGATCTCAGCGGACGGCTGCCGGTGACCGGCGCCGGTGACGAATTCGACCGCCTGTCCGAAAACCTCAACACGATGCTTGCCCGTATCGCCATGCTGAACGAGGGGCTGAAGCAGGTCTCCGACAACATCGCTCACGATCTGAAGACGCCGCTGACCAGGCTGCGCAACCGCGCCGAAGCCACCCTTGCCGGCAAGCGCAAGACGACGGACTACCGTCAGGCGCTGGAGGGAACGATCGCCGAGTCCGACCAGCTCATCAAGACCTTCAACGCCATCCTGATGATCTCGCGGCTGGAGGCCGGCTATTCCTCCGAGACAACCGGCCCGGTCGACCTCGCCGCCACGGTGAGCGATGTCGTCGAGCTCTACGAGCCGGTGGCGGAAGAGGCGGGCGTCGTGCTGGAAACCGCGGTGCCGGAGGCGGTTACCATCAACGGCAATCGCGAGCTGATCGGCCAGGCGCTGTCGAACATCGTCGACAACGCCATCAAATACTCGACCGGCGCCGCCGAGAGCCCGAAAGTGCGCGTCACGCTGGAGCGCATCGGCGGCGAGGTCAAGCTCGCCGTTTCCGACAATGGCCTTGGCATTCCCGACGATGCCGACCGCGCCAGGGTCACCGAGCGTTTCGTGCGGCTGGAGAAGAGCCGTTCGCAGCCGGGCTCGGGTCTGGGCCTTAGCCTCGCCAAGGCGATCATGACTTTCCATAACGGCAGGCTTGATCTTCTGCCCGCCAATCCCGGATTGTCCGTAGTCATGAGTTTCCCGGCCCGGGAGACGCATTGATGGCGGCCAGGATGGCAAAAAAGAAGATCGATACGGAATGGCAACTCCAACCGACGCTGGCGCTTCGCCCGCTCGGCGGCGACCATGCCCGGCGGGAATTGTCCGAGATCGCTGACGCGGCCGAGCAAGACGGCCTTCCGCGTCTGGCCGCGTTCCTCGCCGGCAAGGGAGCACTGCAGGAATTGCTCGCCGCCATCTTCGACCTGTCGCCGTTCCTGCGTGATACGGCCCGCCGCCGGCCGGCCATTCTCGACACGCTATTCGACCAGACCATCGAAGCGCGTCTCAACGAGATCGGCGAGGCGGTCGATCGCGCTGCGCGGGCCGATAATGTCTCGGAATCGAGCCTGATGATGGAACTCAGGCAGTTCAAGGCCGAAGCGCATTTCCTGATCGCGCTGGCCGATCTGTCCGGCGAGGCCGAAACCGCGCTGACGGTGCGCCGTCTGAGCGACTTGGCGGATGCTTGCACACGCGGCGCCGTCGATTTCCTGCTGCTCGACGCGCACGGGCAGGGCAAGCTCAAGCTGCCCCATCCGGAAGACCCGGCGCGCGGCTCGGGCTGGATTGTGCTCGGCATGGGCAAGCTCGGCGCGCATGAGCTGAATTTTTCCTCCGACATAGACCTCGTCGTCTTCTTCGATCCGGAGGCGCCGGCGGTGGTCGATCCGCTCGATGCGACGGAGCTGTTCTCGCGTCTTACCCGCCGTCTCGTGCGCATCCTGCAGGACCGCACGGAGCATGGCTATGTCTTCCGCACCGATCTGAGGCTGCGCCCCGATCCCGGCTCGACCCCGCTGGCGATCCCGGTCGAGGCGGCGCTTCGTTACTACGAGGCCCGCGGCCAGAACTGGGAGCGCGCCGCCATGATCAAGGCGCGGCCGGTGGCCGGAGACCTTGCTGCCGGCGCGGCCTTCCTCAAGGAATTGCAGCCCTATGTCTGGCGTAAATACATGGACTACGCCGCGATCGCCGACGTCCATTCGATCAAGCGCCAGATCCATGCCCACAAGGGTCACGGCGAGATCGCGGTGAAAGGCCATAACGTCAAGCTCGGCCGCGGCGGCATCCGCGAGATCGAGTTCTTCGTCCAGACGCAGCAGCTGATTGCCGGCGGCCGTTTCCCGGAGCTGCGCGGCCGCGAGACTGTGCCAATGCTGGACGCGCTCGCCGCGCGCGGCTGGATCACCGCCGATGCGCGCGATGCGCTCACCCGGCAATACTGGTTCCTGCGCCGTGTCGAGCATGCCGTCCAGATGGTGGCCGACGAGCAGACGCACGTCCTGCCCGAAGAGGACGAGGAACTGGAGCGTGTCGCGCTGATGCTCGGCTTCACCGGCGAGGCGGAATTCGCGGAAGCTTTCCGCGCCTCGCTGCAGCAGGTCGAACGCCATTATGCGGCGCTGTTCGAGACGGCACCCGAACTGTCGGCCGGCGTCGGCAATCTGGTCTTCACCGGTGATGTCGACGATCCCGACACGCTGCAGACCTTGCATCGCCTGGGCTTTCAGCGGCCGAGCGACATCTGCCGTGTCATTCGCGGCTGGCATTTCGGCCGATACCGCGTCACCCAGTCGGCGGAGGCGCGCGAGCGGCTGACGGAACTGACGCCGGCGCTGCTGAAAGCCTTCGGCCAGACGCGCCGCGCCGACGAGGCGCTGATCCGCTTCGACGAGTTTCTCGCGGGGCTGCCGGCAGGCATCCAGCTCTTCTCGCTTTTGCAGTCCAATCCGGCACTGCTCAAGCTGATGGCGACGATCATGGGCGCCGCCCCGCGGCTCGCCGCCATCATCACGCGCCGTCCGCATGTGTTCGACGGTCTGCTCGATCCGGCGTTGCTCGCGGAACTGCCCGACCGTGCCTATCTCTCCGCGCGGCTTGCGGCTTTCATCGAGGGAGACCGCGCCTATGAGGATGTGCTTGACCGGCTGCGCATCTTCGCGTCCGAGCAGAAATTCCTGATCGGCGTGCGGCTGCTTGCAGGCTCCATCGATCCCGCGCGCGCCGGTCGCGCCTTCTCGGACCTGGCCGACCTCACGATTGAAGCGGCGCTCAACGCGGTCATCGCCGAGTTCGCGTTGCGCCATGGCAGGATTGCCGGGGGCAGGGTCGCGCTCCTCGGCATGGGCAAGCTGGGCAGCCGCGAGCTCACTGCTGGCTCGGATGTCGATCTGATCCTGCTTTATGACCACGATGCGGATGCGGAAGACTCCGATGGCGAGAAGCCGCTGGCGCCCTCACACTACTACACCCGCATGACGCAGCGGCTGATCGCCGCCGTCTCGGCGCCGACGGCCGAGGGAGTGCTTTACGAACTCGACCTCCGCTTGCGCCCCTCCGGCAACAAGGGGCCCGTCGCCACCCATGTCGACGCCTATAAGAAATATCAGCGGCAGGATGCCTGGACCTGGGAGCATATGGCGCTGGCACGAGCACGCGCCATCGGCGGTGACGCAGCGCTTCGCGCCGAGGTCGAGGACGAGGTTGCGGCGGTTCTCGCCCAGCCGCGCGACGGCGCCAAGGTGAAGGCGGATGCCTCCGAGATGCGGGCGCTGATCGACACGGAAAAGCCGCCGCGCGATCTCTGGGACATCAAGCTGATCCCCGGCGGCCTGATCGACCTTGAATTCATCGCCCAGGTCGCGGTCATCACCGGCGCGGTCGAGGCTGGCAGGCGGGCAACCGCGACGGCGGAAGTGCTGGCGCGGCTGGCCCCCGGTTACGCGGCGCCTGATGTTCGGCAGGAGCTTTGCGAGGCCTGGAGGCTCTATCTCGCGCTGACCCAGATGATCAGGCTCTGCCTTACCGGCGAGTTCCAGCGCGACGATGTTCCGCCGGGGCTTTCTGATCTGCTTCTGGCGGCCACCGACCTGCCGGATTTCGGCGTGCTCGAAGCGCATCTCAAGGAGACGTCGCGAAAGGTTCGGAAGGATTTCGAGCTTCTGCTTCGCGCGGGAGCGTCGATCTCGCGCGGTTAATCCACGCGTCATTCCTTGGCGCCGGCGTTTCGAATTTCAGCGCGCCAGCTAAGCCGCCACCTTGACCATGGGCGGCGCCTTCTTCAGCGGGATGCGCACCGACACGATGGTGCCGATACCTTCGGTCGAGCGAATCTTCAGCGCGCCCCCCTGCAGTTCGGCGAGCGAACGCGAGATGGCGAGGCCCAGGCCGGAACCGGTGTGGTTCTTGGAGAACTGGTTCTGCACCTGCTCGAACGGCCGCCCGAGCTTGCTCAGCGCCTGCTTCGGGATGCCGCAGCCATTGTCCTCGATGGTGAGCACCAGCGCGCCTGAGGCGCTGCGCGCCCTGACCGTGATCTTGCCGCCCTGTCCGGTGAACTTCACCGCGTTGGAGAGCAGATTGATTGCGATCTGCTTGATCGCGCGGCGGTCGGCGTAGAGCCGCATCGCATCGGCGATGCGCGTCTCTACCGTGATCGACTTCTCCGCCGCCTGCAGCGAGATGACGCGAACCGTTTCCCTGATCAGCGGGCAGAGGTCGATCTCCTCGCGGTCGAGCGAGAACTGGCCGGCCTCGATCTTCGACATGTCGAGTATGTCGTTGATGACGCCGAGCAGGTATTTGCCGCTGCCGTTGATGTCGCTGGCATATTCCTCGTAGCGCTCGGAACCGAGCGGTCCGAACAGACTTTGCTGCATCAGCTCGGAGAAGCCGATGATGGCGTTGAGCGGTGTGCGCAGTTCATGCGACATATTGGCGAGGAATTCGGACTTCGCCCGGTTGGCGGCCTCGGCGCGCTCGGTTTCCTTCATGTATTTGCGATTGAGCTCGACCAGCTCCTTGGCGCGTTCCTCCTCGGCGCGGCGGGCAAGGCTAAGATCGTGGATGGTCGCCATCAGGCGGCGCTCGCTGTCGACCAGCTTTTCCTGATGCAGCTTGATCTGGGTGATGTCGGAGCCGACCGAGACGATGCCGCCGTCTCTGGTCCTGAGCTCGTTGACCTGCAGCCAGCGTCCGTCGGCGAGCTGGCGCTCCAGCGTGACACCGCCATGCGGCCCGTTGGCATTGGCCAGCCTGCGCTCCGAGGCGAAGGCGAGCATGCGCTCCTCCAGCATGTCGCGGGTCGCGCCCGGCATCACGTCACGGTCCGAGAGCCCGTTGTCCTGCTGGAATTTGGAGTTGCACATGATCAGCCGTTCGGCGGCATCCCACAACACGAAGGATTCGTTGATGTTCTCGATCGCCGTGCGCAGCCGCATGTCCGCCGCTTCCGAGCGCAGCGCGAGATGCCGCTGCTCGGTGACGTCGACGGCGATGCCGATCAGCTGGATCTCGGGCGCTTCCGGGTCGATCACCTGGGCGCGGGCGCGCATCCACACCCATTGGCCGTCGGCGTGGCGCATGCGGAACACCTGGTCGATATGGTCGATCTCGCGCTCGACGATGCGGTTGGCGAGCTCGAAGAGGTCGCCGTCGTCGGGATGGATGATCTCGTCGACCTCGCCGAAGGACAGCATTGTGTCGCAAGGCTCGTAGCCTAGCATGTCGTACATCGAGCGCGACCAGTACATCTTGCCGCGCACCATGTCCCAGTCCCACAACCCGCAGCGGCCGCGCACCAGCGCCATGTCGATGCGCTGATGCGCTTCGAGATAGATGCGGTCGGCCGCCTGGGCGCGCGCCGCTTGGCCGAAATAGGCGTAAAGGATGACGATCAGCACGCCGGCCGTCAGCACGAACAACGTGACGTTGAGCGACACCGTCTTGCGCCAGCTGTCGAACACCGCCTCCTTGGGCACCAGCACCGCCGCGGCGTTCTTGCGGTCGCCGGTGAGGCTGACGGCGGCGAACCAGTCCTTGCCGCCGATGCTGACATCCATAACGCCGGCGCGGTCGCCGAACATGAACAGCGGCTGGCCGCCGAGCACCAGGCTGTCCAGCGAGCGTCCCTGCCAGCCGGTCGACAATGGCGATACCGCGACGATCTTGAAAGCGCCGTCGGTGATGGCCAGCACGTGGCTGCGACCCATGGCGCCCTGGCGGCTGGTCTTCTCCAGAAGGTCCGTCGCATTCACGCCGGCTGCGTTCGGGTCGGCCGCAATCGCCTGTGCCATCTGGCCGGCGGCTAACGCCAGCACCGACTTGGCGTCGCGTTCGACCTCGTCGCGGTCGTTCACCAGCGACAGGAAGCGCAGTGCGGCGATGACGATCAGGAAGATGATTATCAGTGCGGGGATGGAGCGGCGCAGCAGCGGTTCCGCCGCCAGCAGCCGCTGGTAGGCGGGTTCGGCGATCAGACGCGCATTGCCGGCAGGCCCGCCGCTCCTTGCCTCGCGACGCGCAAAAGCTCTCCCTCCGGGCGCGCCCCACGCGTCCGTCTTCGCCATAAATGGCACTCCCCGATTTGCCGCATACTTGACGATCCGGCTACGCCGCACGTCCGAATCGTCAATAAGGAATCAAAGGTGATTCGCCTTGTCCAGAGGCCCGGCCAAAAAAGATTAAAAGTTGATTGAAATTCGTCGAAACTGCTGATCTCCCCCACCAGGGGGGAGAGTGCTAATCACACCAGCGTCCGCTCCACGATGTCGCGCAGGTCGGCCGACAGTTTGTCGGCGTTCGCGATCTGCAGCAGTGCCTGCCTTGCCTTGTTCTGCCGGACCGGTTCCAGCGAGCGCCAGGACCTGAGCGCCGTCGCCAGCCGTGCTGCCACTTGCGGGTTGCGCTTCTCGACCTCCAGCACGGTCTCGGCGAAGATGCGGTAGCCCTGACCGTCGGCGAGATGGAAGCCGGTCTGGTTGGCGCTGGAGAAGGTGCCGATCAGCGAGCGCACCCGGTTCGGATTTGCGATCGAGAAGGCAGGGTGCTGCATCAGCGCGCGCACGTTTTCGACGGTCAGCGGTCCCGGCACTCCGGCCTGGATCTGGAACCATTTGTCGAGCACCAGCGCATCGCCGCGGTATCTCACCTCGAAGGCCGACAGTGCCTCCTCCGCTTGCGCGGAGCCGGCATGACGGTGTGCCAGCACGGTCAGCGCCGCGGCGCGGTCGGTCATGTTGGTGGCGGCGTTGAAATGCCGCGCGGCAAGCGCCGTGCCTTCGGGCAGGAGCGACAGGTAATCGAGCAGGATGTTGCGCAGCGCGCGGCGCCCAGCGCTTGCCGAGTCGGGCGTGAACGGACCGTTGTCGGCCAGGCTGGCGTAAAGCGCCGAGAAGATCTCGCGATTCGCCATGGCAATCGTCCGCGCCAGCGCCTCGCGGGCGGCGAAAATGGCGTCGGGATCGATGCCCTGGCCGATGTCGCGCGCAATATCGGCCTCGCCGGGCAGCGACAGAGCCAGCGCCCGGTAGGCTGGCTCCAGCGTCTCGTCGCGGGCAATGCTTCCGGCAAGCTCGGCGAGCTTTGCGTCGAAGGCCGGTTCTTTGCCGCCCAGCAGCTGACGGAAGGCCGCGATGAGCGCGTCGGTGAGCAGCGTGTTGAAGGCCTGCCAGCGCGAGAAAGGATCGCTGTCATGGCTGGCCAGGAAGAACTGGTCGTCGGCCTTCTGCTGCACCGAGAGCGTGATTGGCGCCGAGAAGTCGCGGTTGAGCGACACCGAAGGCCGCTCCGAAACCCCCGAGAAGCGGACCGTATGCCGCCGCTTTCGGACATGGATGATGCCGTCCTCGACGGTGGCGCCATCGACGGCTGTCCAGGCGACAGGCTTGCCGCCGGCGCCGACCAGGCCGAAGGCCAGGGGAATATGCATCAGTCGCTTGCGGCTTTCAGACGGCGTTGGCGGCACCGACTGCTCGATCTCCAGCGTCAATGCCTTGGCCGCCGCATTGTAGGAGGAACTCACCGTCAGGTTCGGCGTGCCGGCCTGATGGTACCAGAGAGCGAACTGCCCGAGGTCTCGGCCCGAGACGTCCTCAAACACTTTGAGGAAGTCCTCGATCGTCGCCGCTTCGCCGTCATGCCGCTCGAAATAGAGGTCCATGCCGGCGCGGAAGGTCTCCGCGCCGAGGATGGTGCGGATCATGCGCACCACTTCCGAGCCCTTCTCGTAGACTGTTGCCGTGTAGAAGTTGTTGATCTCGCGGTAGCGGCGCGGCCTGACCGGATGCGCCAATGGCCCCTGGTCCTCGGGGAACTGATGCGCGCGCAGCGTGCGCACCTCGGCGATGCGCTTTACCGCGCGCGAGCGCTGGTCGGCCGAGAATTCGTGGTCGCGGTAAACCGTCAGCCCTTCCTTCAGGCAGAGCTGGAACCAGTCGCGGCAAGTGATTCTGTTGCCGGTCCAATTGTGGAAATATTCATGCGCGATGATCGCCTCGATGTTGGCGAAATCGGCATCGGTCGCCGTCTCCTCGTCGGCCAGCACATATTTGTCGTTGAAGATGTTGAGGCCCTTGTTCTCCATGGCGCCCATGTTGAAGTCTGACACGGCGACGATGTTGAAGACGTCGAGGTCGTATTCGCGGCCGAAGACCTCCTCGTCCCATTTCATCGAGCGCTTCAGCGCATCCATCGCGTAGCCGGCGAGCCGCTCCTTGCCGGGCTCGACATAGATGCCGAGCTCGACCTTGCGGCCGGATAGGGTGGTGAAGCTTCCCGCGACCTTGCCGAGCGCGCCAGCCACCAGCGCAAAGAGATAGGAAGGCTTCGGGAAGGGGTCGTGCCAGACGGCATAGTGCCGGCCATCCGCGAGCGCCCCGCTTTCTACGGGGTTGCCATTGGACAGCAGCAGCGGCGCCTCGGCGTGCGGCGCCTCGATGCGCACGGTGTAGACCGAGAGGACGTCTGGACGGTCGAGGAAATAGGTAATGCGGCGAAACCCCTCCGCTTCGCATTGGGTGCAATAGACATTGTTGGAGCGATAAAGGCCCATCAGCGACTCGTTGCTGGACGGCGCGATCTCGGTCTCGAGACGAAGCTCGAAGCGCCGTGCCGCCGGCGGCGTCGAAACGGTCAGCTGGTCGGGCGTAGCCTGATAATCGACTTCCGAGAGTAGCTGCCCGTCGATGGCAACGCCGAGCAGCTTCAGCCCGTCGCCGTCGAGCACCAGTGGCGCGGAAGCGGCGACCCCCTGGCGTCGCTCGACGGTGAGCACGGCAGTGACGCGGGTGGCATCCGGAGACAGACGGAAATCGAGGCTGGTCCGCGGAATGAGATAGTCGCTGGGGCGGTAGTCTTCGAGCTTGAAGACATGGCCGGTATCTGTGCGCATTCCGTCGTTTTTCCTATCAATTCGGGTGGGCAGCAGGCTTTGCTGGTGAGGGAATTCTAAAGTCCGCGCTCTTTACACCAAACGATCACTCGACAAAACTGCGCCAGGGTCTATTTCTGGGCTTCGTTTTCCGACCATCGTCACGAGGCAAGATGACCGTCGATCATCCCGTCGGCCACAATACGCTGCGCGGCATTGCGCTGAAGATCGTCTCCGTGGCGGTCTTTGTCGGCATGCAGACCTGTATCAAGGCGGCCGGCGCCGTGCCCGCCGGACAGATCGTCTTCTTCCGCTCCTTCTTCGCCATCTTGCCGATCATCGCCTTCCTGGCCTTCAAGGGACAGCTGGCCACCGCATTCGCCACGAAACGGCCGTTCAACCACATCGCGCGCGGCGTCGTCGGCGTCGGTGCCATGGGGCTCGGCTTCTTCGCGCTGACCAGGTTGCCACTTCCCGAAGCGATCACGCTGAATTACGCCCAGCCGCTGCTGGTCGTGGTGTTCTCTTCGATCTTCCTGGGCGAGACGATCCGCGTCTATCGCTGGAGCGCGGTCGCCTTCGGCCTCGTCGGCGTGTTAGTCGTTTCCTGGCCGGAACTGACGCTGTTGAATTCCGACGAGGCGCTCCACGACCAGGAGGTGCTTGGCGTCGTGGCGGCGCTGATCGCCGCGGCGATCTCGGCCGTCGCCATGCTTCTGGTGCGCAATCTCGTGCAAACCGAGAGGACGGCAACCATCGTGCTGTGGTTTTCCTCGACGGCGAGCGTGCTGGCGCTGTTCACCGTGCCTTTCGGCTGGCAGATGCTGACGCCGATGCAAGCCGCGCTGCTTGTCATGGCTGGCTTCTGCGGCGGGCTCGGCCAGATCCTGATGACGGCCGCCTACCGCCACGCCGAGGCTTCGGTCGTGGCGCCTTTCGAATATACCTCGATGATTCTCGGCGTCGTCATCGGCTATCTTGTGTTCGGCGATGTGGCGTCGCTCAACACGCTGGTCGGCGGCGTGATTGTGGTTGCCGCCGGCATCTTCATCATCTGGCGCGAAAGGCAACTTGGCCTCGAGCGCACGCGCACCCGAAGGGCGACGCCGCCGCAGGGGTAAGCCTACGAAGCGGCCGTCCGCTCCTTCGCCAGCCGCACCAGCATGGTCCGCGTCTGCTCGTCGGCGGGGAAGAAGGATTCAATCGCCAGCTCCGACAGCGTCACGTCGAGCGGCGTACCGAAGACGGTGATCGTGCTGATGAAGGACAGCACCTGATCGCCATGCGCGAGCCTGAGCGGATGGACGATGCTGCTTGGCTCGACCGGCGCCGGCCGGCTGCTCCTCAGCCCGGACGGATAGCCGCGCAATTCCTTCTCCAACTCGATCAGCATGGAGTCGCCGGTGGCGTCGTTCTGGTGCTTGAGGCGCTCGAGCAGATGCGCGCGCCATTCCGCGAGGTTGACGATGCGCGGCGCGACGCCACCGGGATGCAGGCTGAGCCTCAGCACATTGACCGGCGGCTTGAGCAGCCACGGCTCCGAGACGTCGGCCAGGAACGGGCCGATCGCCGCGTTGGCGCAAACGAGGTTCCAGTGCCGGTCGACCGCCAGCGCCGGGAAGGGCTCGTGGCCCTTGAGCACCGTCTCGACCGCAGCCACCGCCGGCGCCAGCGTCGTATCGGTCAGCGGCCTTTCGCTGAAGCTCGGCGCGAAGCCGGCCGCGAGCAAAAGCTGGTTGCGCTGGCGTAGAGGAATGGCAAGCTGCTCGGCCAGATGCAGCACCATCTCGCGCGAAGGTTGGGCGCGGCCGCTTTCGACGAAGGAGAGATGCCGCTGCGAGATATCGGCTTCCATGGCGAGGTCGAGCTGGCTCATGCGCCGGCGCGTGCGCCACTCGCGAATGAGGCTGCCGGCGGAGACGTCGGGTGTTGTCATGGGGGATGAGTAGGCCGGCGAGGGGAGTAATTCAATTACCTGAGAGGTTATCGCTCCCCTTCTCCCTTGTTGTGGGAGAAGGGAAGGTGCTTCACCCCAACGCCCTCAGTTTCGCCTTCACCTCGAGAAAATCCCGCCACGCCAGCTTCTTGTGTGCAGGCGTGCGAAGCAGATACGCCGGATGCAGCGTCGGCATCGCTGGAATGGCCATGCCCGACTGGGTGGTGTGGACGCGCCAATTGCCGCGCAGGCGCAGGATGCCCTCGGTCGTGTTGAGCAGCGTCTTGGCGGAAGGGCCGCCGAGATTGACCAGCACCTTCGGATTGACCAGCTCGATCTGCCTTTCGATGAACGGGCGGCAGATCTCCGTCTCGTGCGGCGTCGGCGTGCGGTTGCCCGGCGGGCGCCACGGGATGACGTTGGCGATGTAGGCCGATGTCCGGTCGAGGCCGATTGCTGCCAGCATGCTGTCGAGCAGCCGTCCGGAGCGGCCGACGAAGGGCAGCCCTTCGAGGTCCTCGTCGCGGCCCGGCGCCTCGCCGACGAGCATCAGGTCGGCATTCGGGTTGCCGTCGGCGAAGACCAGGTTCTTAGCGGTGAATTTGAGATTGCAGCCGTCGAACGCCGCCATCTGCTGGCGCAGTTCGTCAAGCGTCGAGGCGCTCGCCGCCAGCTGCCGCGCGAGCTTGATCTGCCCCTCGTCGGGGACCGTGGCGGTGGTGAGCGTCGGGCGCCGCGGCGCATCGGGCACTTGGCTTGCGTCAAGTCCCGTCGATGCCGCCGGCCGTTCCGCCGCCCGGCCTGCCTCCAATCCGGGCTCCGATGCCGGCCGCTCCAGGGGCATGCTTTCACGCGCGGTCGCCGCCTGCGCAGGCGCGCGTTCGGCTTGCTTCGGCCTGGCCTCGGCGAAGCGGTTGACAGGCGTGTCTTCCAGCGCCTCGTCTACGCCGGCGCTGGCATAGAAGGCCAGCAGCTCTGCGATATCGATCGGGTTGTTGGGGGAGGCGGCAGTCATGGCGCCACCATCGTCCGCGCGGCAAAGATTTGCAACCGCCCGGAATTCGCCAGTCAGCGCAATGTCTGTCAGCCCGTCGGTATGCGCGGATCCTGCACCAGGAAAAATGTCCAGCGCGGCGTGTAGTCGGTGATCAGGAACTCGAACGTCGCCGTCTTCAGCGGGTCGACCTTGCCGTTCTTGAACAAGAGCCGGTCATAGGGTTCGAACTGGCGGTCGAAATCGGCGAAGTTGCTCGAGACGATGTTGTCGGGATTCTTGTTGCGCTGGTCGAAGGAGAGGCCGTCGCCGAACACGCTCGGCTGGTCGAGGATTTCCTGCAGCTCGAACTGGAACTCGACCCAGGGCAGGGAGCTGTTGTTGAGCACGTCGATGCGCATGTACATAACCCCATTGGCCACGTTGCCGGCCCTGCCGAAGGCTTCGATCGGCCTGATCGCGCGGATGGTCAGCGTCACTGGCGTCGCCGAATTCAGCTCCTCGGTGATGACCAGCGGGTCATCCTTGGTGCCAATTCCGGAAGCGCCGGTGATGCGGAAGCCGCCGAGCTCGTCGGAAAAGGAGTAGGCGCCGGCCGCCCAGACTTTCTGCGGATCGGCCTGGGCCGCGCCGAGCGAAAAGAGGAGCGGAAGAACCGCGCGGCAGAGCACGCCGGGCGTGAAGAGTAAGCGCTTCAATGAAAAGCCGGTTGGCTCGGGAGTGCGCATGGGGCCAAGTATTGCCGATAAGCAAGCCGTCGAACAATTAAAAACGTGCCGGACGGGCCTGGCCTTCCAACTGCATGGCCCTGGCCTATGCTTCGCCGTCGCCTGTCCGATGGCCGTTTCGTATGGAACACCGCGACTTTTTGTCGAAATCGGCTTTGTCACGTCAGCGCCGGTTTCGCGTCGCGAATTGATGCGCTATGCAGCGCGTGAGCCAGCAAAATGCGAGAATAGGGCAAGCCAGCGAGGGGCAGATGAGCGAAATCGAACGCGAGAGCATGGAATTCGACGTGGTCATCGTCGGCGCCGGTCCGGCCGGCCTTGCCGCGGCGATCCGTCTGAAGCAGCTCAACCCCGACCTTTCCGTCGTCGTGCTGGAAAAGGGCGGCGAGGTCGGCGCCCATATCCTGTCCGGCGCCGTCGTCGACCCGATCGGCATCGACCGCCTTTTGCCGGGCTGGCGCGAGGAGGAAGGGCACCCTTTCAAGACGCCTGTCACCGACGATCATTTCCTGGTGCTGGGCCCCGCCGGGTCCTTCCGCCTGCCCAACTTCCTGATGCCGCCGCTGATGAACAATCACGGCAACTACATCGTCTCGCTTGGCAATGTCTGCCGCTGGCTGGCGACCAAGGCCGAGGCGCTCGGCGTCGAGATTTATCCGGGCTTTGCCGCGGCGAGCCTTGTCTACAACGACGCCGGCGCCGTGACCGGCGTGATCACTGGCGACATGGGCGTCGAGAAGGACGGCACGCATGGCACGGCCTACGCTCCGGGCATGGCGCTGATGGGCAAATACGTGCTGATCGGCGAGGGCGCGCGCGGCTCTTTGGCCAAGCAACTGATCGACAAATACCAGCTTGCCGACGGCCGCGAGCCCGCCAAATTCGGCATCGGTCTCAAGGAACTCTGGCAGGTCAAGCCTGAGAACCACAAGCCGGGGCTGGTGCAGCACTCCTTCGGCTGGCCGCTCGACATGAAAACCGGCGGCGGCTCCTTCCTCTACCATCTCGAAGACAACCAGGTGGCGGTCGGCTTCGTCGTCCATCTGAACTATAAGAACCCCTGGCTCTCGCCCTTCGAGGAATTCCAGCGCTTCAAGACTCATCCGGCGATCAGAGGCACCTTCGAGGGCGCCAAGCGGATCGGCTATGGCGCGCGCGCCATTACCGAGGGCGGCTGGCAGTCGGTGCCGAAACTCTCCTTCCCCGGCGGCGTGCTGATGGGCTGCGCGGCCGGCTTCGTCAACGTGCCGCGCATCAAGGGCTCGCACAATGCGGTGCTGTCCGGCATGCTGGCCGCCGAGCATGTCGCGGACGCCATTGCCGCCGGCCGGGCCAATGACGAGCTCGCCTCCTATGAAGACGCCTGGCGCGGCAGCGACATCGGCAGGGATCTGAAGAAGGTGCGCAACGTCAAGCCGCTGTGGTCGCGCTTCGGCACCATCGTCGGTGTCGGCATCGGCGGTCTCGACATGTGGCTGAACACGCTGTTCGGCTTCTCGCCCTTCGGCACGCTGAAGCACGGCAAGGCAGACTATGCGACGCTCGAGCCCGCCTCCAAGCACCAGAAAATCGCTTATCCGAAGGCGGATGGCGTCTTGACCTTCGACCGGCTCTCCTCGGTGTTTTTGTCCAACACCAACCATGAGGAAAATGAGCCCGTGCACCTCATCGTCGGCGACATGGCGCTGCAGCAGCGTTCCGAGCACGACGTGTTCGCCGGGCCATCGACCCGCTACTGCCCGGCCGGCGTCTATGAGTGGGTGGACAAGGACGGCAATGCCGCTGCCGATCCGTCCGCCAAGGACGTGCGCTTCGTCATCAACGCGCAGAACTGCGTCCACTGCAAGACTTGCGACATCAAGGACCCGAACCGGAACATCAATTGGGTACCCCCGCAAGGCGGAGAGGGGCCGGTCTACCAAGGCATGTGAGCCCCACGTCTGGCCGGGCCGGCTCGACAGCCGCCATCCTGCGGCTGGCGAGAGCCGGGTAACAGGCGGCACCTACGAGCAATACCGGTTGCGACGGCGCAACCTCAAGGCTGTTGAATCCGCTGCCTGCTTGTGTTCCCTTTCCCTAAGGATAGGGAGGAGACGGTTATGCGCATGGCGGTTCTGACATGCCTTGTCGCTCTCGGCGCGCTCTGCGCGCCGCAGGCTTCGGCCGGCACCAGGGTGCTGGTCCAGACGCGCACCTATGACATTGCCGGCAATTCGGGCGCGGCGCTCATCGAGGCGATGGGCAGCAAAGGTCCCAAGCACGGCTTCATGACGCATGCCATCGCCCAGACCGCCTATACGGCCGACTGGGAGCTTGGCGTTATCCAGGACAAGGGCTCGTGCCGGATACGGCAGGCAAACGGAACGCTCAGTCTCTTCTACACTTTCCCCCGCTTGGCGTCGCCAGCCACGCCTGCATTGAAGAAGCGCTGGAACCGGTTCTTCGCCGGCGTGCGCGCCCACGAGGGAACCCATGGCCGCATTGCCCGGGAAATGATGCGCGTCACCGATCGCTCGATCACCGGTCTTAGGGTCGCTAACGACCCCTATTGCTACAAGGCGCGCAGCGAGGCGCGCCGGCGCATCCAGGCCGTCTATGCCGAATACGAGGCCAGGCAAAATGCCTTCGATGCCCGCGAGCACCGCGAAGGCGGTCATGTCGAGCACCTCGTCGCTGCTTTGATCAGGCCCTAGCGGCACAAGCAGAAACCGGCGATGCGGCGGGAAGCAATGCGACGCTAACTGCCCGTCTTGCCAAGTTGTGCGTTTGCCGCCAGCGCCGACTGATGCTCGTGCTCGGGCTGTCGGCCGTCGGACCGCAACGAGAACTCGATCAGCACCGGCAAGTGGTCGGACCCGGCGTCTTCCAGCCGCGTCGCCGAGTGGATGGTCACGGCGCCCTTGCTGAACACTTGGTCGATCGGCAGGCCGGCGAAGCGCCGGATGAAATCCGGCAGCTTCCGGTGAATCCAGGTCGGCCCGGCCGACGGCATCACGCTCAGTCCGCCGAGCGAGGCGACACGACGCACCGCAGCGCTCCACGGCACGGCGTTGCAGTCGCCGGCCATGATGGCGGTTTCGCCGAGCGCGGCAAGCGGCCCCGCCAGCTCGCCGATCTGCCAGTACTGCTCGCGCGGCCACGGCCAGCTCAAATGGATTGCCGCGACATCGACGCCGGTGCCGCCGAAATCGACCGTGGCGGTTGCCATCGCACCGCGCGGCTCGCAATGCGGCGCGGTGCCCGGGGCAAAAGGCCGCCGCGAGAGCAGCGCGACCCCGAATACGCCGTTGGGGTAGGGGCAGAGGATGCGGTACGGATAGGCGCCGGTGATATAGCCGAGCTCTCTCGTCCACATTCCCGACACCTCGTCGAGGGTGATCACATCAGGGTTGGTGCGGCCGATCAGCGACAGCACCTTCTTGGGTGTCGGATTGTCGAAGCGAAGATTGATCTGCAGCAGGCTGTAGACGATACGGTCGGCAGGTTTGGCGACCGCCTGCTGCGGCCACAACCTGGGCAGTGCGCTGGCCGTCGTGGCAAGGCAGGCGAGGGCGAAGAGCAGCGCTGCTGCCGCTTGCAGCCGGTACGAACTGGCAAGCAGCGCCACCGCCAGCAGCGCCGTGAGCACGCTCAGATGAATACGAAAATGCGAGAACGAATCGAGGGCTGGATGCAGCGCGCCGAGGAATCCGGCCAGCAGCGCGGCCGTGAGTGCCGTCATCGCCAGGAATGCCACCCCAGCCGTCATGTTTGAGCGCGCGCCGCCTGTTGTCATGTCAGTCGTGTTCTGCCGAATGTCGCCGGCATCTTTTTGCAGCGACATAGTCTCGCTCAGGCCTGCTTATCGGCAAAATTGCGGCCCGGGCAAGACGATGAGTTGCCTCGGCTACTGGAAAGCAGTCTCGGAGAAGCTTCTCAACTTGCGCGAATGCAGCCGCTCCATCGGCATTTCGGCCAGCTTCTCCATCGCCCTGATGCCGATGGTGAGGTGCTGCGCCACCTGCCGCTTGTAGAATTCCGTCGCCATGCCGGGCAGTTTCAGTTCGCCATGCAAAGGCTTGTCGGAGACGCACAGCAGCGTGCCGTAGGGCACGCGGAAGCGGAAGCCGTTGGCGGCGATCGTCGCCGATTCCATGTCGAGCGCGATGGCGCGCGACTGCGAAAGGCGCTGCACCGGTCCGCGCTGGTCGCGCAGTTCCCAGTTGCGGTTGTCGATGGTGGCGACGGTGCCGGTGCGCATGATGCGCTTGAGATCGTAGCCGGAAAGTCCCGTTACCTCGGCGACCGCTTCCTGCAGCGCCACCTGGATCTCGGCCAGCGGCGGGATCGGCACCCAGACCGGCAGGTCGTCGTCGAGCACATGATCCTCGCGCACATAAGCATGGGCCAGCACATAGTCGCCCAGTGCCTGCGTGTTGCGCAGGCCGGCGCAGTGGCCGAGCATCACCCAGGCATGTGGCCGAAGCACCGCGATATGGTCGGTGATGGTCTTGGCGTTGGACGGGCCGACGCCGATATTGACCATGGTGATGCCGCCATGGCCCGACTTCTTCAGATGGTAGGCCGGCATTTGCGGCAGGCGCTGTGGCGGGGTGCCTTCGCTCGCCGCGCCGGCCCCGGCCTTGGTCACGAGGTTGCCCGGCTCGACGAATTCGCTGTAACCGCCGCCGCCGCTCTCCATCAGCTCGCGGGCCCGCGCCACGAACTCGTCGATATAGAACTGGTAATTGGTGAACAGCACGAAATTCTGGAAATGCTGCGGGCTGGTCGCCGTGTAATGCGTCATGCGGTGCAGCGAATAGTCGATGCGCTGTGCCGTGAACGGCGCCAGCGGCCTCGGCTCACCGAACGCCACCTCGAAAGTGCCGTTGGCGATCTGGTCGTCCGTGCCGTCGAGATCCGGCACGTCGAACAGGTCGCGGATCGGCCGCCTGATGCGCTCGGCAGCGGTGCCATCGACATAGGTGCCTTCCAGGAAGGCGAAATGCAGCGGGATCGGCGTCGTCGATTCCGACACCGTGACCTGGACGCCGTGATTGCGCATGATGAGCCGAAGCTGCTCGACGAGATAGTTCTCGAACAGCTTTGGCTGGGTGATGGTGGTGGCAAAATGCCCGGGCGTCGGCATATGGCCGTAGGCCTGGCGCGAGTCGATCTGCGTGAACGAGGTGGTGGTGACGCCGATCTGCGGATAGAAGGCCCGGTAGCGCCTGCTCTCGTCGCTGCCGGCGGCGAGGTTGGCGAAGGAATCGCGCAGGAATTTGGTGTTGCGGTCGTAGAGCGCCTCCAGCGCCGCGACCGCCTTCTTGGCGTCGTCAAAACTCTGCCTGCCGAAAGGCTCCGGCATGACGACCGATTCGATGGCTTGGGGGTAGATTCGCTTTTCCATGGCCCAATATAGGGATTTGGAAGAGCGCTTGGGAGGGGGAGGCGGGCGCGAAGCCCGCCTTGCGGAGTATTTTTCTCTGGCCGTGTCAGCCACGCTGCAGGCTGACCAGCAGCACGAAGCCGATGCCTGCCTTCTTCGGCGTTGGCGCCTCGATGACCGAACCGGCGTCGGCGCGCATCATCGGCACCGCCAGCACAGGAGCGGCAAGCACCATCAGGATGAGCATCGCCCGCGGCAGGAGCCGAAGAGCTTTGAGGGTGGAGGCAGCGATGCGGTTCATGGTGGTCGTTCCGGTTTCGAGTATTGGTCGTTTCAGCGGCCGAAATGGTTCATGCAGTCCAGCCGGCAGGTATCGGCCATTCGCGGTGAGCGCGCCGGACGGCCGGCTTCGGCCACGAGGATGGCGAAGAACATGCCGAACAGGCTCATCAGCAGGCAGACGATGGTGAAGCGGCGGACAAGCATTGGTCTCTCCTTCAATGGCGAGGAGAATGCCCGAACGCCTCTGAACCGGTTCTGAGACCGGTATTCATCTGCGGTTCAAATTGGCTGATGGGGTCATGACCCGGCCAAGGCCTGCGAAATGCCTTGTCCAGCGTTGCGCTCAGAAACGGCGCTCAAAAATAAAACGGGGCGCCGGGCCCCGTTTTTGCATCGTCATCCGTTCGACTGTCAGAGCTTGTGCCAGGTCTGGGTCTTGCAGATCAGTCCGCCCAGAACGCAGCCGCTCATCTTTAGCGAGGTGCCGGAAAGCGTCGCCTTGCCGGAATAGGTCTTGTCGGTTTCCGGGTCCGTTATGGTGCCGGTGTACTTGTTGTCGCCGGCCGCCTTGAAGGAGCCGATCGTCTTGCCGGCATATTTGCCGGACTTGAGCGTGATGGAAAACGCCCCGCCGCCGGCGATCGCCGCTGTCGATCCGGCCTGCGTCTTCCAATTGCCCTCGATCGGGTCGGCCGACGCGGCGCCTGCCATCATCAAGGTGGCCGCCAGGGCCAGGCTGACTTTTCGAAACATGCTTGTCCTCCCTTTAGGGTTCCGGCGGGCCTCGTTCCGCCTCTCTGTCCCTTACGCAAACGTAAAGCTAATCCAGCCATCGCCAAAACGAAAGCGGTGCCGCGACGGAAGCTTGCAAGGATTTCGGCCGCGTCGGTCGCTGGAAATGAACGGATGGCGAAAAAGGCTTCGGTTTCCGTGGTTAGCGAAGTCTTGATTCCCGCGCCTCAAATTTTCGACGAATTTGGCGCAGATCGGCTGAATTGCTGGATTCCTATGCTTAACAGTTCTTCGCGTTTACCTGTTGTTTTAGCTTTGTTTTCTTCAAATTAAGCAAGCCATTTAACGACGGATTCAAGGCGAGCCGTCATCCTCGAAAGCATCGAAAGAGCGGCCCGCCCAGGGGAATTCCAGGGACAGAAGGAGGCAGCTCTCGGGAGCAGACAGGGGATTGAAATGGCACGCTTTGAAATGCTTGAAGCCGGCTTCGGCGCCATGGGGGCAACTGCCCAGGCCGACATTCTTTTCGAACTGGGCATGATGTATGCGACCGGCCGCGATTGCGAGACCGACGTCATTGCCGCCCACAAATGGTTCAACATCGCCGCGATCAAGGGCTCGCTCCGCGCCGCCGAGCTGCGCTCGGAATTGTCGGCATCGATGTCGAAGGCCGAGATCGCCAAGGCGCTGCGCGAAGCGCGCGAATGGATGACGATGCACTGATTTTGCGGGGTAAAGCCCGGAAGCTCTTAAGGGACAAGGCCGCAAAAAGACGGCCGGTTAACCAGACCAAGAACGCGGCAGGTCAACGAACTCAAGCCGTGCGACAACACAGGGAAGCGAGCGGGTTCAGGCGCGCGGGGTGCCGGGAAGCTCGACTGCAAAAGCCGTGACCGGCCGGGACAAGGCCGGCGCGGCTTTTGCATTTGCGCAGTCACCGCCTGTATGGGAACGGCGGCTTGGCCCAAGAACTCCCCGTCGGAATGAACCAAATCCCGATACATTGTGCTCTCGACAGTTCCGGCGAAGGGTGAAATTGTCCCGGCTCTCTGGAAGAAGCGTGGCCGGAACGGCCGCGCGCAAGTGGAGGAGTTCTATTGTCATGAAAAGATTGGGTATTTTGAGCGCGGCCGCATTGGGCCTGACGATGAGCGCATCGGTTGCCTTCGCCGACGACATCACGATTTCGGTGGTCGGCCCGATGACCGGGCAGCTCGCCAACATCGGCGACCAGTTCAAGCAGGGCGCGCAGGCCGCGGCGGATGCCATCAATGCCGCCGGAGGTGTCAATGGCAACAAGATCAAGATCGACATCCAGGACGACCAATGCGATCCGAAGCAGGCGGTGTCGGTCGCCAATCGCATCGTTGCCAACGGCGTCAAATTCGTCGACGGCCATGCCTGCTCGGGCTCGAGCATTCCCGCTTCCGCCGTCTATGCCGAAGCCGGCACCCTGATGATGAGCCCGGCCTCGTCTAATCCGGAACTGACCGACGCCGCGGCCAAGGCCGGCTGGCCGACGATCATGCGCCTCTACACTCGTGACGATGCGCAGGGCGCTTTCATCGGTCCATGGATCGCCAAGAAATATGCCGGCAAGAACGTCGTCGTCCTGCACGACAAGAGCGCCTACGGTCAGGGCGTTGCCGATGCTGTCAAGGCGACCATGAATGCCGGCGGCCTCAAGGAGGTCGACTATGAAGGCATCAATGCCGGCGAGAAGGACTATTCGGCTTTGGTCACCAAGCTGAAAGAGCTCAAGGCCGACGTCGTCTATTTCGGCGGCTACCATCCGGAGGCCGGCTTGATCCTGCGCCAGGCAGCGGAGCAGAACGTCAAGTTCCAGCTGATCATGCCGGACTCGATCGCCTCGCCGGAATTCTGGCAGATCGCCGGCCCGGCCGGTGAAGGCACGATGTTCGTCTTCCCCTCGGATCCGCAGTCGAAGCCGGAAGCGAAGGAGGCCGTGGCCAAGATCAAGCAAGGCGGCTTCACACCGGAAGGTTTCACGCTGTTCTCCTATGCAGTGATCCAGGCGGTGGCCGAAGGCGTCAAGCGCGCCGGCACCGACGACCCGGCCAAGGTCGCCGAGGCGCTGAAGGACGGCAAGCCGATCAGCACCGTGGTCGGCGACGTGATCTTCGACGAGAAGGGCGACCTGAAGAACGCCAGCTACGACATCAACCAGTGGCACGACGGCAAATACGCGCCGATCAAGCCGTAATTCGTTCTGCAGATCGATTGGAAATGGCCGGGATTTGTCCCGGCCGTTTTCGTATGTGCCTTGGCACTGATTTGGAGGCCAGTTCGGAGCTCTACGGCGCCCCCCTGGAGTCCTGCCGCCCCAGCCAGTTTGTCCCGTTGCCGATCCAAGGCGACCGGCAGCTCAGCCCCGTGCGTCCTCGAACCGCACCAGCACCGTGCCGTCGCTCACTTGCGCGCCTTCGGCCGCGATCTCGGCAATCACCCCATCATGGGGTGCGGCGATCGTGTGCTCCATCTTCATCGCTTCGAGGATCAGGAGCGGCTGGCCCTTGATAACGGTATCGCCCGCTGCCGCGCGCACCAGCTTGACCAATCCCGGCATCGGCGCGCGCAGGCTGTCCGACGCGGCCGCGGCCTCATCCGCCTTGGCCAGCGGATCCGGCACCGTGAATGTATATCCGACCGCTCCTTCGAACACCGTGACATGGCCCGGCCAGCGCGCGCTGCGCGGCATGCTCCTGAGGTCGTGCGCGTTGAGCGCGTCATGCGGCGCCTCCAGCGCCACCTGGAAGCGGCCGTCAGGCCGCGCCGATACCCGGGCCAGGATGTTCTCCTCGCCGTAACGCAACCGGGTGCGGCGCGCCAGCGTATGGAAATGCGCATAGCCGGCGAGCGAGGACCACGGATCGGCGGCCGGACCCGCCGTGCTTGCGTCGGTCGCTGCCAGCGCCGCCGCGGCGATCGCTTCATCGCTTGGCGCGGGAACAGCGACGAGAGCATCCTGATGCCGGCCGATCAGGCCGGTGTCGATATCGCCCGCCGCGAAATCGGCGTCGACGGCGAGTGCTGCAAGGAAGGCGGTGTTGACCGTCGAGCCGGCAACTTCGGTTCGGGCCAGCGCCTTGCGCAGCGCGCCAAGCGCGGTGGTTCTGTCCCTAGCGTGCACCACCAGCTTGGCGATCATCGGATCGTAGAAGGGCGAGATCGCATCGCCGGACCGCACGCCGGTCTCGATGCGCATGGCGGCATCCTCCGGCGGCGTGTCGGGGAATTTGAGATGATAAAGCGTGCCCGTCGCCGGCAGGAATCCCTTGGCCGCGTCCTCGGCGTAGATGCGCGCCTCGAAAGCATGTCCGGCAAGGGCGATCTCGTTCTGCGCCTTCGGCAGTTTTTCGCCGGCGGCGACACGAAGCTGCCATTCGACCAGATCGACGCCGGTGACCATCTCGGTGACGGGATGCTCGACCTGCAGCCGTGTGTTCATCTCCATGAACCAGAAGCGGTCGGCTTTGAGGGCCTCGGAAGCATCGACGATGAACTCGATCGTGCCGGCGCCCGAATAGCTGATTGCCTTGGCGGCCTTCACCGCCGCTTCCGTCATCGCCTTGCGCAGCGCCGGCGTCATGCCGGGGGCGGGCGCCTCCTCGATCACCTTCTGGTGGCGGCGCTGCGCCGAGCAGTCGCGCTCGAAAAGATGCACGACATTGCCGAAATTGTCACCGAACACCTGGACTTCGATGTGGCGCGGCTTGTCGACATATTTTTCGACCAGAACGCGGTCGTCGCCGAAGGCAGCCTTGGCCTCGCGCCGCGCTCCGGACAGCGCCTCGGAGAAGTCGTCCGGATGGTCGACGCGCCGCATGCCCTTGCCGCCGCCGCCGGCGCGCGCCTTGATCAGCACCGGGTAGCCGATCTCGCGCGCTTTTGTGGCAAGCAGCACAATCTCCTGCGCTTCGCCGTGATAGCCGGGCACCACCGGAACGCCGGCCTTTTCCATCAACCGCTTGGCGGCGTCCTTCAGCCCCATGGCGCGGATCGAGGCGGCGGACGGGCCGATGAAGATGAGGCCCGCCGCCGTCACCTGGTCGACGAAGTCGGGGTTCTCCGAAAGGAAGCCGTAGCCGGGGTGGATAGCCTCGGCGCCTGTGGCAAGCGCCGCGGCAATGATCCTGTCGCCGCGCAGATAGCTGTCACCGACCGGCGAGGGGCCGATATGCACCGCCTCGTCGGCCATCTCGACATGCAGCGCTCGCGCGTCGGCATCCGAATAGACGGCGACTGTTCGCACGCCGAGCTTGCGCGCGGTGCGGATGACGCGGCAAGCGATCTCGCCGCGATTGGCGATCAGGATCTTGCCGAACATGGAGCCTCCCGAGTTTGCGACGGGCAGCGCCAATTCGGCAGGCGCGGGCCTACTTCGATGCGGCGATCTCGCAGGCGCCGCCCGTAGTCACCTTGTAGTGCGCGCGCGTGGCCAGGCAGGATTTCATCGCCAGCTCTTCCGCAACTTTTTGGGACGGCGCATTCAGGTGTCCACCACAGATGATGTAAGACGACATGATCCGGGCATAAGGCGTGGTCGCGTAGGCTGAATGGCCGCTCGCCGCCAAATAGGCCTTGTATGCCCTGTTGCACGGATCCTTGGGATTGCGTGGGATGTAAGGTGGAAAGCGCTTGTCCCCCTCGCTTCCAGCCAGCGACCCGGCGACGACAGCGCCGCACGAGGCGAATATAAGCATTCCTGCAAGTATCGACGCGGATGCTTTCCGCAGATATTCTCGTGTCATTTTTACCCCATCCCCATAAGACAATGCAGGATGAGCAATATCGAATATTTGCCGGCGCCGCTAGATGGTCACTCAAGAATCTCGATCTCGTGAACGGGTGGAACGTCTTTGTCATAAAGTTCAGGCTCCCCCATCGCAGCAACGGTTGAGCTGTATAGTTTGGCAGTCAGATCGTCGAAGCAGCAGAAAGTTACGGTCTCGGGGATGGCGTTTTCGCCTAGAAAAACAGCAACCGTGCCGACGGCTATTTCGGTAGCCTGATCTTTCGGATAGCCGTAGATGCCGGTCGAGATCGCCGGAAATGCTATCGTTCGACAGTCCTTACCGGTGGCAATCTCCAGCGAGCGCCGATAGCAGGAGGCGAGCAACTCCGCCTCGCTCTCGCCGCCGCCGTGCCAGACCGGGCCGACGGTGTGAATGACATAGCGCGCCGGCAGCCGGTAGCCTTTCGTCAGTTTGGCATCCCCGGTCCTGCAGCCGTTCAGCGTCCGGCATTCGGCGACCAGCTCCGGCCCGGCGGCGCGGTGGATAGCGCCGTCGACACCACCGCCGCCGAGCAGCGAGGAATTGGCGGCATTGACGATGGCATCGACCTTAAGCCTGGTGATGTCGCCGGTATGCACGCGGATCCTATCGCTGACGCCGCTCATCGTCACATCCTGAACACGCCGAACTTCGTTTCCTCGACCCCGGTATTGAGCGCCGCCGAGAGGCTGAGCGCCAGCACCTCGCGTGTTTTGGCCGGATCGATGATGCCGTCGTCCCAAAGCCTTGCCGAAGAATAGAGCGGGTGACCCTCATGCTCGTATTTCATCAGGATCGGCTTCCTGAATTTCGCTTCCTCCTCGGCGCTCCACTCACCGCCCTTGCGCTCGATGCCCTCGCGCTTGACCATGGCGAGCACCGTCGCCGCCTGCTCGCCGCCCATCACCGAAATGCGCGCATTCGGCCACATCCACAGGAAGCGGGGCGAATAGGCGCGGCCGCACATGCCGTAATTGCCGGCGCCGAACGAACCGCCGATGATCACCGTAAGCTTCGGCACGCGTGCCGTGGCGACCGCCGTGACCAGCTTGGCGCCGTCCTTGGCGATGCCGCCGGCCTCATACTTTCGCCCGACCATGAAGCCGGTGATGTTCTGCAGGAAGATCAGCGGAATGCCGCGCTGGCAGCAGAGCTCGATGAAATGCGCGCCCTTCAGCGCGCTTTCCGAGAACAGCGCCCCATTGTTGCCGAGGATGCCGACCGGCATGCCGTGCAGATGCGCAAAACCGGTGACCAAGGTGGTGCCGTAATTCTGCTTGAACTCGTCGAACTCGGAACCGTCGACCAGACGCGCGATCACCTCGCGAACGTCATAGGGCTGGCGCAAATCCGTCGGCACGATGCCGTAGAGTTCATGCGGATCGTGAAGCGGCGATACCGGTTTCTGTAAGTTCAGGCTTACGGCCTTGTTCCGATTCAGGTTCTTGACGATGCGTCGGCAAATGGCCAGCGCGTGCTCGTCATCCATGGCATAGTGGTCGGCGACGCCGGAAAGCCTGGTGTGGACCTCGGCGCCGCCGAGCTCCTCGGCGCTGACATCCTCGCCGGTGGCAGCCTTCACCAGCGGCGGGCCGCCAAGAAAAATGGTCGCCTGGTTGCGCACCATGATCGTTTCGTCCGACATCGCCGGCACATAGGCCCCGCCCGCCGTGCAGGAGCCCATGACGCAAGCGATCTGCGGGATGCCGGCTGCCGACATGTTGGCCTGGTTGTAGAAGATGCGGCCGAAATGCTCACGGTCGGGGAAGACCTCGTCCTGGTTGGGCAGGTTGGCGCCGCCGCTGTCGACCAGGTAGACGCAAGGCAGCTTGTTCTGCAGCGCGATCTCCTGCGCGCGCAGATGCTTCTTCACCGTCACCGGATAATAGGTGCCGCCTTTCACCGTCGCGTCGTTGACGACGACCATGACCTCCCGGCCTTCGACACGGCCGATGCCGGTGATGATGCCGGCCGACGGAATATCCTCGCCATACATCGACCATGCCGCGAACTGGCCGACCTCGAGAAAAGGCGAGCCGGTGTCGAGCAGTTGCGCCAATCTTTCGCGCGGCAGCAGCTTGCCGCGGCTTTGGTGGCGCTCGCGCGCCTCGTCCGAGCCGCCGCGCTCGATGCCCGCCGCCTTCTCGGCGATATCGTCGACCAGCGCCCGCATGCGCTCGGCATTGGCGCGGAAGCTTTCCGAGGAGGGGGAGATTTGGGTTTGGAGTGTGGCCACGTTATTCCTCACACCTCTTGATGCCGCAACGCAACCAGTGTAACAGCCCGCACCCGGATGCTGCGTGCGCAGCGCGGCATCTTTTGTACGAATGACACCTCAGGAGGCGACGATGAAAGGCATCGATATGCGTTTCACCAAATGTCTCCCCTCGGCCATGGCCTGATGCCGCCGAAGGGCGGCTTTCCACGTCCCGGATTCGAGCAAAAGGAACACGGCGCCTGCAAGCGCTGTGGGTGTCACTATGTATGTGCGGTTTGTAACGCCGCTGATCCATCCGAAGAGCCGGGTAGAGAGCGGCTTTTTCCATGCGTCCTGGTACTTGTACCGGAATGGCTGCCCGGACTGGATCCATGGCGAACTGGAGGATCAGTTCGACTGGTTCAATCGGCATTTGCCCATTCCTGGCCGGGTTGGGCGGCATTTCAAGCGCCGTGAGTCGATTTGGGGCGTCTGCTGGTTCCACCCGAACGCCAAGGAAGCCATCAGCCGTGCGCGCTATTGCGCCTGGCTGATCGAGGAGGGCGGCTTGCCTGTGCGCTCGATCACGTCCCGGCGCCAGCGTGAGGTTCTGTGGCGCGATGAGCATCAGATCGTCGCCAAGCCGACCGACGACCTGCCCAAGGCGTTCGGCTGAGGTGACGGAGGGAGACATCACACTCCCTCCGCCATGATCTCGCGGCCGATCAGCCAGCGGCGGATCTCGCTGGTGCCGGCGCCGATCTCGTAGAGCTTGGCGTCGCGCAGAAGCCGCCCGGTCGGATAATCGTTGATATAGCCGTTGCCGCCGAGCAGCTGGATGGCATCGAGCGCCATCTGCGTCGCCTTTTCGGCCGCGAAGAGCACGCAGCCGGCGGCGTCCTTGCGCGTGGTCTCGCCGCGGTCGCAGGCACCGGCCACGGCGTAGACATAGGCGCGCGCCGCGTTCATCGTCGAATACATGTCGGCAAGCTTGCCCTGCACCAGCTGAAAACTGCCGATCGGCTGGCCGAACTGCTTGCGCTCATGCACGTAAGGCACCGCCACGTCGAGGCAGGCCGCCATCAGCCCGATCGGCCCGCCGGAGAGCACGGCGCGCTCATAGTCGAGGCCCGACATCAGCACCTCGACGCCGCGCCCTTCCTCATGCAGCACATTCTCGAACGGCACCTCGACATTCTCGAAGACGAGCTCGCCGGTGTTCGAGCCGCGCATGCCGAGCTTGTCGAGTTTTTGGGCCACCGAAAACCCGGCAAAGGTTTTTTCGATGATGAAGGCGGTGATGCCGCGCGAATTGCGCTCCGGATCGGTCTTGGCATAGACCACCAAGGTCTCGGCATCGGGTCCGTTGGTGATCCACATTTTCGAACCGTTGAGCACATAGCGGTCGTTGCGCTTTTCGGCGCGCAGCCGCAGCGACACGACGTCCGAGCCTGATCCGGACTCCGACATTGCCAGCGCGCCGACCTTTTCGCCCGAGCAGAGCGCAGGGAGGTATTTCTCCTTCTGTGCCGGCGTTGCCCAGCGGTTGATCTGGTTAACGCAGAGATTGGAATGCGCGCCGTAGGAGAGGCCGACCGAGGCGGATGCGCGGGAAATCTCCTCCATCGCCACGACATGCGCGAGATAGCCCATACCGCTGCCGCCGAACTCGGCATCGGCGGTGATGCCGAGCAGGCCGAGCGCGCCGAGCTCCCCCCACAGATGTGCCGGGAATTCGTTGGAGCGGTCGATATCGGCCGCGATCGGCGCGATCCTGTCTTGTGCGAAGCGCCTTACGGTATCGCGCAACGCCTCAATGTCGGCATCAAGCCCGAAGTTCAGCGTATTCGTGTACATGGCGTTCCTCCCGGCGCATGACCCCGAAATCGACTTCGATAAGGATAATGCGCGAAATCAAAGTGCCGTGGCCTCCTTTGCGCGTCGGACGGGACGCGTTGCGCTGCCGGCGCCGATCTTCGCGCCGACGAGCCGCCTTGTCATCGAAAGATATGTCTCCGTGACTTCAGAGATCGACAGCCGCTCGCCCGGACGGAACCAGACGATGACGCCGGTCATCATCTGGATCAGCGCCATGGCGGTCAGGCCGACATCGTCGATCTCGAAGATGCCGGCGTCGGCGCCGTCGCGCAGGATCGCGCGCAATTCCTTCTCATAGGCCGTGCGCATCTTGAGGATCTGCGTCAGCCGCTCATGCGAGAGGCTGCGCAATTCCATGTTGGAGACATGGGTGGCGCGGCGCCGCTCGATATGGAAGGCAATGTGGTTCTCGACATAGGCGGCGAGCCGCGCCGCCGGATCGGCCGGTGCCGGGCGCGCGTCATCCCAGGCCTTGAGCAGGCCTTCCATATGCTCGCGCATCAGCGTGAACAGCAGATCCTCCTTGGTGGGAAAATAGCGATAGAGCGCGGCGGCCTGCACGCCGACTTCGGTCGCCAGCTGGCGCATCGACATCGCCTCATAGCCGAGCCGCGCGATCAGCCCGACCGCCGCCTCGCGAACGGCCGCCTCGGTTTTTTCGCCATCTGAACCCGTGGTGCGTGCCATGTTTGCCTCTGCGAAGCAGATAATAAAACGAACGTTCAATTAATTCAAGCGGGCAAGCGATGGTGTTCAGGCCGAAGGGCAATGGCCTGCAATCGGTCTGACGCAAGCCTCGGCTGGATCTGTAGAGCGGAGCGACTTAGTCGCCGCGGAAAGCGCGGCTCGCCTGATCGGTCAGGGGCTTAAGCAGATAGGAAAGCACCGTGCGGTCGCCGGTTCTCAGGAACACCTCCGCCGGCATTCCCGGCTTCAGTTCCAGCGATCCCGCCTGTTTGAGGCTGCTTTGCGTCAGCACGATGCGCACCGCGTAATAGGCGACCCCGGCTTTCTGGTCTTCGATGAGGTCGGGCGAGATACGGTCAACCTGGCCCTCGACTTCCGGCGTGATCTGCTGGCTGAAGGCCGAAAGGCGAAGCGTGGCGTTCTGTCCGATGCGCACCTGGTCGATGTCCTGCGGCGCGACGCGCGCCTCGACCACCAGCGCGTCGGCGCTCGGCACGATCTGCATGATCGCCTCGCCGGGCGCGATCACGCCGCCGATCGTGTGCACGGCCAGCTGATGCACCCGGCCCGATTGCGGGGCGCGGATATCGATCTGCTTCAGCGTTTGCTCGGCCGCGATCTGACGCTCGCGCAGTTCGCTCATCTTGCCGTCGATCTCCCTCAGTTCGCCCGCCACTTCGCTGCGCAGGTCCTGATCGATCTGGATGATCGCCAGTTCCATCTCGCTGATGCGCCCGCGCGTCTGCGCGGCGGCGGCGATCAACTGCCCGTTTTCGCCGTCGAGCCTTGCCTCGGCGCGTTCGCGATCGGCCAGACGCGAGATCGGCACCAGCTTCTTTTTCCAGAGGTCCCGCATGCCCTCGAGCTCGATCTTGGTGAGGGATATCTCCTGCTGCTTGCTCCTAAGCTGGGCCTCGATACCCGCGATCTCCTGACGGAACTGCACGATGCGCTCGCGTAGCTGTGAAATCTTGCCCTCGCGCGCCTGCCGCCGCAGCGCGAACAGCCTGTTCTCGCCGTCGATGAGATGACCGATCTGAGGGGCATGCGCGTTTCCCGACAGCTGCTCGGGATAGAGCACCGCCTGGGCGCCGTCGCGTTCGGCAATCAGCCGGGCGCGGCGGGCAGAGAGCTCGTCGAGACCGTTGTCGACGATGGCGAGATTGGCACGCGCCACCGTGTCGTCCAGCCGCACCAGGACGTCGCCTGCCTCGACCGTGCTGCCGTTCTGCACGTTGAGAGCGCCGACGACGCCGCCTTGCGGATGCTGGACGGACTTCACGTTCGAGCCGACGACCAGATGGCCGCCTGCGACCACGGCTCCGGCAAGACTGCTTGATGCCGCCCAAAGGCCGAGCCCGCCGACAAGCAGCGCCGCTGCGATCGCTCCCGCCCGCACGTTCCTGCGAATGGCCTGACGCAAGCGCTGCTGCTGGGGCGAAGCACCTTCGATCGGCTTCGAACCGCGGTCGAGCAGCGCGATCGCGCGCGCCCTGGCGGACAATGCGATGTCGCGCACCACGCGCAACGCATCGGCTTTGGAATCGGGCGTTGCCGACCTCATCTCAGCCCGCCGATCCGACCGCATGCAGCGGTTTTGTCACCGGCTGCAAAGCCTGCCGTGCGATCTCGCTCTTCAGCCCGAATGCCTGCTGCCTGCCGCCATTCAGCACCAGCAAGTGGTCGAGCGCGGCGAGGGCGCTGGGACGATGCGCGACCACGATGACGATGCCCCCGCGCGCTTTGATGCCTTCGATGGCACGCGTCAGCGCTTGGTCGCCCGCGGCATCGAGGTTGGAATTCGGCTCGTCGAGCACGACCAGGAACGGATTGCCGAACAGCGCGCGCGCCAGGCCTACACGCTGACGCTGTCCGGCGGAAAGTGCCGCGCCGCTCTCGCCGATCTCGGTTTGATAGCCTTCGGGCAGGCGCAGGATCATGTCGTGCACGCCGGCAGCCTGGGAGGCTTCGATGATCGCCTCCGGCATGGCGTTCTCGTCGAAGCGGCTGATGTTCTGGGCGACCGTACCGGCGAACAATTCGACATCCTGCGGCAGATAGCCGATATGGCGGCCAAGCGCCTGCGCCGGCCACTGCTCGATTGCAGCGCCGTCGAGACGGATCTTGCCGCGCATCGTGGGCCATACGCCGACGAGCGCGCGCACGAGCGACGATTTTCCGGAGCCGCTCGGGCCGATCAGGCCCATGCCGGAGCCGGCGCCGAGCGAGAAGTCTATATCCTCCAGCAGGATGCGACGTCCACCAGGCGCCGTCACCCCGACGGTTTCCACAGCGAGTGTCGCGTTTGGCGCCGGAAGCTCCATGCCGCCATCGTCGACCGGAAAGGCGGCAAACAGATCGACCAGTCTCTGCCAGCTCTGGCGCGCGCTGAGGAAGTGCTTCCAATACGCGGTGGCGAGCTCGATCGGCGCCAGCGCCCGCGATGTCAGGATGGAACTGGCGATGATGATGCCGGGCGTGGCCTGCTGGTAAATGACCAGATAGGCGCCGAGCGCCAGGACCATCGACTGCAGCATCATGCGCATGATGCGCGAAGCCGCACCCAATCCGCTCGTCAGGTCGCTCGCCTTCGCCTGCGCCTCGCGGAAGGCGTTGTTTGCTTGGCTCCAGCGCCCGGCCAGCCTCTCGCCCATGCCCATGGCGGCCAGCACTTCGGCGTTGCGGGCGCTCGCCTGCGCGATCGCGCCGCGCTTTGTGCCGAAGCCCGACATTGCCTTGGTCGGGGCGCGGACCAGGCGATCGGTGAGCCCCGTCAGCGCGACCAGCAGCAGCGCGCCGATGAGCGCCGCGACGCCGATCCACGGATGGAAAAGAAAGCAGATCACAACATAGAGCGGCATCCATGGCAGATCGAACAGCGCACCCGGGCCGGGGCTGGAAAGGAAGCCGCTGACCTGGTCGAGGTCGCGCAGCGCCTGCAGGCCTTCGCCGCGATCAGGCGTTCTGAGCGGCAGCCGCACGAGGCAGTTGAAGACGCGGCCGGCGATGAGCTCGTCGATGCCGGCGCCGATGCGTGTCAGCACGCGCGCACGGATCGCTTCGAGGACGCCCTGGAAGGCATAAAGCACGGCGACCAGAATGATCAGCGCCACCAGCGTCGGCACGCTGCGGCTAGGCAGAACGCGGTCATAGACCTGCAGCATGAACAGCGAACCGGACAGCATCAGCACGTTGATGAGGCCGCTGAGGCCGGCGACGGCCGCATACGGGCCGCGGAAGGAGGCGAGCGCCTTGCGAAGCTCGGAAGGTTTCAGGTCAGCTAAAGGCGAGCGTGTCAGATGGTTACCCCCGAAAAAACCGCGCCCGGCTTGAGGCGGGTTGGCGGGCCGCGATCGAGGCGCGGCCCGCGGTGAATGGATCAGCCGACGAGTTCCGTCGTTTGATGGTCGGAATGGCCGGCAATCTGCGCCAGGATCTTGGTGATCGCGGACTGCGCCGCATCGGCCGCGTCGGCAAAGACCGGATTGTCGGCCGGCAGGTGGTCGTGCAGCCCCGCTGCCGCCCGTTCCACAGCCTGCTGGACATGGTCCGACGGATCCGGCGCGTTGTCCGGATTGGCGTGCGAGGCGTGACGGAACAAGAATTGGTCGCTGTCCAAGGCCACCGCATCATGCTTGGGCGCGTCGGTGGAGTCGGTGAGACCAGGCGTGCCCCGGTCGCCAACAGGATGCTTGCCGAAGAAGTCGGCGAGCCAGTTTTTGGTGCCGTTGCCCGTGTTCGGTCCGCTGGTCGGCGCGGCCGGGGCGTGGCTTGAATCGGATCCTGAATCTTCTGCCGATGCCGTCGCCGCGAGCGTGCCCGATTTCATTGCCGGGTCGATCAGGTCGCGCTTGACGCTCTTGGTGCCGATTGTCGCCGTCTGCGTCGAAGTGGCGATATTGGCGCCCGAAAAAGTGACGTTATAGGTGCCGGGCTTCAGCGCTAGATCATAGCCGCCGGCGGCCGAGGTCGTGGTCTTAAAGGTCTGGCCGGCTGAGTTCCTGGCGGTCACAGTGATGGTGCCCAGCCCTTCGCCCGGATCGTAGAAACGGTCGCCGTCCTTGTCGTCGAAAGCGACGCCGGTGAGGAAGAGATCCGTGCCGCTCTTGGCGAAATCCTCCGTGACGAAGGCGCTGCTGCGGCCCTTGTAGTCGCCGACCTCGAAGGCGAGCCCAACTTCACGGAAGTTGGAATTGAGGATGTTGGCCCGATGCCCGGGAGAATTCATCAGATTGGTGTGGAGAAGCTTGACCTCGTCGACATAGCCGGTCGGCGCGCGGGTCGTTGCCCAGGCGATGTTCTCGCCCGTGGCCCATGAGCCGCTCAGCGTATAACCGGCATTCGTCATGCGCGTCGTCGGCGACGAACCCCCGGAGCCGGTGTGAGAGAATGTGTCGGTGGCCAGCATCCACTTGTCGTGGCCCTCGGCGGCTTCGCTGAGATCGTTGTCGAAGGCCAGGGGCTGGGCGCCGGCCTTGGCGCGCTCAGCATTGATGAGCTCGAGCAGATACTGCTCGTTGGCACTGTGCTGCGGCATTGGAATATCCCCGTTGATACTGTTTGGTGAGCCCCCTGATCTCCGTCACCCGCCTTTCCGGCTATGGAGCAAATATGTTCATCATGCGGCGCTAAAGTAACGAATCGGAATATACGCACATATATCGTGTGCGTGTCGCACCAGAAGCAGTGTCGGACGGGTTGCCGATCAGTGGATGGAAGCTGATTTCGGCGGACTTGACTAGGCGATGATCCTGAAGTCGATAGGTGCACTGTCGTCCGTGCGTTCTTCGACCTCGACCCTGATGACCGTCGCGCCCCTAGGCCCCCGCCACAGCCGATCGACCATCGAGTCGATCGCTGCGTCGGCGCCGGCGATGAGCGCCGTGACCGAACCGTCGTGCTCGTTTCGCACCCAGCCCGTCAGTCCGAGGCGCACGGCTTCGTCCCGCGCCCAAACCCGGTAGCTGACCCCTTGCACCTTGCCGGAGATGCGCGCCCGAACGGTTCTCTTCTGCTTGACCATGCTCGTCTCCGCCTTCGAAGCCTTACGGAATCCGGCTCGGCGCCGCGCAAACGCAACGGCTGTGGATCGCCGTTAGTTCCCCCGCGCCGCCGCCAGCGCGCCAGGCAATTCCTCGGCGAAGATGTCGAGCTCATGGTCGAGGCCGACGCTGACCCGGATGCAGCGGTCGAGCCGCGGCGCCATCGGCTTGCGGATGAAGACGTCGCGCGAGAGCAGCGCCTGCATTACTGTCAGCGCGAAGGCGCCGTCGCGGCCGCAGTCTATGGTGACGAAATTGGTAGCCGAGGGCAGCGGCTTCAGCCCGTTCTCCTCGGCGATGGCCGCAATGCGCCGGCGCCCCGCGGCCACGCGCGCCACCACCGAATTCAGATAGTCCTGATCGGCCATCGCCTCGAGCCCGGCGATCTGCGCCATGCGGCTGACGCCGTAGTGGTTGCGGATCTTTTCGAAGTCGCGGATCACTTCCCGTTCGGCCACCGCATAGCCGCAGCGAATGCCGGCAAGTCCGTACGCCTTGGAGAAGGTGCGCATGCGCACGACGTTCGGCCGCGCGACGTCGATCGGCGGCAGCGCCGATGCCGGTCCCAGCTCGCCATAGGCCTCGTCCAGCACCAGCATGGTGGTCTCCGGCAGCGCCTCGATGAAGCGGACGAGGTCCGGCGCCTCCCACCAGCTTCCCATCGGATTGTCCGGATTGGAGAGATAGACGAGCGGCGCTCTTTCCCTGGCGACAGCGGCAAGCAGTCCGTCCAGGTCCTCCTTGTCGTCGTCGTAGGGAACCGTCACCAGCCGGCCGCCGACGCCGGCGATGTGGAAGTTGAAGGTAGGATAGGCGCCAAGCGAGGTCACCACCGCGTCGCCCGGCGCGACATACATGCGCGCGACAAGGCCGAGCAGCCCGTCAATGCCTTCGCCGACCACCACGTTCTCGACGCCGATATTGTGATGCGCGGCCGTCGCGACTTTGAGGTCGAAATTGTCGGGGTCGCAATACATCCACTGGTCGCGCGCGACGCTCTCCATGCGGGCAATCACGCGCGGCGAGGGTCCAAAGCTGCTTTCATTGGCGCCGATGCGGGCGCGGAAAGGCCGCCCGCGCTCGCGCTCCTGCGCCTCCGGCCCGACGAACGGCACCGTGGTGGGAAGCGCGCCGACGATCGGCGTAAGGGAAGGGCGCTGTAGCATGGCAAAGGCTCGGTTGAGAAAGGTGGCTTCTTGCTAGCGTGAGCGATGGAAGGACGCAAGCTGCGCCAGAACCATATCGATTGCGCGGCTCAGGCTAGATTCCGCCGCTTGTTTTTGGTAGCGAGGAACCATGAACAATCGACTGCCGCCTGCTTGGTCAAAGCACATCAGATCCGGCCCTGCGCCGCAAGCCAAGTTGCCACAAGCCAGTTTGCTGAAAACAAATCTGCGCGCGCGAGAGAGAGCCGACGACGAGCTCCTGAAGCAAGCCTATGAACACCAGCAAGCCAAACGGCTGGACGAGGCTCAGGACTTGTGCCTCCAAGTCCTTGCGCGCACGCCAAATCATCCTCTTGCTATGTACATCCTGGGGACAGTGTATGTGGGCTACGACGATGAAAAGTCTTTGCGATATTTCGCGCGAGCTGTCGGCGAGGAGCCTAAAAATCCTTACTACCATCTAAGTCTCGGCGACGTCTATGTAAAACTCAGCGAATTTTCGTCAGCGATCAAGCACATAGAGTATGCACTGGACTTGCAGCCTGACCTTGTAGAAGCGCTTTGTTCTCTTGGCCGTGTTTATTTGGCGTTTGATAAACCAGAGATGGCATTGCCGCTCTTCGAGAAGGCGTTGAAAACCAATCGCGACCATCCGAAGGTACGCATAGGGCTTGCTAACGCGCTCAGCAGCCTCGGGCGGATGGATGAAGCCGCTACCTACCTGAAGGAAGCGATCGAACGGCGGATTGAATTGCCGACTGCCTATAACGATCTTGTACACACCCGCAAATTCGCGGAGGAGCCCGCGGAATTCCAATCCATTCTGCGCGAACTCGACAATTCAAAGTTAAGCGCTGAGAGCGCGGGGCAGCTCCATCACGCGGCCGGCAAAGTTCTGAACGACCTCAAACGCTACGAACAGGCTTTTTTTCACTTTAACAAGGCGAAAGAGGCCTTGGGTTACAGGTTCGATGTCGACCAGTACCGGCGCTGGGTCGATTCGATGATCGAGATATTCACCCCAGACCTGCTAGCCGAAAGAGCGGGCTATGGAAATTCGTCTGAAGTGCCTGTTTTTGTTGTTGGCATGCCACGTTCGGGGACCACGCTTACTGAACAAATTTGCGCCAGCCATCCGTATGCGCACGGCGCGGGCGAACTTAGCAAGCTGAGGCGAGTTGCGAACGCAACCGGCCAACTAGATCGCTCTTCGGGCGACATGGCCCAATCGATCATGTCAATCACACCCGATCTTTCAAAAATGCTGGCGGATGAACACTTGGCTTATCTACGGGAGAGGGCACCCCATGCGGCGCGCGTCATCGATAAGATGCCGCACAATTTCGAAGTGGTAGGCCTCATCTGGCTTCTCTTCCCCAACGCGCGGGTCATTCATTGCCGTCGCGACGCCATCGATAATTGTGTTTCTTGCTTCATGCTGGCCTTTAGCGAAGGTCATAGCTACAATTGCGATTTGCGCACACTTGGACTTTACTATCGCGAGTATGATCGCTTGATGCGCCATTGGAACAGAGTTTTCCCGGGTCGTATTCTCGAAAATCGTTATGAGACGCTGATTGAAAACCAGGAGGAGCAGTCGCGCCGTCTGATAAACTATCTTGGGCTATCATGGGACGATGCATGCCTTCGCTTCTTCGAGAGGGATGGTGCGGTAAACACGTACAGTCGCTGGCAGGTTCGCCAGCCGATCTACAAATCTTCGGTGAAGCGCTGGAAGAACTATGAGCGCGAAATCCAGCCCCTGATCGAAGCGTTGGGTGACTTGGCGGAGATTTGACTGCCACTGGCAAGGCTGCCCCATATCTCAATTTGGCCTCTGGCGCACCTGGGTTGACAGAGTACGACCAAAACACCTTGGGCGCCCTGGCGAGCTGTAATGCGCGCCGAAATTGATATGTCAGCGCAAATAATCTCCTCTGAAACGATGCCGCTTGCGGGAAGGGAACATCCGCCAAGGCTGGCAGTACCTGTGGGCCGATCAGACGGAGATGGATTGGGGCGCTGAACATCTATTTCAGCGGACCCGCATCGCATTGTGTTTACTGGATTCGGCCAGCCCCCTTTGCTAGCCAAAGGGATGAATAACCGACTGCCGCCTGCCTGGTCCAAACACCTCAAATCCGGCGTTACGCCGAAGTCCAGATGGCCCCAGGCAAGTCCGCCACAGCCGAGCCTTCAGAAGCAAGATTCGCTTGCCCGCGCACAGGCCGACGACGCTTTGCTGAAGAAAGCTTATGAGTGTCAACAGGCCAAACGCCTTGATGAAGCACAGGATTTATGCTTCCAGGTGCTGGCTCGAACGCCAAATCATCCGCTGGCCCTGTACATCATGGGCACCGTCTGTCTGGGTTACGATGATGAGGCGGCCTTGCGCTATTTCGCGCGTGCAGTCGGCGAGGAGCCTAGAAACCCCTACTACCATCTTAGCCTCGGCGAGGCCTATGGGAAGCTGAGTGAATTCTCAGCGGCCGTCAAACACATCCAATATGCCTTGCAAGTGCAGCCCGATCTGGTAGAGGCGCTTTGTGCCTTGGGGGGCGTTTACACCCAGTTCGACAAACCTGATCTTGCTTTGCCCCTGTATGAGAAGGCGCTGAGGATCAAGCGCGACCATCCCAAGGCGCGGATCGGAATAGCAGCCGCGCTCACTGGCCTTGGGCGCATGGATGAGGCCGCTTCCTATATCAAGGAGGCGATCGAACGCCGCATCGACGTGGCGGCCGCCTACTACGACCTTGTGCAAACCCGAAAATTCACTGAGGAGCCCGCCGAATTCCAGTCGATCCTTCGCGAGTTGAACAGGCCGGGGCTTAAGCCGGAGGCTAAAGCGAGTCTCAACTACGCCGCCGGTAAAGTGGAGAACGACCTTAAGCGCTATGCGGCAGCCTTCGGCCACTTCAAGAAGGCGAAGCAAGCGGAAGGTCACAAATTCGACATCGATCGGTACCGTCGTTTCATAGACCTGACGATTGAAACGTTTACGCCGGATTTCTTTGCGGTAAGGTCTGGTTACGGCAATTCTTCCGAAGCGCCTGTGTTCGTGGTGGGCATGCCGCGCTCGGGCACCACGCTTACCGAACAGATATGCGCCAGTCATCCCGAGGTTCACGGGGCGGGAGAGTTGAGCAAGCTAAGGCGGGTGGCGAATGCAATCGGTCTGCAAGCCTCTGCCTCCGATTTTGATAAACCGATCACGACAATCACCGAGGGCTTGTCCAAGACGTTGGCAGAAGAGCATCTTTCCTATCTGCGGGAGCGCGCTCCGACGGCGCGGCGCATCATAGATAAGATGCCGCACAATTTCGAATTGGTTGGCCTTCTCAGCCTTCTCTTCCCTAAGGCGCGCATCATTCACTGTCGCCGCGATGCTATCGACAACTGCGTATCGTGCTACGTCCTGCCGTTCAGCTCGACGCACGGCTACAATACGGACCTGCAGACGCTCGGTCTCTACTATCGCGAGTACGATCGCTTGATGCGTCATTGGAACGAGGTGTTCCCGGGCCGCATCTTCGAGAATCGATATGAGACACTTGTGGAGGACCAAGAGGCGCAGTCGCGCCGGCTCATCGATTATCTCGGGTTGCCGTGGAATGATGCCTGCTTGCGCTTCTTCGACAGGGAAGGGGCGGTTACCACCCCCAGCCGCTGGCAGGTTCGTCAGCCGGTCTACAGATCCTCCGTGAGGCGCTGGAAGAGTTTCGAAGCCGAGATCACCCCCCTGATTGGAGCCTTGGGTGACCTGGCCGAGCTTTGAATTCGATCGCCGGGCGCAGCCGCTCCGGCCAGCCAGTTGCTCGATCCGGAGATTCTGACGGCTTGGTCGTTTGCTTGAGGAAATGCGGCGACGCAAAGCCGGATCCGTTATGACCGTTCGCGCCCCCTTTGTCCTGCCGGACCTTCGGCAGCAACTGCGGGCCGGACTGAATATCTCCCCACAAGTCGCGAGATTGGCAGCTTCGGCATCCCGTTCCATGCTGCGACGTTGGCAATTGGCATATGCGGCGTGACATTCGATCAGCTCTCAAGTGATGGAGAGATGTCCGGCAGTACAGGAGCGGCTGTCCCCCCGGATTTTAGGAGCTCTCCACAGCCGCTACGCCGATATCGTGTCGAACGCCAAAGGCGGCTCGGACATTGCTGCAACACCCAAACTGCGCAGCGATTGGGGACCTCGACATGCACTCAAAACAGAAAAAACCCGGCGGTTGCCCGCCGGGTTTTCCTGTCTCCCCAGAAAATATCTGGTTCTAGAAGTCGCGCTGGAAACGGATGATACCGCCGACGCTGTTCTTCTTGGTGGCACCGGTCCAGTTGGAATTGTCCAAATCGCCGAACCTGCCATTGTGGAGGAAGTCAACTTCGGGCGTGATGGTGAGGCCGGGAACGACAGTGTAGGCAACGTTAGCTGCAATGCCGTAGTTCTTGAACTGATCGCCCGACACCTGGAGGTTGAAGGAGGCCTTGTCGCTGAACTTGTAAGTGCCGCCGGCCCAGAAGGCCCAATGGCCGCCCCATGGCTTGTAGAAGGAGCGAGCGAGTCCAACATCGCTAAGCTTGCCGTCGCTGCCGTAACCGAACATGCCGAACAGTGACAGTTCATTGGTCACGTTCACATCCAGGCGAACCTTGCCGGATACGTTTTCGTAGTTGCTGTCGTAGGCAACGACACCGACGATGTCGCCCCAGCCCTGCGTGTACTTCACGCCGCCGACGACATGCGGAACATAGCTGTCGATCGTGCCAATTGCCCCGTCATATCGACCCGAACCCTCTTCCAGCGAGACCACCGCCGAGAAGCCGTTGCCGGCATCGAAGTAGTACTGGATTTCATTGGTCTGGAAGCCGCCATAGGGGACCAGCGTGTCGTTGATGACGTTGCCGGCGTAACCGACGAAGGTGTCGAAAGCCGATTCGTCGAGACCGACGCGCAGTCCACCGAGCTGTACCCAGGCGAAGTGCAGGTCGAAGGTCTTGTTGCCGGCTTCGTTGTACTCAAAATCCCCGTTGCGGTTGCCGAAATTCATGCGCATTTCGGTGTAGGTCTTCAACGTGCCGAGCTCGGTTTCCTGGCCGGTCCAGGTCTTGAGCGTGAAGCGGGTGTTTTTGAACCACGTGCCCTGGTCCTTGCCGGTTACGACATCGCTCGTGCGGGCGCCGTCGAACGAGCCGATGTCGCCACCAGCGGCATCGTAGCGGACATAGCCGCCGATGCGCAGGCAGGTCTCGGTGCCCGGGATATAGAAGTAGCCGGCGCCGTAAACGTCGCAGATCTTGACGTATTCAGCCGGTTCCGGCTCGGCGACGGTCACCGCGTCGGCGGCGCGAGCACCGGAAACTGCGATCAGGGCCGCAGCTGAGCCGAGAAGAAGGCTCTTGATGTTCATTTTCTGACCTCCAGTCAGAATCGAACAGCAGCGCCGATTTCACTCGACTGTCACCGGTGTCAGTGCTTTGTTATTGCTGTATTTTTTCCGAGTAGCCGCTACCAAAGACGTTTGCTGGCGAACGCGTGCCCGGATCCCGATTTGAGATAGCGCTCGGACCAAAGTCGCCTTTGCTCGGCTTGAAAAGGCCATGTAGGTCACGATCGCCACGCGAGAAATTTGGAAGTGTGACTGGACTTTCCGGCGTTATGCTCAGCAATTCGTCGCCGCAGGTCCGATGTAACGCTCGCCTACGAAAGCCTCGCTCTCAATCAGGCATGCGTACTCACACGGACCGGCCCTCCTTCGCCAAGGCTTCGGAGCGCATCCTCTCCGCCATCCTGCTTCGCACGAACTGTAGGGCTTGTCCTGCGAAGCGCGCAGCGCGAAGCAGGATGGCGGAGAGGATGGGATTCGAACCCACGAGAAGCTTTTGACCTCTACTCCCTTAGCAGGGGAGCGCCTTCGACCACTCGGCCACCTCTCCGTCGCGCCGCTGGATAAAGAAAAGCGCCGCCACAATCAACAAGCCGGCGCCATAATCGCCGAAAATTTGGCATCGGCGGCAAGACGGATGGCCTCATGGGGCGATTCCATGGCGATTCCCTGCCTGGCGACTCGCAGCTGGCGCCGCAATTTCGGCCGCCCATCGCCGGATTCGACCGGCGCAAGGCCTTAATGGTTAATGAGAACTTTCGGAGTGAGGCCAAATCGTGTCATTTGTGCAACAACGTTCGGGGATAGCGTGCGGACGGGGCTTCTGCCGATACGATCATGGTTGAACGCCGCCGCCGCCTGGGTAAAGGTCGCGTTCGAAGGAGCGGCGCGGTGCGCATCTTTTTCGGTAAGTGGGGATGGGGCAGGGAACGCTGTCCTTCAGCAAAAAATACCCAGACCCGTTTTTTAACTTTTGACTGGAGGTCAGAAAATGAACATCAAGAGCCTTCTTCTCGGCTCAGCTGCGGCCCTGATCGCAGTTTCCGGTGCTCGCGCCGCCGACGCGGTGACCGTCGCCGAGCCGGAACCGGCTGAATACGTCAAGATCTGCGACGTGTACGGTTCGGGCTACTTCTATATCCCCGGCACCGAAACCTGCCTGCGCATTGGCGGCTATGTTCGATACGACATTGGCTTCGGCGATGTTGGCTCGTTCGATGGTGCCAAGGCTCTCGACAAGATCGATGGCGACGAGAACGGCACGTGGAAGAAAAATGCTCGCTTTACGCTGAAGACCTGGACCGGCCAGGAAACCGAGCTCGGTACCCTGAAAACCTACACCGAGACCCGCTTCAACTTCGGCAATGGTAGCGGCAGGGATGGCCTCGTCACCACCACCAATCCGGCTGGCAACAAAGACGTGTCGCTGAACTTCGCCTGGATCCAGCTCGGCGGTCTCCGCGTCGGTAAGGACGAATCGGCCTTCGATACGTTCATCGGCTATGCCGGCAACGTCATCCAGGACACGATCGTTCCTTACGGTGGCTTCGACACCAACGTCGTGCAGTACTATTTCGACGCCGGCAACGGCTTCTCGGCTGTGGTCTCGCTCGAAGAGGGCTACGGCGACGTTTACACCATCGACAGCTATGTTCCGCATGTCGTCGGCGGTGTGAAGTGGACGCAGGGCTGGGGCGCCGTCACCGGTGTTTTGGCTTATGACAGCAATTACGAACAGGTGACCGGCAAGGTTCGCTTGGACGTCAACGTCAATGACCAGATCTCGCTGTTCGGCATGTTTGGCTATGGCAACGACGGCAAGCTCAACGATGATAATTTCATCGACGCTAATGGTCGCGGCTTCTACAAGATCTGGGGCGGTAACTGGGCTTGGTGGGCTGGCGGCACCTATAAGTTCAACGAGAAGACCTCGTTCAACCTCCAGGTGTCGGGTGACGACGACAAGAATTACGGCGTCGCGGCAAACGTTGCCTACGACGTTGTCCCGGGCTTCACGGTCACGGCCGAAGTTGACTGGAACCATTATGGCAACTTCGATACCCCGACCATTTATGGCAACTGGACCAACGCTGACAAGAAGAACAGCGTCGGCGGCATCCTTCGCTTCCAGCGCTCCTTCTAAGGGCTGGACTGCAACAACATGAAATCCGGCCCGGGCATCTCTGCGCCCGGGCCGTTTTGCTTTTCGCGATGGATCAACGCAACGAAAGGATGGGGGTGATACGGTAAGCTGATCGGGTCTGTAGAGCGACTTTGTGGGATCCGCCCTCGGCGGATGGGGTCGGAGGCCAGACTCGAAAAACTCTTGAAAGGATGCTCCCGAGCGGTTAGGGCTGGTCCCTTAACCACAGGGGGTGTGGCTAAAAATGTCGAATGAAGCGATTCAAGAGGGGGAGCCCTCTGGTCATTTTGCGGTATTTTCTTCTCAGAATTCGAAGTTTAGGTACACCTATAACAAGGTCCGGGAAGTAAAATCGTACAGGGTCAGTGAGCTCTTTACAGCATACCGGGATATACTCTGGGATGATGGGCGGCATAAATACAATGTCAGCTCATTCATTGGTGAAATAGACGAGATCCTTCTGGGAGAGCGTTTCAGCACCTTTGACCAGAACACCCTGGACAATCTTATCGGTACCTTGCGCCAGCGCGGGAACAGCAACGCAACCATCAATCGCAAGATGGCTGCACTCAGCAAGCTGCTGCGCAAGGCTCATAAGATGGGAGATATCCACAGCCTGCCCGAGTTCCGCCGCCAGAAGGAGCGGGCGGGACGGATTCGTTTCCTCGAAAGGGACGAAGAGGCAAGGCTGTTCGCCGCCATCAAGAGCCGCAGCGAAGATGCTTACCGACTTTCGGTCTTCCTGGTCGACACCGGCTGCCGTCTCGGCGAGGCGCTCGGCCTGATCTGGAACGACATCCAGGAACACCGCGTCAGCTTCTGGATCACAAAGTCGGGCCGCAGCCGCACCATCCCGATGACCGAACGGGTCAAGGAGGTGATCAAGCTGCCGCCGACCACCGAAGGCCGCCGGCCAAAGGGTCCGTTCACCAAGCTCACCCAGGCGCAGTACCGCGCCATCTGGAACGAGGCGAAGGCCGAAGTCGGTCTTGGCGCCGATGAGCAGGTGGTGCCGCATATCCTGCGCCACACTTGCGCTTCGCGACTCGTCCAGGGCGGCATCGACATCCGGCGCGTGCAGATGTGGCTCGGTCACCAGACGCTGTCGATGACCATGCGTTACGCGCACCTCGCCACCAACGACCTCGATGGCTGCGTCGTGGTGCTGGAGAAGCCGCGTGCCGAAGAGGCGCCGCGGCCCGCACAGAACTCGGTGTTTGCGTCCCCGTTGATCACGCCGTCATCGACCAAAGCCGCTCGCAAGGAGAGCGGCTCGGAGCCCGCGAAGGCAGGCCGCAAGAGCTCGAAGGGCAAATAGGCGGCACGCCACGCGCCGGGAATCTATATTTCAAAAACAGGCCCGGGGCGGAGTTAGTCTCGGGCTTTACTTTACGTGGACTTGACTTCGGCGCGATCGAGGAAATCCGCAATCTTCTTCGGCAGGTTGCCGGTTTCCAGGAAGGGCGCGTGTCCCTGGCCTTCGACCGTGATCGTTTGCATGCCGGGATGACGCTTTGCCATCTCCTCGATCGTCGCGGTGGAGAGAAGCGTCGAATTGCCGCCGCGTATGGCGAGCAACGGCACGGCGGCAAGCGCGTTGAACTGTGGCCACAGATCCGGCAGTGGCTTGCTGAAGTCGACATTGGCCAGGGTCTCGACCAGGGCAGGATCGAAATCGGGCACCAGCCCGGCATCCGTGTCGCGGCAGATGGCGCCAACCATACGCGCCCAGTCGGCATCGGTGAGCGCCGGGAAGCCGCCACCATGCACGCGCCGCTGCGCATCGACTGCCTCGGCGAATGTCTTCGGCTTCGGCGCGCGATCGAGATATGAGCGGATATGGGCCAGACCTTCCGCCTCGATCACCGGGCCAATATCGTTGAGGACAATGGCTTTCAACGCGGCCGGCTTCAGCGCGCCGAGCACATGGATGATGAGTCCGCCGCGCGAGGTGCCGATGAAGCCAGCCTCTTCGATACCCAGCGCCGACAAGCCAGCGAGCACGTCGCCGGCTTCGACGCCGACATTGTAGTGGCTGATGTCGGGATCGTAGTCGGATCGGCCACGGCCGCGATAGTCGAAAGCGACGACCTTGCGCGGCGTCTTCGCCTTGCCGGAGAGGTAAAGCGCGAGCTCATGGAAGTCGCGCGCATTGCGGGTGAGGCCGGGCAGACAGACGACCGGCCAGCCACCGCTGTTCGGCTCGCCATAAATGCGGGCATGCAGTTTCAGCCCATCGGGTGCGGCATAGAAGAAGTCGGAGAAACCGTCGCTCGCCATCCGGATGCTGCTCCTCGCTGAGGTGACCGACAGCTACAGGCGAGGGCGGCCGCGGTCAAATCATTGGATGCGGGAGGTTTCCGGCAGGACAGAGGGGGGCGCGAAGGATCGCCAACCTGAGGCTTGCATACGCCCGCCGGCCCTCAACTGCGCCCGTTCACCAAATCCCCGACGATGTCGTATTTGCCGGAAATACGCATCTTGTAGACTTCATAATTCTCCATCACGCGCTGCACGTAACTTCTTGTTTCTGTGTATGGGATCCGCTCGACCCAGTCGACGACGGCGTCCACGTCCTTGCCGCGCGGATCACCATATTTCGCCACCCACTGGGCGGCGCGGTTTGGGCCGGCATTGTACCCGGCGAAGGTCAGCACATAGGAGCCGTTGAAGCGGTCGAGCTGCTCGCCGAGGAAGGCTGACCCCAGCGTCGCGTTGTAACCGGCATCGGTCGTCAGCCGCGTTTGCGAGAAGGTCATGCCGGCCTTCTTCGCCAGTTGCTTGGCGGTACCCGGCATCAACTGCAAGAGGCCGCGCGCGCCGGCGCTGGAAATCGCCGCGACATTGAACTCGCTCTCCTGGCGGGCGATGGCATAGGCCAGCGCCTTGCCGGAGCCGGAGATATCGGCCGAATCGGGAATGACACCCAACGGATGCGAAAGCGCACCCACATCGATGCCGCGCTGGGCGGCGATCTTGCCGACCTTCAGCGCCATGAAATGGTTGCCCTGTTTTTCGGCAAGCCCCGCCAGCAGCGCAAGCTCGCCGGGGCTGGTCAGCTGCCCCGCGAGGTCGCGGTAGAGCGTCTCGGCATAGCGGTCATACCCTGCCTCCTGCAGCCGCTTGATCGCTTTCACCGCCTCGCGGCCCTCGAAGCTTTGGCGGTCGGCCGCGCTGGGCGTGGGATGGACGATGCTCAAGGTTCTGAGGCCCACACGCTCGCCGGCAAGCTGGCCGTAGAAGGTGGTGCCGTAGCTGGCTGCCCGGGTGAAATAGTCCTTGGCGCTGCCCGGGCCGCCGACTTCCGCGGCGCGGCCAAGCCAGTAATAGGCGCGCGACAGCGACACCGGTCCCTGGGCGAGCTCGGCGATGCGTGAAAAATGCGAGGCGGCCGCTGCCGGATCGTTGAGACCGCGCAATGCATACCAGCCGGCATGGAACTCGGCTTCCGCGGCGCTGGCCGCGCTTTCGGCCGCATGCATGGAGGCGATCTTGTAGGCGGTCTTTATGTCGCCTTGATCGACCAGCTCGCGCGAAAGAACGCGCCGCTCCACCCACCAGGCATCGGGATCGACCAGCGCGTCGCGATTGGTCGGCGCCTTCATCACGACTGCCGCGGCATCGGCAACTTTTTGCTGCTTGCGCAGATATTCTGCCTCGGCGAAGAAATAGCCGGCCGAACGCTGCGTCGCCGGCACCGCCTTCAACAGTTTCGCCGCGTTTTTTTCGCCTTTATCGACCGCCACCCAGGCATCCGCCAGTTGCTGGGCGCCGGCAAGGCCGGCGACGCGCAGCGCCGAGGACGGCCGGTCGGCATAGAACATGCGCTCCATGCGATAGCGATGATCGGCCGCGGGGATCAGCGTGCCGAATTCCTTGATGATGGAAGTTTCGTCCTGGGCATCCAGCTTCTCCGTGCGCCAGAAGGGCACCAGCACCGCGCGCGCCGCCGCTTGATCGCCCAGCGCCACCTGCGAGCGGGCAAGGATGATCACGCCTTCCGGCGTCAGCGGCTGGCTGCGGCCGAAGGCCCGCACCACCACTGGCGGCGGCGGGTTCTCGCGATAGAGCGCGCGCTCGCTGTTCCTGCGCAGCGCGATCGTGCCCGGCCATCCAGGCAGCATCTTGGCGGCATCGGCGATTTCGCCGCTCGGCACCTGGTCGCCGCCATACAGCGCGATCGCCCAGGCCAGAATGTGCCGGTCGAGCGAGGTGGAGGGCAACGTGTCGCGGGCATTGCGCGCCGCGGCGATGTTGTTCACCGCGAGCGCGTCGAGTCCGCTCTTCAATTGCGCGATGCTGGACGGAGGCTGAAGCTGCTGCGCCTGGTCCGCGGCCGACGGCGAGCCCGGCGCGGCAATCGCCGCCGTCACGCGCACGTCGACGCTGCCGCCGATCGCCATACCCGGTATCAGCGCGACAGCCGCGCTCAAAAGCGCGAACAGATGAGGCCGACTTGTCGGCATTGTTCCACCCCGGCACATTGTCAGCAGGCAGGGCCTTCGAGGCCGACCCGGAGCCTAAACTTAGGTCGTGAAAGGCTCGTAAACAAAAGGTTATCGAGGCCGTTCGAATTACGCTTGCTGGCACTACAGCAATGCTTGCCGCTGAACCGTGTCGAGACTATGGTGCGCGGCTTCGCTTTCGATTAGAAGGCGCCGAAATTAACGCATCGACAAAACGCTGATGCATGTCGCCCAAAGTGGGCACCCGGCTTTGGGAGAGCGACATGCTTAGACCAACAAAGTCCCAAGGAGTTTGGACAATATGCTGAGAGGCTCGCTGACTGCGCTCGTGACACCGTTCGAAAAGAGCGGGCGTTTCGACGAGAAAGCCTTTCGCGCGTTTGTCGAATGGCAGATCGCCGAGGGCACCAAGGGCCTCGTGCCCGTCGGCACCACCGGCGAGTCGCCGACGCTGTCGCATGACGAGCACCGCAATGTCGTCAAGGTCTGCATCGAGGTCGCCAGGGGCAGGGTTCCAGTTGTGGCCGGTGCCGGCTCCAACAACACCGAGGAAGCCGTCGGCCTGGTGCAGTATGCCGAAAAGTCAGGCGCCGATGCAGCCCTGGTCGTCACGCCTTATTACAACAAGCCGACCCAGCGCGGCCTCTACGAGCATTTCGCAGCCGTTGCCAGGGCAACGAAGCTGCCGATCATCATCTACAACATCCCGCCGCGCTCAGTGATCGACATGACCCCGGAGACGATGGGCAGGCTGCGCCACGACTTCAAGAACATCGCCGGCGTCAAGGATGCGACCGGCAAGGTCGAGCGCGTCTCGGAACAGCGCATGACCTGCGGCAAGGATTTCATCCAGCTTTCCGGTGAGGATGCGTCCGCGCTCGGCTTCAACGCGCATGGCGGCGTCGGCTGCATCTCGGTGACGTCGAACGTCGCGCCGCGCCTTTGCGCCGAGTTCCAGGAAGCGACGCTCTCCGGCGACAGCGCCAAGGCGCTAGAACTGCAGGATCGTCTCCTGCCGCTGCATAAAGCAATTTTCGTGGAGCCCGGCGTGTCCGGCGCCAAATACGCCCTGTCGAAGCTGGGCAAGGTCGAGAACGTGGTCCGCTCGCCGCTGGTGACGGTCGAAGCTTCGACCGCCGAGAAGCTCGACGCGGCGCTGAAGCACGCCGGCTTGATTAATTAGGGATGAGGCGCCACCTCTCCGCATTATGAATCAAGTCAAGAAAGCCGACCCCAACAACAGGACGGTCGCCGAAAACCGCAAGGCGCGCTTTTCCTACGAGGTGCTCGACACGATCGAGACCGGCTTGGTGCTGACCGGCACCGAGGTCAAGTCGCTGCGCCAGGGCCAAGCGAACATCCAGGAGAGCTACGCCTCGGCCGAAGGCGGCGAGATCTGGCTGATCAATTCCTATCTGCCGGAATATCTCCAGGCCAACCGCTTCAACCACGAGCCGCGCCGGCGCCGTAAGCTGCTCGTCAGCAAGCGCGAGATGGCCAAGCTTGCCCAGAGCGTGGAGCGCGAAGGCATGACGCTGGTGCCGCTGAAAATCTATTTCAACGATCGCGGCCGCGCCAAGCTCCTGCTCGCCATCGCCCGCGGCAAGAAGCTGCACGACAAGCGCCAGACCGAAAAGCAGCGCGACTGGTCGCGCGAGAAGGGGCGGCTCCTTAAGGAGCGCGGATAAAGCCACCTTCATATGCGGGCAAGGCGAGCAGGGAGCCAAGGCTTGAGGAACGGCTTGATTGCCCTGGCCTTGGCTTTCGTCTTTCTGGCGCTTGCGACATGGGCAGAGGGCTTTTTCCGACCCCGTGCTTTCCCGCCGGATCGCAGCGAATTCCCCATAAGGGGCATCGATGTTTCGCATCACCAGGGCAGGATCGACTGGCCGCGCGTCGCGGCCGACGATGTCGTCTTCGCCATCATCAAGGCGACGGAAGGTGGTGACTATGTCGATGATGCCTTTGCTGAGAATTTGCGCCAGGCCCGCGCGGCGGGCCTCGCTGTCGGCGCCTATCATTTCTTCACCTTCTGCCGCCCGGGTGCCGACCAGGCCAGGAACTTCATTTCGGTCGTGCCGCGCGGCGAGCAGCTCTTGCCGCCAGTAGTCGACATCGAGTTCCACGGCAATTGTCCCCGACGCCCTTCGCCCGCCGAGCTGAACGCCGAACTGCTGGCATTCCTTGGCCCGGTCGAGGCGGCTTACGGCAAGCCGGCCATTTTCTATATTACCGATGAGACGGCGCCGACCTATGCCCCTCATATCGCGGTTCGACAGCGCTGGCTGCGCTCTGTGCGGGGGCCGCTGAACGAAGACGACTGGGTCTATTGGCAATATCTCGACAGAGGCCGTGTCGACGGCATCGACGGCGACGTCGACCTGAATGTGCTGAAGGGGGGCCCGGCGAGGCTCTCGGAGCTGTTCGCCGTGGCGCCGGATTCTAGCTCTTCAGGAACGCCGCTATCTCCTTGAACACATCGACGAACATCGCTTCCGTCAGGACACCGGTGTTGGTGTTGTAGCGCGAGCAGTGATAGCTGGAGAACAGCGTGATGCCGCCGGCCTGCTGTCGTCCGCCGTGGCGGAACGGAAGGGTGGCGACGCGCCCGCCCAGCGCCCGCACCGTCGATTGATGCGCGATCGAGCCCAGCGTCAGGATGGCCCGCAGATTGGCAAAGCGCGCGATCGTCGGTTTGAGGAAGGTCCGGCAGGTGGCGATCTCGGCGCCGACCGGCTTGTTTTCCGGCGGCACGCATCGCACCGCATTGGTGATCGCGGTGCCGACGAGCTCCAGCCCGTCATCGGGCCTGGCCTTGAATTCCCCGCGCGCCAACCCTTGAGCGATCAGCGTTGCGTAGAGCAGGTCGCCGGCATAGTCGCCGGTGAAGGGACGCCCGGTGCGGTTGGCGCCGCGCAGGCCGGGCGCCAGCCCGACGATGAGGAGCCTGACCGAGTCCTCGCCTTCCGGCGGCAGGAAGGTCGGCACCGGTGCATTGAACCAGCCCGGCTCGCGCTGGCGCCAGGCGGCGATGAAGTCGTGCAGCCGCGGGCAAAGCGGACAATCGCGGTCAGGCTCGGGGGAGGGCGCGGCGCTCAAGGCTGCCGCGCTCAATAATCGTCCTCGTCGGCTTCAGCCGGCTCAGGCCGGCGGACCGGCCGTTCCGATGGATCGCGGCCGACTTCATTCTTCAGCGTCATGAGGTCGATGAAGTGGTCGGCCTGGCGGCGCAGGTCGTCGGAGATCATCGGCGGCTGCGAGGCCATGGTCGAGATGATCGACACCTTGCGGCCACGCCGCTGCAGCGCCTCGACCAGCGTGCGGAAGTCGCCGTCGCCGGAGAAGATGACATAGTGGTCGACGACATCGGCAAGCTCCAGCGCATCGACGGTGAGCTCGATGTCCATGTTGCCCTTGATCTTGCGCCGGCCGGTCGAGTCGGTGAACTCCTTGGCTGGCTTGGTCACCACCTTGAAGCCGTTATAGTCCAGCCAGTCGATCAGCGGCCGGATCGAGGAATATTCCTGATCCTCGACCAGCGCGGTGTAGTAATAGGCCCTGAGCAGGTAGCCGCGTTTCTGAAAGCTCGACAGAAGCTTGCGGTAGTCTATGTCGAAGCCCAGCGCCCGCGAGGTGGCGTAGAGGTTGGCGCCGTCGATGAAAAGAGCGATCTTTTCACGGGGATCGAACATTGAAAAATATCCCTTTTCAAAAATTTCTGTCGTCTAAAAGGACGTGACGGGTAGGCCCGATAATGGTCCCTCTTCCCGCCCCTTTCGAGATAACGCCAGATTTATGGATATCCAAGGGCAGGGCGCGCATTGCAAGCAATTGTGATCGGCACCAGGTAAGCAAGGCGAGGTCCGGTATTGAGCCGGGCAAGGGCTCGTGCTTCGGCGGTGCCCGCCATAAAGCTTGTATTTCGGCGGCGTCCTTGTTATGGAGCCCGCCAGTTTTCCATCAAATCCACGCATGAAAGGGGCAGTCCATGGCCCGCGTAACCGTTGAAGATTGCATCGACAAGGTCGACAACCGTTTCGAGCTCGTGCTGCTCGCCGGCCACCGTGCCCGCCAGATCAGCCAGGGCGCGCAGATTACCGTTCCTCGCGACAATGACAAGAATCCGGTCATTGCGCTGCGCGAGATCGCCGACGAGACGCTGTCGCCGGACGACCTCAAGGAAGACCTGATCCACTCGCTGCAGAAGCATGTCGAGGTCGACGAGCCGGAGGCCGAGGGCGAGGCCATCGCCGACCAGACCGGCGCTGCCACCGCTGCTGCCGACACCGACGATGCCGAAGAGAACATCGCCTTCGACCGCATGAGCGAGGAAGACCTGCTCGCCGGCATCGAGGGTTTGGTGCCGCCGGAAAAGAGCGACGACTACTAAGCTCTTGGACACGGGCCTGGATCAAGCATCCGGGACTTCCGTATCGTCAGTTTCGTGGCTATCTATGGGATGCGTCGCACGCCGGTGCGGCGCATCAATCATTTCATCACCGCGAGATCCCGCCCATGATGCGTCAGTATGAGCTTGTCGAGCGCGTGCAGCGCTACAAGCCTGACGTCAATGAGGCGCTGCTCAACAAGGCCTATGTCTATGCCATGCAAAAGCATGGCCACCAGAAGCGCGCCTCGGGCGATCCCTATTTCTCGCATCCGCTGGAAGTGGCGGCCATCCTCACCGAGATGCATATGGACGAGGCGACCATCGCTGTTGCCCTGCTGCACGACACGATCGAGGACACAACCGCGACCCGGGCCGAGATCGATGAATTGTTCGGCCCCGAGATGGGCAAGCTGGTCGAGGGACTGACCAAGCTGAAGAAGCTCGACCTCGTTTCCAAGAAGGCCGAGCAGGCGGAGAACCTGCGCAAGCTGTTGCTGGCGATCTCCGAGGATATTCGCGTTCTACTGGTCAAGCTCGCCGATCGCCTGCACAACATGCGCACGCTCGACCATATGCCCGAGTCCAAGCGCCTGCGCATCGCCGAGGAGACGATGGACATCTATGCGCCGCTCGCCGGCCGCATGGGCATGCAAGGCATGCGCGAGGAACTTGAGGAGATCGCCTTCCGCTACATCAATCCGGAAGCCTATCGCGCCGTCACCGCGCGGCTCGCCGAGATCTTCGAGCGCAACAAGGGGGTGCTGGACGAGATCGAGAAGGCGCTGTCCGGCCTGTTCGAAAAACACGCGATCAAAGCCGGCGTCAAAAGCCGGCAGAAAAAGCCTTGGTCGGTGTTCCGCAAGATGGAGGCCAAGGCCCTCTCCTTCGAGCAGCTCTCCGACATCTTCGGCTTCCGTGTGGTCGTCGACACCGTCGAGGACTGCTACCGCGCGCTTGGCGCCATCCACACCACCTGGTCGATGGTGCCCGGGCGCTTCAAGGATTACATCTCGACGCCGAAGCAGAACGACTACCGCTCGATCCACACCACCATTGTCGGCCCGTCGCGCCAGCGCGTCGAATTGCAGATCCGCACCCGCGAGATGAACAAGATCGCCGAATACGGCGTTGCCGCGCATTCGATCTACAAGGACAGCGGCGGCAAGCCGAACGGCGCAGCGCACGCGATCTCCAAGGAGACCAACGCCTATGCCTGGCTGCGCCGCACCATCGAGCAACTGGCCGAGGGCGACAATCCCGAGGATTTCCTGGAAAACACCAAGCTCGAGCTGTTCCAGGACCAGGTGTTCTGCTTCACGCCCAAAGGCATGCTGATCGCGCTGCCGCGCGGCGCCACCCCCATCGACTTCGCCTATGCCGTCCACACCGATGTCGGCGACACCTGTGTCGGCGCCAAGGTCAACGGCCGCATCATGCCGCTGATGACGGAGTTGAAGAACGGCGACGAGGTCGAGATCATCCGCTCCAAGGCGCAGGTGCCGCCGGCAGCCTGGGAATCGGTCGTCGTCACCGGCAAGGCGCGCGCCGCCATCCGCCGCGCCACCAAGAATGCCATCCGCAAGCAATATTCCGGGCTCGGCGCCCGCATCCTCGAACGCGCCTTCGAGCGCGCCGGCAAGAACTTCACCAAGGAAAGCCTGAAGCCGGTTCTGCATCGCCTGGCGCGCAAGGACATAGAGGACGTGCTGGCCTCTGTCGGCCGCGGCGAGCTTGCCTCGACCGATGTCATGAAAGCAGTCTTCCCCGACTACAAGGACGAGCGCGTCACAGTCGCGGCGCCCAAGCAGCGCGAGGAAGGCTGGTCGAAGATCCGCAACGCCGCCGGCATGCTGTTCCAGATGCCTGGCCGCGCCGCGCGCAAGGGCAAGGACCAGCAGCGCGACGGTGCGGTGCCCATCCGCGGCGTGCGCGGCGACCTGCCGGTGCGCTTCGCGCCGGAAGGGGCGGTGCCCGGCGACCGCATCGTCGGCATCATCCAGCCAGGAACCGGTATCACCATTTATCCTATCCAGTCGCCGGCCCTGCAGGCTTTCGACGACCAGCCCGAGCGCTGGATCGATGTGCGCTGGGATATAGACGAGCGGACCAAGGAGCGCTTCCCGGCCCGCATCTCGGTCACAGCCATCAATGCGCCGGGCTCGCTCGCCGACATCGCGCAGGTCGTCGCGTCCAACGATGCCAACATCCACACGCTGTCGATGGTGCGCACCGCGCCCGATTTCACCGAGATGCTGATCGACCTCGAGGTTTGGGACCTGAAGCACCTCAACCGGCTGCTGTCACAGCTGAAGGACAATTCGAGCGTCAGCGACGCACGGCGTGTGAATGGGTGAATAGTGAATAGTGAATAGTGAATAGTGAATAGTGAATAGTGAATAGGTTGCTCTCAATGCCATTCACCATTCATCCTTCGACTCACTACTCACTAATAACTACTCACCACTCGCCAAGAGCATGGAGCGAACAATGAACACCGATGAAGTGCTGGGTATTTTCCGCGAGGCTGGCGCGGTTCTCGAAGGGCATTTCATCCTGACGTCCGGCCTGCGCAGCCCCATCTTCCTGCAGAAGGCGCGCGTCTTCATGCATGCCGACAAGACCGAGCGCCTGTGCAAGGCGCTGGCCGAAAAGATTCGTGAGGCGGTGACGGGCAGGATCGACTATGTCGTCGGCCCGGCGATCGGCGGCCTGATCCCGGCCTACGAGACCTCGCGCCATCTCGGCGCGCCGGCGGTCTGGGTCGAGCGGGAAGGGGGCGAGTTCCGGCTGCGTCGCTTCGAGATCGCCAAGGGATCGCGCGTCGTCATTGTCGAGGACATCGTCACCACGGGTCTCTCGATACGCGAGACCATCGACTGCCTGCGCCAGCTCGGCGCCGAGGTGGTGGCGGCCGCCTGCATCATCGACCGTTCGGCCGGCAAGACCGATGTCGGCGTGCCGCTGATTGCGCTCGCCGAATATGAGGTGCCGGCCTACCCGCCCGACCGCCTGCCGCCGGAACTTGCCGCCATCCCTGCCGTTAAGCCGGGAAGCCGAAATATCTGACCTGGCGATGAATGAAAACAAGCACCTGAGGGTGCCGGTTGAATCTCTTTGCCAGCGAAGCGCGCAGAGGCCCATGATAGCCGGCATCGATCATTTCGTCCTGACGGTCCGGTCTGTCGAAGCGACTTGCGACTTCTATCAGCGCGTGCTTGGCATGGGGCGGCTGGACGAGCCGAGCCGGCCGACCGCGCTTCTGTTCGGATCGCAGAAGATCAATCTGCACGAGGTCGCTCGCACCTTTGAGCCGAAGGCAAAGGCGCCGACGCCGGGCTCCGGCGATTTCTGCCTCATTGCTGCGGTGCCTCTTGCCGACATCCGCGCCAGCCTCGAAGCCAACGGTGTGGCGGTCGAAGTCGGACCTGTCGAGCGCACCGGTGCTCGCGGCAGGATGATGTCGGTCTATTTCCGGGATCCCGACGACAACCTGGTCGAGGTCAGCGAATATCGAACTTAGCTGAAAAGCCCGGGCTGACCGCGTCCGATACCTCGGCGCCGCGGTCGCGCAAGGACGAATGGCCAAACATGCTTTGCCCAGTCTTCCTCAGTTTCGCCAGAATGGCGCTCATGTAAGAGCCTGCGGCAGACCATCGCGGCGACGTTTCGCTGTTCCGTGGTCTGGCAATCGCCGCTATAGCAAAGTTTTGTTGCCTTCCTGCGCCGTTGAAGCGCAAGATATGTTGGCGCGACCCGGCTGGCAGGGAAGCGTGTGTTGGACCAGGAACCGAAACAGAGTGCTTTTTCGACGCCGAGAGCCTGATGGCCTCCTGGAGCGGGTGCGTACTTACCTATGGCCGCGCCGCTCGTTCTCGCGCTCCGTTCAGTATTTCTCCAAGCGCATTCTGCGGCTGAAAGCGACGCCCCATTCGGTGGCCGCCGGAGTCGCGGCAGGCGTTTTCGCCTCCTTCTTCCCGCTAGGCTTCCACTTCATCATCGCCGCCGTGCTCTGCTGGGTGATCGCCGGCAATCTGGTGGCGGCAGCCCTCGGTGCGGTGTTCTTCGGCAATCCGCTGTCCTTCCCGCTGCTCTGGGGCGCGTCCTGGGAGACTGGCAAGCTCATCCTGCATGAACATCTGCCCAGGCATGGGCCGCCGGAGCATCTCGGGGAAATGATGCACACGCTTTCCTTCGCCAAGCTGTGGCACCCGATCCTGGAGCCGATGCTTCTCGGCGCGGTGCCCCTCGGCTTGGTCTTCGGGCTCGTCTTCTATGGTGTCACGCGGTGGGGCATGACCGCTTTTCGCGCGCAACGGCAGCGGCGAATGACCGAGCGAGCCGGGAAGGCTCGGCAGGGCGGACGGGAAGTTCCCGCGGAATGATCATCGGCATCGGCAGCGACCTGATCGACATCAGACGTATTGAGAAGTCCCTGGAACGGCACGGCCAGCGCTTTATCCAGCGTATCTACACCGAGGTCGAGCAGGCCAAATCGGAGAAGCGCGCGGCCCGTGCCGCTTCCTACGCCAAGCGCTTCGCCGCCAAGGAGGCCTGCGCCAAGGCGCTTGGCACCGGCATGGCCGAGGGCGTCTTCTGGCGCGACATGGGCGTGGTCAACCTGCTCAGCGGAGCGCCCACCATGGCGCTCACCGGCGGCGCTGCCGCCAGGCTGGAAAAAATCCTGCCCAAGGGCCACCATGCGCTGATCCACCTCACCATCACCGACGATTTTCCACTTGCTCAAGCCTTTGTGATCATCGAGGCAGTGCCCGCCGAACAAGCGCCACATTGATTCCATCTGACCACGGGCGGCATGACGTTGCCCAGCGCGCGCCGAGACTCTATACCAACCAACGCACAATCGAGGACGACATGAGCGTGGCTGAAAAATCGCAGAAGAAATCCGGCGGGCTTGGGGAAACCTTTTCCGTCATCATCCAGGCTCTGCTGCTCGCGCTTGTCATCCGCACGCTGCTGTTCCAGCCCTTCTCCATCCCCTCCGGCTCGATGCGGCCGACGCTGCTCGAAGGCGACTATCTGTTCGTCACCAAATGGGCCTATGGCTATTCGCGCTACTCGCTGCCCTTCGGCCCCAATATTTTCTCCGGCCGCATCTGGGGCTCTGAGCCCAAGCGCGGCGACGTGGTCGTGTTCAAGTTCCCGCCGGATCCGTCCGTCGACTACATCAAGCGCGTCGTCGGCCTGCCCGGCGACAAGATCCAGGTCAAGGACGGCCAGCTCTTCATCAACGGCACCGCCGTGCCGCGCGAAAAGGTCGGCCAGATCGACAATCCCGACATCACCGAGGTCGACCGTCCCGTCGACGTCTATCGCGAGACGCTGCCCAACGGCGTCACCTATGACACGCTCGATCTGACGCCCAATTCGATCGGCGACAACACGCGCGAGTTCGACGTGCCGCCCGGCCACTATTTCATGATGGGCGACAATCGCGACAATTCCTCCGACAGCCGCTTCACCGTCGGTTTCGTGCCGGCCGAGAACCTCGTCGGCCGCGCCAACGTCATCTTCTTCTCGATCGCCGATGGCGCCAGCCCGTTGGAAATCTGGAAGTGGCCGTCGCTGATGCGTGCCGGCCGCCTGTTCCATCTCGTCCACTAAGGTCATGGCGGCGACCAAGCGTTTGACCGCCGATGCCCTTGCCGAAGCGCTTGTCGAGCGCACCGGCCACGCCTTCGCCGACCGCCAGCGTCTGCAGCGCGCGCTGACCCATGCCAGCGCGCGTTCGACGCATGCCGGCGTCGACTACGAACGCTTCGAATTTTTGGGCGACCGCGTTCTCGGCCTGGTCGTGGCCGACATGCTGCTCGCTGCATTTCCCGATGCCGCCGAGGGCGAGCTGTCGCTCCGCCTCAACGCGCTTGTCAATGCCGAGGCGCTCTCCGAGATCGCCGAGGAGATCGGCCTGCCGGAGCTGATCCGCGCCGGCTCCGACGTGCGCAATCTCGAAGGCCGCAAGCGAACCAATCTGCGCGCCGACGCGCTGGAGTCGCTGATCGCCGTGCTTTACCTGGATGGTGGCCTTGAGACCGCCCGCGCGTTTATCCACCGCTACTGGCAGCCGCGCTCGCAGGCGATCGGTGCTGCCCGCCGCGATGCCAAGACCGAGTTGCAGGAGTGGGCGCACCAGGCGGCGTCGGGCGCGGTGCCGGCCTACCGGGTGGATGCTCGCGAAGGGCCCGACCACGACCCGCTGTTCACCGTCAGCGTCAAGGTCGGCTCTTTCGCGCCGGCGATCGGCAGCGGCCGTTCCAAGCGGGAAGCGGAGCAGGCGGCGGCGGCCGCGTTGCTGCTGCGCGAAGGCGTATGGAGCGCTGCATGACCGCCACCGAAACCTCCGAAACGCCTCCTACGCGCTCAGGCTTCGTCGCCCTGATTGGCGCGCCCAATGCCGGCAAGTCGACGCTGGTCAACCAGCTGGTCGGCGCGAAAGTGTCGATCGTCACCCACAAGGTGCAGACTACGCGAGCCATCGTGCGCGGCATCGCCACGCATGACAACGCGCAGATCGTCTTCGTCGACACGCCCGGCATCTTCAAGCCGAGGCGGCGGCTGGACACGGCCATGGTCACCACCGCCTGGGGCGGCGCCAAGGATGCCGATGTCGTGGTGCTGCTGATCGATGCCGAACGCGGCATCAAGGGCGATGCCGACGCCATCCTCGACCGGCTGAAGGACGTCAAGCAGCCGATGCTGCTCGTCCTCAACAAGGTCGACCGGGTCAAGCCGGAGACGCTTCTTGCTTCGGCCGCGGCAGCGAACGAAAGAGTGCCGTTCAAGCGCACCTTCATGGTCTCGGCGCTCACCGGCTCCGGCTGCAAGGACCTGCTCGATTATCTTGCCGAGACCCTTCCAGCCGGTCCCTGGTACTATCCGGAAGACCAGATCTCCGATCTGCCGATGCGCCAGCTCGCGGCCGAGATCACGCGCGAAAAGCTTTATCTGAGGCTCCATCAGGAGCTTCCCTATTCCTCGCATATCGAGACCGAGAAGTGGGAGGAGAAGAAGGACGGCTCGGTGCGCATCGAGCAGGTCATCTATGTCGAGCGCGAGAGCCAGAAGAAGATCGTGCTTGGCCACAAGGGCGAGACGATCCGCGCCATCGGCCAGGCCGCGCGCGCCGAGATCGCCGAGATCCTCGAGCAGAAGGTGCATCTCTTCCTGTTCGTCAAGGTGCGCGAGAACTGGGGCGACGACCCGGAGCGCTATCGGGAGATGGGATTGGAGTTTCCCAACTGATCCATGTCGACCAAAAGCGACGCGGTTTTGGGATAACGACATGCACAGCCCGAAGATAGATATCGACACCGCTCTCGTGCGGCGGCTCGTCGACGCGCAGTTTCCCGAATGGCGGCATCTGCCTGTGAAGCCGGTCGCGTTCGGTGGCTGGGACAACCGCACCTTCCATCTCGGCGACACGATGGCGGTCAGGCTGCCAAGTGCTGCTCCCTATGCGCTGCAGGTCGAGAAGGAGCATCGCTGGCTGCGCAAGCTCGCGCCGCTTCTGCCGCTGCCGATTCCCGAGCCGCTCGCCATGGGCGAGCCGGCGGCGGGCTATCCCTGGCACTGGTCCGTCTACCGCTGGATCGAAGGCGAGACGGCGAAAACCGGGCACATCGCCGACCTTCGCGCGTTCGCGGTCTCGCTGGCTGAGTTCCTCGTTGCCCTGAAACGGATTGATCCGACCGCCGGCCCGGCACCTGGCCAGCACAATTTTTATCGCGGCGGCCCGCTGGCCGTCTATGACGACGAGGCGAGACAGGCCATCGCTGCGCTTGAAGGCCGGATCGATACGCAAGCCGCCACTGCCGTCTGGAAGGCGGCGCTTGCTGCCGGCTGGCACGGCTCGCCCGTCTGGTTCCACGGCGATGTCGCCTCAGGCAATCTGCTGGTCGAGGACGGCCGTCTGAGCGCTGTCATCGACTTCGGCACGTCGGGCGTCGGCGATCCCTCCTGCGATCTGGCGATTGCCTGGACGCTGTTCGAGGGCGAGAGCCGCGAGGCATTCCGCGCGCGCATCTCCGTCGATGACGCGACCTGGGCGCGCGGACGCGGCTGGACGCTGTGGAAGGCGCTCATCACCGTTGCCGGTCACGACGCCAACCAGGCCGAGGTCGGGAGGCAGCGCCGCGTGATCGACGAAGTGCTCGCCGATCATCGCAAATTGGGATGACGGCGCCAAGCAGGCGCCGTCACCGGTCGAGTATTCATGCAGTGGCAAGTCGCTTCGCCGGCCGTCGCATAAAGCTTTCCGTGCCGTAATAGGCAACGATCGTGATCGCGATGACCGCCCAGATCGCGACGCCGAGCCATTGCTGCTGGATATAGTCGCCGTCGACGAACACCTTGGCGAGGAAGCGTACGCTGTTCTGGTGTGAGACATGCATCAGGATGGCCAGCAATACGCTGCCCGTGTTCTGGTAAAGCCAGGTGAAGACGATCCCGGCCAGCACGACGTTGATCGTGCTGTAGAGGCTGAGATCGCCAAGCAGGCCGAGCGGCAAGTGCCAGATTGCCCATATCACGCCGAGGATCAGGCTGCCGGCGAGTGCTGGGCGACGGCCAAGAAGATGCGGGGTCGCAAAGCCGCGCCAGCCGGGCTCCTCGCCCAGCGGACCGCTGAATACGGCATAGAGCGCGATCATGGGCGCCACCTCGGAGAAGGCCGGAATGTTCCCCCACGACGGCTCCGCCGAACCGAGGAACGGATTGATCAGGATCGAGGCGAGCTGCGTCCCGAACGGCAGGCCGACCGCCACCAGATACCAGATCGGGCGAACGCGCCATTTCACCATCGAGGCGAGGATGGTCTTCACCGCGCCCCAGCCGCCGGCGAGTGCCGCGACGGTGAAGCCCGAGATTGCCGGTCCGAAGGTGAACCAGGGAATGCTCTGGCCATGCGACAGATAGAAGGGAATGAACGCCAGCCATGTCAGGCCGAGCGCCAGCGAAAAGAAGATGGTCAACTGGTGCCCGCGCACCACGCCCAGGAAGGAGCTCATATCGATCCTCTCATCGGGCCATTGTAGCGAGTGGTCGCCTGCCCGAGAGGTCGACGCTTCGGGAAATAGCCAGCCGAGCCGCTCGGCGGTCTGCGCCGGTTCACCCGGTCAACGCGCCGGTATTTGGCGCCGGCGCGGCCGAAAAATCCCGAACGGTTTCTGAGAATTTTCCGATATTGCCGCCGCGGCGGCAGCGGCAGATGTTGCCTGCCATTACTGTCAGGACAGATTATGGGTCACGGGCGGCAATCTTGATTTCGCCGCCCAACAGGTGAAAAGCTCGACGTATGGAATGGCGCGACGAGGGAATCATACTCGGCACCCGCAAGCATGGCGAAACCAGCGCCATCCTCGAGGTGATGACGCGCGCCCATGGCCGGCATCTCGGCCTCGTGCGGGGCGGGCGCTCGCGCAAGCAGCAGCCGCTGCTGCAGCCCGGCAATCGCGTCGATCTTTTGTGGCGGGCGCGTCTCGACGAGCATCTCGGCATCTTCCAGGCCGAGGCGATCGAGATGAACGCCGCCCGGCTGATGGACAGCGCAGTCGCCGTCTACGGCCTGCAGACCATGGCCGCGCATCTCAGGCTTCTGCCCGAACGCGATGCCCATGGCGGCCTCTACGAGGCTCTTGCGGTGATGATCTCCCATCTGGGCGATGCCGATGCCGCGGGCGAGTTGGTGGCGCGCTTCGAATTGCTGATCCTGGATGAGCTCGGCTTCGGCCTCGACCTCAGCCAATGCGCGGCGACCGGATCGCGGCAGGATCTCGCTTATGTGTCGCCGAAATCCGGACGCGCCGTCTCGCGCGCTGCGGGCGCGGCTTGGCACGACAAGATGCTGGCGCTGCCGGCCTTCTTGCAGCGCGGCTCCGGCGTGCGCGCCGATGCCGCGGCGCTGGAGGACGCCTTCCGGCTGACCGGCTTCTTCTTCACTCGCCACGTCTATGAGCCGCGCGGCATCGAGCCGCCCGACGCCCGCGCCGGCTTCCTCGCGGCTCTGCGCCGGCATCAGGCGGCGGTGAAGGTGATTGCCGGCGAGTAAGGCGAGGATCTAGTCGGCTCGCCGTCGCACCAGAAAATCGTCGAGGATGGGACGCTGGCCTTTCAGGATCTTGAGACCCGCCTCTGGAAGTGAGAACCAGCCGGCTTTGTCCACTTCGGGAAAGTCCTTCATGGCGCCCGACCTTGGCGGCCACTCCATGGTGAACATGTTGCTCCTGACGGCATCCACGTCGATGTCCGCTTCGACGCTCCAGGCGATCACGATTTTACCGCCCGGCTGCTTGTAGCTGCCGACTGGCTGGAAATCGCCGTCGATCGCGACGCCTAGCTCCTCCTCGGCCTCACGCCGAGCGGCCACGAGATCGTCCTCGCCATCGTCGATCAGCCCCTTCGGAATCGACCAGGCCCCTTCATCTTTCCTTGCCCAGAACGGTCCGCCGGGATGGACCAGCAGGAACTCGAACACAGCGGAGGTTTGCCTGAAGATCAGCAGGCCCGCGCTTCGTTGCGGCATCGGTCATCCTCTTGTTAATTCCCGCTAGGGTTCGAGGATAGCACGAGTGTTCCGCGGCGAGCGGCCGGCAATTTGCGGCCCGAGCCTCAGCCGCTTCGACGTATCGCCGTTGGATAAAGCCTGCGGTCGCTGGCAATCGGCGCCGAAACATGCTCGATCTTTGCAAGGCCGGCAGGGCGCTGATTGGGTAGCCGTCTCATCGCCGCATTTGTCGGCCACGACTGGCACGGTTTTGAGGGGAAACCGCCATGTTTTTCGGCCTGATCGCCATTGCCGCCGTCATCGCTCTATTCGTCATCATTTCACGCCAGCAAACGCGCATCGGACTGATCGAGCGCGAGCTTGGCGCGCTGCGCAGCTTGGTGCTTTCGGGCATCCCGCAGCCCGCGCCCCGGACTGGCGAGGCCGCGGAAGCTGCTGCAGGCGAAGCTACCGCCGTGATTGCCGCAGCGGCCGCGCCGTCGGCAGGTGAAGCAGCCCCGCAGGCCACAGCCGCCGCGACGCCCGACGAACCAAAAGCCGAAGCGCCAGCCCAAGCGGGCGAGGGGACTCCGTCCGAACCCGCCGGAGAGGGACAATTGACGCAACCTGCCGCGCCGGCCGAAGCGGCAGTACCTGCAAGGGCCGCCCGCGATGTCGAGACGGCGCTCGGCACGCGTTGGGCGGTCTGGGTCGGCGGCATTGCGCTGGCGCTGGGTGGCCTGTTCCTGATCCGCTACACGATCGAGGCCGGCATTTTCGGCCCCGGCGTGCGACTGACCATGGCCGGCGTTCTCGGTCTTGTGCTGCTTGCCGGCGCCGAGTTCATCCGCCGCACCGGCTTCCGGGTGCCGGTGCAGGGAGCTGCCGGCGCCTACATCCCAGCGATTCTGACGGGCGCCGGCGCCTTCATCCTGTTCGGCACCGTCTATGCAGCCTATGGCATCTACGGCTTTATCGGCCCCGCGCTCGCCTTCACGCTGCTCGGCGCGATCGGCGTCGCCACCATTGCCGTCTCGCTGGTCCACGGCCTGGCGCTGGCCGGCATCGGCCTCGTCGGTGCCATGGTGACGCCGGCGCTCGTCGCCTCGGAGGCGCCGAACCCGTGGGCGCTGTTCGTCTACCTGGCGATCGTGCTTGCCGCCACGGCGGCTATCGCCCGCATCCGTGATTGGAAGGCGCTTGTCGCGGCAGCCTTCGCCGGCACCGGCATCTGGACCATCGTCTACATGACCAATGCACCGGAGGTGAATCTCTCGACGGTGCTGTTCATCAGCCTGGCCTCGCTTGCCGTGCTCGCCTTCGTCTGGCTAGCCGATTTCTTGACTGCTGGCCGCGACGACGCGGAGCCCGGCTTCGACTGGCCATCAATCGCGCCCGGCTTCTTCGTTGCGCTGACCGCGCTCGGGCTGTCGGTCGATCCGGTGTTTGCCAAGGCGGGTTATGCCTCGCACGGCGCGGTGCTGCTCGCCGCTCTGCTGGCAGTGGCGCTCTACCGGCCGCGCGCCTTGCCGCTCCTCTTCGCCGCCGGCCTGGCGACGGCGCTGATCTATCTTGGCATCATCCCGCCCGCCACCATCGGCGCCGATGCGCTGGATGTCGGCCTGGGCGCCGAGCCGCTGGCCGCATCCGACACGCTGACCTTCCGCCTCGGCATCGCGCTTGCCCTGGTCTTCGTCGCAGCCGGGTTCTGGGCCGCGCGCCGCTTTGCGGCTGCTGCTCCTATCCGCGCCGCGTCCTGGGCGGCATGGGGTGTCATTGTGCCGCTGGTCGTGCTCACCGCGCTCTGGCTCACCTTCGGCGACATCGACCGCGATTTTGGCTACGCGCTGCCAGCCCTGCTTCTGGTGCTCGTCTTTGCCGCCGGCGGCGAGTGGATCGCGCGCGCCGAGGAACCGCCGCTCCGCGGCGGCCCCGCCGTCTCCTTCGCGCTCGGCGGCGGCGGCGTCGCAGGCTTGTTGATGCTGCACATGGCCTTCGGCTCCGGCTGGACGACGGTGCTGCTCGGCGCCGCCGCCGTCGTGCCGGCGCTCGCGACGCGCTGGCGCAGCTTCCCGGTGCTGGGCTGGATCGCGGTCGGCGCGGCGGTCGCTGTGCTCGGCCGCGTCGCCTTCGATCCGACCATCGTGGGCGCGGCGGCACTGTCGACGACGCCGGTCTTCAACTGGCTCTTGCCGGGCTATGGCGTTCCGGCGCTCGCCTTCGGCTTCGCCGCCTGGCAACTCGCGCGCACCACCAACGGACGGCCGCGTCTTGCCATGGAAGCGGCCTCGGCGCTGTTCGGCCTGCTCACGATTGCGATGCTGGTGCGCCATGCCATGCATGGCGGCGTCATCGACACCGGCCCCGTCACCCTTGCCGAGCAGGCGATCTACACGCTGATCGCGCTCGGCGCCGGCGCCATACTGGTCGCCATCGACCTGCGCTCGCCGAGCCCGGTGCTGCGCTATGGCTCGATGGCCGCCGGCGTGCTCTCGGTCGCCTTCATCCTCATCCGGCATTTCGTGGTGCTGAACCCGCTGCTGACAGATGAATCGACCGGCGCCGTCCCGTTCTTCAACCTGTTGTTGCTCGCCTATCTGCTGCCGGCGGTCGCAGCAGGAGCATTGGCGCTTTATGTTCGCGAGAGGCGCCCGAGATGGTATGCCGCGATGCTGGCGCTGGTCGCTTCGCTGCTCGCCTTCGCCTACGCCACGCTGTCGGTCCGGCGCCTGTTCAAGGGCGAGTTCATCGGCCTGTGGAGCGGCCTCGGCCAGCTTGAGACCTATACCTATTCGGCGCTCTGGCTGGTCATCGGCGTGGCGCTGCTGACCGCCGGCGTCTGGCTGAGGTCGCAGGTGCTGCGCATTGCCTCGGCCGTGCTCATAGCGGTCGCCGTGCTGAAGGTCTTCCTCTTCGACATGTCGGAGCTGGAAGGCGTGCTGCGCGCACTCTCCTTCATCGGTCTGGGCGCCGTGCTGATCGGCATCGGACTTTTCTATCAGCGTCTGCTGACAAGGGCGGCGAGGTTAGGAGCCGAATAAAGGTCAGGCCAGATCGGTCTGCGAGAAGTCGTTGCCTTTGTAGAGCAGAGGTACGCGATAGGCTTTGGCGCATGCGTAGCTGAAGCAGTCGCCGAAATTCAGTTTGGCTGGGTGGCCCACATATCGACCATAATCTTGCGCGGCCCTTACAGCGAGTTCTCGGATCCGCGTGTCCAGCGGGACCTCAACGGCCTTGAGTTCGGCCAGGAAACCCAAGACGATCATTTTACATCGTTCGATCAGGGCGGGTGGTGTCGGAAGCTGGTCGTCGTTTTCCGCTACGGACTTCCTGCGAGCTATCCCAACAATCGCCTCGAATGCGGAACTCGGCGAGAAATAAAGCTTCTCGGCGGCTTCCATTTTCCTAAGAAGGCGGTTCGCATCCGGCTCTTCCGATATGATAGCGATGATAGCGGAAGCATCGAGGAACATCAGAGGTCATCCCATCCTTCGTCCATGAATTTCTTCATGTCGAAGTCCGGGTCGTCCGGACCGAGCGCCCTCGCTGCGTCCTGATACTTTCTAATGCGCTCGCTTAGTGGGAGGACGGCATGTGCCCGTTCGAGCTCACGCTTGAGCGCGATCCGCACGGCTTCAGTCTTCGTGGGCGCCTTGATCGCGGACTGCAGCTGACGAGCCAGCGCGTCAACCTCGTCATCGCGGATATACAAAGACATTGTCGAATTCCTCCGGCGTATATTCTAAGATGAATATGCAAGATATTCAATGACGAATATACGATGGCCAGAACCGGTATTCAACCTTGGTTCCGCTTCCGCTCGCGCCGGGAATAAACCGGCATCCGCCGGCGTTATCCAGGTGCTTGGGTACCGGAGCGGGTGGTCCGCTTCGTGCTGGCTGCTTGCGCCGCGCCGGCAAGGCGCGTTCAATCGAATGGAAGACGACCACGAAACAAGCGGTCATGGACGACAAGAAGGCAGCGATCCTGAGCGAGATACCGCGTCTGCGCCGCTACGCGCGCTCGTTGCTGCGCGACCGCGATTCCGCCGACGATCTCGTCCAGGACTGCCTCGAGCGGGCGCTTGTGCGGCTCGACAACTGGCAAACTGGAGAAAGCCCCAGGAGGTGGCTGTTTACGATCATGCATCATCTGTTCATCGACCAGATGCGCAAGGTTAACCGGCGAGGCGAGGCGGCAATGTTGCCTCTGGAAGCCGGCGAGGCCCAGGCCGCGCCCGCCGATCAGGTCGAAAGCATAGCCTCGCGCGAGATCATGGATGCCCTGCAGGCGATCGGCCCCGATCGTCGCGCGGCATTGGTCATGGTCGCTATCGAAGGCTTTTCCTATGCCGAGGCCGCCAACATCCTGGGCGTGCCGGCCGGCACGCTGATGTCGCGCATCGCGCGCGGCCGCGAGGAACTGCGCGGCCTGCTGGACGACTCCTCGCGCCGCCGCTCGATAAGGATCGTCGAGCGATGACCCGGCGCGATTTCACCGAACGCGATATCCACATGGCCCTCGATGGCGAACTGCCGGGCGAGGAGCGCATGGCCTATGACGCCTGGCTCGAAGCCAATCCCGAAATGAAGGCGAAGAGTGCCCGTTACATAGCCGACGGTGCGACGCTCCGCGCCGCCCTGGCCGGCGTGATGGACGAACCGGTGCCGGCAAGGCTACGGCACGCGGTGCTTGGCGAAGCACCGGCGCGGACGCCTGCCTGGCGCTCGCGCTGGTGGCTTTCGGCGGCGGCGGCAGCCGTGCTGATGGTCGGCGGGTTCGGTGGCTATCTCGCCGGCATCGACGGCATTGGCCGCAGCGGTGAGAGCGACGACCAACTCGCGGAGCAGGCGATCGCCGCCCATCTCATCTACGCCGCCGAGAAGCGTCACGCGGTCGAGGTGCCGGCAAGCGACAAGGACCATTTGCAGACCTGGCTGTCCAACCGGGTAGGGCTGAAGCTGGTGGCGCCCGATCTCGCGGCCGAGGGCTTCGCACTCGTCGGCGGCCGGCTGTTGCCGGCGGGCGAGCGTGGCAAGGCCGCGATGTTGCTTTACGAGGACGCCAAGGGCGAGCGCATCTCGCTCTTCGTCACCGCCGAATCATCGCAGACCACCAAGGGAACCTATACGGCCGAGGCTGACGGTCCGGAAGCGGTGTATTGGCTGGACAAGGGCTATGGCTGCGCCGTCGTCGGCACATTGCCGCCGGAGCGTCTGTCGCAGGTCGCCAAGAGCGCCTATGGCCAGCTTCTGGCCGGTATTTCGAGCTGAGGAGGCGGCTGTTTTCAACGGCCTACGCTGTTTCGAATTAGTGGTTCAGTTCAAAGCCGTGGTGCTTTTCTGCCGGCTCGGAACCTGTCACAATTCGGCCCTAATCAAGGAGCGATAGCGCTTGATGAAGACCGGCGCTTCGGCCGGGGTGCTGCTTTTGACCGGGGCCGTTTCCTTTAATCCAATCGAGGTTCTCCCAAACCCCGCATGCCTGCCGAGATCCGCAAGGCCCGCGCGTCGGACGTCGATGACCTCGCCGCCATCGAGAAGGCTGTCTTCTCAAGCGATCGCCTGTCGCGCCGCTCCTTTCGCCAATTGATCGAGCGTGAGACCGCCGAGATGCTGGTGGCCGAGAATGACGGCCATGTCGCCGGCTACGCGGTGGTCTTGTTTCGCAAGGGCAGCGGCGTGGCCCGGCTCTATTCCATCGCCGTCGGTCCCTTCTTCGGCAATCTCGGCATCGGCCGCCAATTGCTGGCCGCGGCCGAAGAGGCGGCTTATGAACACGATCGCATGATGCTGCGGCTCGAGGTTCGCGAGGACAATCAGCGCGCCATCGGCATCTACGAGCAGGCAGGCTACCGAAAGATCGGCCGCGAGCCCGACTATTACGAGGACGGCGCCACCGCGCTGCGTTACGAAAAGACCCTGCGCGGCGATGTCCCGACCAGCACCGGGGTGCCGTTTTACCAGCAGACCTGCGAGTTCACCTGCGGTCCGTGCTGCCTGATGATGGCAATGGCCAATTTCGATTCCGGCTTCGTGCCCGATCCGGTCATGGAAATACGCCTGTGGCGCGAGGCGACCACGGTATTCATGATGTCGGGGCCGGGCGGCTGCGAGCCTTTCGGCCTGGCCGTGGCCGGCTATGAAAGCGGGCTTGCCGCCGAGATCTTCGTATCCTTTCACGGCGCGCTGTTCCTGCAGTCGGTGCGCAGCGAGGACAAGCGCCGGGTGATGGAGCTCGCCCAGGTCGACTTCCGCCGGCGCGCGGAACTTTACGGCATCCCGGTGAATTACCGTCCGTTCGGCATCGAAGACATCCGCGCTGCCCTTGCCGAGGGCAAGCTGGTGCTGGTGTTGATCAGCGGCTTCCTGATGTTCGGCAAGAAGGTGCCGCATTGGGTGCTGGCCATAGGCGACGACGGCGACCATATCCTCATCCACGATCCTTGGGTCGAAGACGAAAGGCAGGAAACCATCCTCGACGCCGCCAACATTCCCGTGCCCTATGGCATCTTCATGAACATGGCTCAGTTCGGCCGCGACGGGTTGCGCGCCGCCATCAACCTGGGAAAACGCTGACACAATGACCTGGGTCATCCTAACAGGCAGGCAGAACGATCTCGACCAGGTGGCGACGCCGCACAAGATCATCACCAACCGCGACTATCTCGCGCATCCGGCGCTGTTTCGCGGCCAGCGGCCGAAGGTGATCAACCTGTCGAACAACTACGGCTATCAGAGTCGCGGCTACTATGCCTCGCTGCTCGCCGGATCGCGCGGCCACAAAGTGATCCCGACCGTCGAGACCATGATCGATCTGTCGGAGCGCAAGCTCTATGAGCATGCGTTGCCGGAACTCGAGCTCGCGCTCAATAAATGCCGCAAGGATCTCGACGGAACCTTTCCGACGAAGGTCGCCGTCTTTTTCGGCATCGGGCCCTCAAAAGTTTGGGACCGGTTCACCAAGCTCTTGTTCGACTGGTTTCGCGCGCCGGCGCTCGAGGTCCACATCAAGGACAGCGCCGAATGGGCTTCGATCCGCAAGATCGGCTTCCTGCCGCTCGCGCGCATGAGCGAGGAGCAAGAAGGAGTCTTCCTGCAGTGCCTGGAGACCTACACCAACCGCGAGTGGCGCGACACCAAGGGGCGCACGCCGGCGCGCTACACGTTCGCGACGCTCGTCGATCCGCATGAGGAATTGCCGCCTTCGGAGATTTCGTCGCTGCGCTACTGGGCGAGGATCGCCGAGAAGATGGGCGTCGAGGTCGAGCCGATCACCAGGAAGGATTTGGCCAAGCTCGCCAATTACGACGCGCTGTTCATCCGCGAGACGACATCCATCTCCAACCACACCTACCGCTTCGCGCGCCGCGCCCAGCAGGAGGGCATGCCGGTGATCGACGACCCGCTGTCCATGATCCGCTGCACCAACAAGGTCTATCTCAACGAGCTGATGACCTACAACAAGGTGCCGGTGCCGCCGACGGTGATGATTGCCGGCACCTCCGATCTGGAGCTCGCCGCCCAGACGCTGGGCTTTCCGCTGGTGCTGAAAATCCCGGACTCATCCTTCTCGCGCGGGGTCAAGAAATGCGAGAACCTTGCCGATCTGACAAAGCTGGCGACCGAGTGGCTGGAGGATTCCGACCTCCTCATCGCGCAGAAATTCATCCCCACCGAATATGATTGGCGCGTCGGCGTGCTCGGCGGCCAACCGCTGTTTGCCGTGCATTACCTGATGGCCAAAAAACACTGGCAGATCGTCAACCACAAGGCCAACGGCAAGCCCGATCAGGGCGGCATCAAGACCTTCACGCTCAAGCAGACGCCGCCGCACGTCGTCGAGACGGCGGTCAAGGCGGCGCGCTGCATCGGCGACGGGCTCTACGGCGTGGACCTCAAGGAAACCAAGGACGGCGTCTTCGTTATCGAGGTCAACGACAACCCCAATCTCGACCATGGCTGGGAGGATTCCGGCGAGAAGGACGAGCTCTGGGTGCGGCTTACGCAATGGTTCCTGGAGCGGCTGGAGCGCACTGGCCGCTAGAGCATTTTGCATCCGGACGGGATCGGCTGGCGTCGCTGAATACGGCCAAGACAATCAACTGAATGGGGGCAAGATGCTGTTTTTGGTGATCGAGGATTTTCGCGGCTGCGACCGCAAGGAAATATACCGGCGTTTCCGCGATCGGGGCCGGCTGAAACCGGACGCGCTTGTCGTTCACCATAGCTGGATCGCAGGCGACATGAGCCGCTGCTTCCTGCTGGTCGAAGCCGATGACGTCACGCTGCTGCAGCGTTGGGTCATCGAATGGGCTGACCTGGTGGAGTTCGAGATCGTTCCGGTAGCCACCAGCAAGGACATGGTGGCGGCGCTGGCCGGGCATCTGTGACTGGCGCCTGTGCACGCGGTTTGCTCAATTTGGAGCGGACCGCCTAACCGCAGCTTAAGCCCATCATGCTACCTGCAGATATTGCGGGTTGCTTGGGGGTTTATGAATAGATGATAAAGCTGTTTCAATCAGGCAGTTGCGGCCAGATACTATATTTCTGCCTGCTGCTTTTCCTTGTCGGATTCGATTTTGCCAAGGACCCGATCGAGCATTTTCTGGTTGGAACAAAAGAGGGCATCCAGAAGCAGGTCTATGGATCCGACGGCGCCGATATTGCCCAGAGCCAGAGGTCCTTTGTCGAAGGATTGAGAACACCTGACTATGGGATGCATTCGCAGCCGCAGTCGGTGCGAGAGCATGCCTCGGGCATGGTGGCTCAGGCGCTCGCCATGGAGGCAAAGAACTCCGCCATCCGAATGGCCTACATCTCCGTACTCGTGGCGATGGGCTTTGCCACCATCGTGGCCATGATATGGATGGTGTTCGCGCGTGTGCGCGACATCGGCTGGCCGGCCGCGGTGGGTTTTGGCGTTCTCGCTCCGAAACTGGCCATCAGGATCCTTCCCGGAACGTTCCCGCCACTCACCTTCGAGATCCTGCAATACGGCTTCGTTGCTGCGATCATACTGCTCGGGTTCGTGCCAGGCGGATTTGCCCGCGGGCCCCGCGCCGAGCCGGTGAGGCAGACTGTCGTGCCGGAACCGACCCGGCGCGTTCCAGGTCAATTCGGTCAAAGGATGCGATAGCAGGTTTACAGCGAAGATGCTTGATCCGCGACATTCGCGCTGAGCGCCGGCGATCGCTCGGGATCGTCAGGCAAAAGGGCTGGCGCAGTTGCTGCGATCGGGCAACGGGCAGGATCAGCCTGCCGTCTTCCAGCGCCCGGCAACGGAATTTGGGGACAGTGCACTTATTTTTCGCATTCACCGTACATCTTTCGATGATCGGCAACTGGCTTCTGACAGCCTCGTCAAATGACCGCTATCGCGTCGACCTCAATCAGGTAGCCTGGGGACATTGTCGCAACCCCGATCACCACATTCGCCGGTTTGTGATCTCCAAACAGCGAAATCTGCGCCTCTTCGATGATCGGGACATGTTCATCGCGATCATAGTCGACAATGTAGATCGTGATCTTGCAAACCTGCTCAGGCCGCGCGCCTGCCGCCCTGAGCGCTCGGCCGAGATTGCCGAATGCCAGCCGCGCTTGCGCGGCAAAATCACCATGTCCGACGAGCTTGCCGTTTATGTCTTCGGGCTGCTGACCTGAGACGAAGACCAGCCTGGACCCTGTCGCGACGACCACCTGCGTGTACATCTCCGGAACCGGCAGATCACCGGGGTTGATGAGTTCGAGCGACATTAGAAAATCTCCTGCTTCGTTCGACTGAAATCGACCTTGGTGATCGCTGCGCTGGCGATCGTCAGTCCTCGTATGACCAGGCACCGAGCGCCGGCGAACTGACCGCGCGCACGCATTCCTCGATCAGCCACTCGCGGAACGCCGCCACGACGTCGCGCCTTGCGCTGCGTTCGGGGATCGTCAGGCAATAGGGCTGGCGCAGCTCCAGGGATCGGGCCACGGGCCGCACCAGCCTGCCATTTTCGAGCGCCCGGGCGCAATAGATGCCTTGCGCCAGCGCGACGCCCAGTCCTGAAATGGCGAGGTCGAGTGCCGTCCGCGACGAGTTGGCGGAGAGGCCGAGTTTGACGGCCCGACCGGGCTCGATGCCTGCGGTCCCGAACCAGTTGCGCCAGGACGGAAAGGCGGCACCGGTCGGGCCCCAATCGGTGTGGATCAACGGCAAGCCGGCGAGAGTTTCCGGCTTGGCTGCGCCGGCAAGGCTGGGCGCGCAGACCGGATAGACCGCATCCCGGGCGATCGCCCGGGTCGGGTGCTCGCGATAGTGCGGGCCGTAGGATAGCCGGATGTCGACCATCTCATGGTCGAACGGCACAGGGTCGTCCTCGCCTCTCAGCGAAATATCCGCGGCGCCGTGGCTGGCGACAAAGCCGGCGAGGCGTTCGGAAAGCCAGCCCATCGCCATCGAAGGCGGCACCGAGATGACGAGCCTCGGCCGGAACGCATCGCCGCCTATATCCCGCGCGACGCTGCCGATTTCCTGGAAGGCCATGGTAAGCCTCGGCAACATCTCGACGCCGGCTTCGGTGAGCAGGACGCGCCGGTTGACGCGGTGGAACAACTTGCGGCCCAGCTGTTCTTCCACGGTGCGGATGAGCTGGCTGACCGCCGCCGCCGAAATCGACAGCTCTTCCGCCGCTGCGGCAAAGCTGCCGCTGCGCGCCGCCGCCTCGAAGGCTTGAAGTCCGCGGAGGGAGGGAAGTGCGACCATGGCGACCGAAAAGATAAGCTGAGCTTATCTATTTTGCAGAATTCCTCGTTTTTCGAAAGCTTTCTTTCTGCAGTACGGTAGCCTCATGAGCGCCATCGACCACACCATCGACCACCGCGACGTCATCGCCTCGCTGACCAATGAGGAGCGCAGCCGGCTGACCGGCAAGTCCGATCTGCCGGGCATCATCCAATTCGTCGTTCATCTCGGCGCCATCATCGCTCTCGGCGCGCTGATCGCGGCCAAGGTGCCGTACTGGCCGGTTCTGATGCTGCCGCAGGGCATCCTGATCGTGTTCCTGTTCACGCTGCTGCATGAGACCGTGCACAGGACGGCCTTCGAGACGCAGTGGCTGAACGATGCCGTCGCGCGGCTCTGCAGCCTGGCGATCGCGCTGCCCGCCGACTGGTTCCGCTATTTCCATTTCGCCCATCATCGCTTCACTCAGGACCCGCAGAACGATCCGGAGCTGGCTTTCCCGAAGCCCGAGACCTTGCGACAGTACATCGTCCATGTGTCTGGCCTGCCGGTGTGGTGGGGTCATTTCAAGACGCTCTACAGAAATGCCAGCGGCCGCTGCCGGGACAGCTATGTGCCCCCGAAAGGCTTGCCGAAAGTCCAGGCCGAGGCGCGGGCGATGATCGCCTTCTACCTCGTCGTGCTGACGCTTGCGATCTGGCTCGAGGCGACCGTGATCCTCTACGTTTGGCTCGTACCGGCGCTGCTCGGGCAGCCCTTTCTCAGGCTTTATCTGTTGGCCGAGCATGGCCGCTGCCCCTTCGTCGCCAATATACTGGAAAACACCAGGACGACGCTGACCAACTGGCTCGTGCGCAAGCTCGCCTGGAACATGCCCTACCATGCCGAGCACCACGCCTATCCGGGTGTGCCGTTCCATCAATTGCCGGCTTTTCATCGGCTGATCGCGCGGCATCTCAAAGTGGTAGAACCCGGCTATGTGAGCTTCCACGAGAAATATTTCGAGACGCTGCGCTGACCGGTGCCTGGCATCAACCGGATCGGCGAAGCTTTTCCTGCGAGCGCAGCAGGCGGCTCATCTCCGAGGCCCTGGCCGGCGCGCCGATCAGAAAACCTTGCGCCTCGCCGCAGCCGGCCTTGCGCAGCATGTCGAGCTGCGCTTCGGCCTCGACGCCTTCGGCGGTGACGGTGATGCCGAGCTCGGCGCCGAGCCCGATAACCGTGCGCACGATCGCCGCCGTGTCGCGCTTGTCGAGATCGTGGATGAAGGAGCGGTCGATCTTGATCTTGTCGACCGGGAAGCGCCGCAGATAACCGAGCGAAGAATAGCCGGTGCCGAAATCGTCGAGCGCGATGCGCACGCCGAGCCCGCGCAATTGCCCGAGCGTCCTCAGCACGCTGTCGCTCTCGTCCATCATCACCGTTTCGGTGATTTCGAGTTCCAGCCGGCTTGCTGGCAGGCCGGAAAAGGCGAGCGCCGCAATCACGCTGCGGGCGAAGCCGCCGCTCTTGATCTGGGCCGCCGAGACGTTGACCGCCATGCGCACGTCCTGCGGCCAGCCCGCCGCCACGCCGCAGGCCTTGCGCAGCGCCCAGTCGCCGAGTTGCACGATCAGCCCGGTTTCTTCGGCCGCGGCGATGAAGTCTTGCGGCGGCACCAGCCCGCGCGACGGCGAGCGCCAGCGCATCAGCGCTTCGGCGCCGACGATCTCGCCGGCGGCGATGTCGAGAATCGGCTGGAAATCCAGTTCGAACTCGCGCCTCGGGAGTGCAGCTTCGAGGTCGGCCTCGAGCGCCAGGCGCTCCCGCACCATGGCATCCATGCCCGGCTCGAAGAAACGGTAGATGTTGCGCCCCTCGCTCTTGCCCCGGTAGAGCGCCATGTCGGCATTGGTGAGCAGCGTATCCGCATCCTGCCCGTCGCTGGGATAAAGCGCGATGCCGAGGCTCACCCCGACATGCATTTCGCGGCCCTTGTCGCGATAAGGCTTGCCGATCACCTCGATAATGCGCTTGGCCAGCTTTTCGGCGTCGACCGCGTTTCTGATATTGGATTGAATGATGGCGAATTCGTCGCCGCCGAAACGCGCCACCACGTCCTTGTCGCTGCGCAGGCAGCGCTGCAGGCGCTCGGCCACCCTTTTCAGCAGCCAGTCGCCGGCCGGATGCCCGAACGTATCGTTGACGGCCTTGAAGCGGTCGAGGTCGAGCGAGAAGATCGCCACCGGCGCGGGCTTGGCCTCGCTCAATGCCTGGTCCAGGCGCTCGCGGAACATCGAGCGGTTCGGCAGGTTGGTCAGCGTGTCGTGATGCGCAAGATGCGTCATGCGCTCTTCGGCGCGGCGACGCTCGGTAACATCGTCGAAGGTCACGACCCAGCCGCCGCCGCTCATCGGCTGCCGGACCACTAGAAACGTCCTGCCGTCGGCAAGATAGCGGTAAGCCGACTGCATTTTCCCTGCTCGCAGGCAGGCTTCGGTCCTGGTGACTTCGCTGTCGACGTCGATCTTGGTGTAGATGCCGAGTTGCAGCAGTCGTTTGAGCGCGTCGCGGTGTGTCGTACCAAAGGGGAAATCTGCCGCGGCGACTTTGTAGAGATCCAGAAAGCGCTGATTGCGCACGATCAGCTTGCCGTCGGCGTCATACATCAGCAGGCCTTGCGACATGTTGGCCAAAGCGGCGTCGAAGCGGCGATGCTGCTCCTTCAATTCCTCTTCGGCGCGCCGCTGCACGGTCACGTCCTCGTAGATCGACACCCAGCCGCCGGACGCCAGCGGCCGATGCGAGATGACGATGATGCGCCCGTCCGCCAGCGTCTCCTCATAGGTCGAGGGTTTGGCGCCGTCGATATAGGGTTTGCGGACGGCGTAGAGCTGCTCGGCGGTTTGCGAGGCGATGCCGATTTCGACGCTGTGCTGCAAGATGTCGAAGAAGCGAATGCCGGGCTTCGTGACTTTGGCGTCGAGGCGGAAGAGGTCGATATAGTTTCGGTTGCAGATGATCATGCGCTCGTCGGCGTCGAACATGCACAGGCCATGCGACATGTTCTCGACGGCGGCCGAAAACCGTTCGTTTTGTGCGCGAAGCTCCTCCGCTATTCGTCGAACCGGGCCAATACCGGTTGCCTTCCGCCTGACTGCGGCCGAACCAGCCTTGACATGAGCAACGGGCATGAGCGCGCCTGCCGACCGTGACTGAACAGTTTACTGTCGTGGCCGCCGGTTAATTTAGCGTTCTTTTATTTGACGGAATTGGCCGCAAGAAAAGGCTGGCGTTTAGCTTCCAGCGCCGCGAATCGTTTCAGAAATGCCGCCTGCGCCCAGGTCACCGAGCGTGGGGTGAAGTCGAAATGGTCGGCGGAAAAGCTGCGCGGCCGGCCGAAATATTCCGTCGCCTCCGCGGTCGAGAAGCCGGCAAGCAGCGTCGCCTCGTAATAGGCGGCGATCTGGTCGGCGCGCTTGATGTCCTTGCGCAAGGTGGCGCCGAGCTCGGCCGGCAGCGAGAAACGTTGATGGATGGCGCGCTGCAGCCTGAGCTCGCAGTCCTTGTAGGAGCCGCCCATCACCGATTTGAAGGGCGAGATCATGTCGCCGATGACATATTCGGGCGCGTCGTGCAGCAGCGCGGCGAGCCGCGCCTCGGCGGAGGCGGCCGGCACCAGCTCACCATAGAGTGCCTCGACCAGCAGCGAATGCTGAGCCACCGAAAAGGCGTGCTCGCCGCTGGTCTGGCCGTTCCAGCGGGCGACGCGGGCGAGGCCATGCGCGATGTCGGCGATCTCGATGTCGAGCGGCGAGGGGTCGAGCAGGTCGAGCCGCCGGCCGGACAGCATGCGCTGCCAGGCGCGCGGCGGCGCTCCCGCCCTGTCGGCCGCCATCAGGCCTCCTCCGCGCTGACGGTGTCTTGCGGGAAGGAGAATTTCGCCCAGCCCGGGATGGCGAGCGTCACCTGGACATCGCCGGCCATGATCGGGTCGCGGGCATCGAGCGCTGCCTTGACGCGGTCGATGCGGGCGATGGCGAGGCCGCGTCCGCCGCTTACCGAACCCAGCGTGCCAACCGGCCGGCCGGCGACGGTGAGCTCGTTACCGGACGCAGTCAGGGAACCCCCGGCTGTGGCGATCAACACGCGGCGTCGCGCGGTGCCGCGATGCTGCATGCGCGAGACGACTTCCTGGCCGACATAGCAGCCTTTCTTGAAGCCGACGCCGCCGCTCTCGTCGAGGAGAACGTCATGTGGGAAAGCGTCACCGAGCTGGTAGTCGCTGCCGCTTTCGGCGATGCCGTTGGCGATACGCAGGGCCTGCCATGCGCCGGCATCGCCGCTCTCCTGAACTGCGCCCTCATATGTGCGCCTGACCTCCACCTCGCGGAAGCGCGTGTCGGCGAGCGAAGTTGAATCGGCAAGTGAGGCGGTTGAATCATCGCCCCATGCAACCGCGACAAGCGCCTGATCCTGCTTGGCAATCTCGGCCTTTGCCCTCAGCCGGTAAAGCATCAGCCGGCGCACGAAGTCATCGGCTATGTCGGTCCGGCATTCCAGCCGGAAGCCGTTCTCGCCGGCGCGAGAGATGAGAAAATCGAACAGGATCTTGCCTTGCGGCGAAAGCAGCGCGCCAGGCTTTGCCTCGCCGGCGCCGAGCGCATCGAGATCGGTGGTGAGGATGTTTTGCAAAAAATGTTCGGCATCCGGGCCTGACACGGAAATGAGCGCGCGGTCTTTCAGCAGGGCAAAGGGCATGGGCGTGAAGTCGGCCTGATCTTGCAAAAATGATGGTCATTACGTAAGCCGGCCACACTCCCCCCGCAAGAGATTGGACCAGTCCATGGCAACCACCTTCGACCTCATCCTGACAGGCGGCACGGTAGTCAACCATGACGGTGAAGGCCGGCGCGATGTCGCCGTGAAGGCCGGGCGTATTGCCGCGATAGGCGATCTCGGCCAAGCGTCGGCCGGCGAGGCGATCGATTGCACGGGCCTGCACATCCTGCCCGGCGTCGTCGACAGCCAGGTGCATTTCCGCGAGCCGGGACTGGAGCACAAGGAAGATCTGGAAACCGGGTCTCGCGCCGCGGTTTTGGGCGGCGTCACCGCGGTCTTCGAGATGCCCAACACCAATCCGCTGACCACCAGCGAGGCGGCCCTTGCCGACAAGGTGCGGCGCGCCACCGGCCGCATGCATTGCGACTTCGCTTTCTGGGTTGGCGGCACGCGCGACAATGCCGGCGATGTCGGCGAGCTCGAGCGGCTGCCAGGAGCTGCCGGCATAAAAGTCTTCATGGGCTCGTCCACCGGCGACCTGCTGGTCGAGGACGACGAAGGCGTCGCCTCCATCCTGCGCAATACCCGCCGCCGCGCCGCTTTCCACTCCGAGGACGAGTTCCGTCTGCGCGAGCGGCTCGGTCTGCGCGTCGAGGGCGATCCCTCGTCGCATCCTGTCTGGCGCGACGAGATCGCGGCGCTGCGCTGCACCGAGCGCCTGGTGCGCATCGCGAGACAGACGCGCGCCCGCATCCATGTGCTGCACATCTCGACGGCCGAGGAGATCGTTTTCCTCGAGCAGCACAAGGACGTCGCCACATGCGAAGCGACGCCGCATCACCTGACGCTCTCAGCTGACGATTATGCGCGGCTCGGCACGCTGATCCAGATGAACCCGCCCGTGCGCGCGGCGCGCCACCGCGACGGCGTCTGGCACGGCATCGAGCAAGGGATCGTCGATGTGCTGGGGTCCGACCACGCGCCGCACACGCTGGCCGAGAAGGCCAAGCTTTATCCTGCCTCGCCTTCGGGCATGACGGGCGTGCAGACGCTGGTGCCGATCATGCTCGACCATGTCAACGCCGGCCGGCTCACTTTGCAGCGTTTCGTCGATCTCTCCAGTCATGGTCCGCAGCGCATCTTCGGCATGGCGGGAAAGGGCCGCATCGCCGCCGGCTCCGACGCCGATTTCACCGTCGTAGACCTGAAGCGCCGCGAGACCATCACCAACGCGCAGGCTGGCTCCAAGGCGGGCTGGACGCCATATGACGGCAAAGAGGTCACCGGCTGGCCGGTCGGCACCATCGTGCGCGGCAACCGGGTAATGTGGGACGGCGAGATCGTCACGCCCGGCCAGGGCAGGGCGGTGGAGTTTTCCGAGGCGCTGGCGGCTTAGGCCACGTTGGATTTCTTAAGCGCGCCCTGCATTAACAGTGCCTGCAGCTGCGGGAACTTGCCCTCGTCGATTTTCTTCTCGAAATGCCCACGGTGGGAGCCGATGCGATTCCGGCTCTGCGAGAGGAGGCAAACCGCATATGGCCGCAGACCAAAATTGGCAAGGGATGAGCTTCTGGCTCAATCCCCGGCGACGAAGAACAGCCACTGGCCGGCGGGCGTGATGCCGACGCGGTAGAAGATATAGGCGCCGAACTGCTTCATGTCGTCATAGTCGCTTGCGGTGACGAGCTTGAACAGCTCGACGCGCTGCCTGGGATCCAGCTTGTCGAGCGGCAGCGCGAAGAAATACGGCCAGACATAGAGCTCCTGCGGGGTGCCGGTGTCGACATGGACATAGCCGGCGCTGAGCACCTCTTCCAAAATGGCGAGAATCTCCTGGCCATCGCCGTCGCCGGAGAGTCCCTTGAGGAAAGCGACCGGGTCGCCCTCGATGTCGCCGAGCGAAAGCTGCGTCATGGATTCGCCCGAGCCGATCAGCGGCCGAAGTTTCTCGATATCGCCGCTCTTGCAGGCCTCGATGATCAGGCCGTGCATGCGTTTGACCGGTTCGGGAAGCTTGTCGAGGTCGTAGACGACGGGCGGCGGCGGCGAATCCGGGTCGGAGCGCGGGCTGGTGATGCCGCCGCTGCCGGTTGGCGCTTCCGGCGCGCTCTTGTCCGTCTCGTCGGCCGGCTGGCTGTTGTCGGAGGGTTTGGTGCCGGGCGCGGCCGGCATTGGCACGGTGGTCCCCGGAGCGGTCGTTTCGTCACTGGTGGGCGGAGTGACCGGCGAAGGCAAATCCTCGCGCTGGATCTCGCTTAGCGCATAGGAAGGCGTGCTGGCGAGGCAGATTGCCAATGGTCCGGCGCAGGAAGCAGTGATCCAGATGCCGAGGGCCAGCCCGCGCGGCCTGCCTGCCAACGAAAATCTCACCCCTTGCCTCTCCATGGTTCCGGGCTCGCTAGGGCAATTCCAGGAAAACTGTGCATGGTTTCCGTCCGGAATTGCGAAAAAGACTAATGGCTAGGCGGCGGGTATGATGCCCAAACGGCGCGTCGCCGTCAAAAGCAGCCAAAAGCGGGCGGGCTAGTGCCTGAGCCGTTCCGGCTCGAAGGCGCCGGAGATCACCTTTTCGCGCATGCGGTCGAGCAGGGCCAGCGCTGAGGTCTCACCATTGGCGCGCAGCATCTCGCCGAAGGCGGTTTCCAGCGCAGCCTCGGCGATGATTTCAGGCTCGATGCCGGCCGACAATCCTTCCGCCCAGGCTTCGCTGTGGCTCTCCACGGCGGTCAGGCGCTTTTCTTCCCTGACCAACGCGTCGATGTCGCTGACGCCATGTTCCATTGCGATGTCCACCTTTTCAAGCTCGGTCCGGCAAGGCACCGGGCTTGACTTGCCAGTTCATGCGCTGCTCGTACAAGTGCTTGTAAATACGACATTTCTGCAGTCGCAATCTACATATCGAGCAAGGCTGCGATCAATTCCGACCGAGCTTAGCCGATTAGACCAACTTGCGGCATTAAAACCTTCAGTTTGAGTTAATTCCGCATTTGTCCACTAACGTTTCATTAACATTGTTGCACAAGCGCAACAGATGATTGCACCAAGGCGCAGCCTGATACAATAAGGCCGGCCACATTGGAGCGATTTGTCGGTGGATAGTCGCGATCGATGCCGGTCCTCAATTCCCGTAACGGGAAGCGATATCGCGCGACAGCGTCTCGCCTTCCTTCATGTAGCGGGCAATGGCCTCAGTGGCCGAAGGCGTGCACTGCGTGTAGGTGCCGCTGAAGGAGCGGTAGCCGCGATTGAAGGAGGCGATGAAGCGGGCGCGCCGGTTGGGATCGGGATTTTCCGACTCAAGCAGCTTTTCCATCTCCAGCCGCCACTGGTCGCCTTTCTCGCCGCAGAGGTTGCGCAGGAAATGCAGCGAACCCAGCACCTCGGCAAGCCGCATTAGCCCGGGCTCGAACGGCGCCTCGGCCGGCGATGCCGGCTGCACCGTGACGGCCATGCTGATGGCGAGGCTTGCGGCGAGAAAGGGGGAGGCGCGGGTCATCAGGGCCTTGCGATGGAAGAGCAAGGCTTTGTGGCGAAACATTTTGTCGCCTGCAAGGCCATTCTGGGGTCACCGCTCGGCGGCTTGCGCAGGGCCAAGCAACTCCTCGGCAACTTCAAACACATCGCCCGCCAGCGGCATCGCCGCCATTTCCGCCAGCGTGTAGAACGCCGCCGTCTCGGCATCATCGCTCGCTGCCGGCTCGCCGCCGACATAGGCCGCGCCGAACACCGTCAGCAGATAGTCGACCGCGTGGTGCTCAGCGCGACCGTCGATATGGATGTCGCGCAGCGGGCGGTAATCCTTCGCCTGGAGCCCCGTTTCCTCCTTGAGTTCGCGCGCCGCGGCTTGCGCCAGCGTCTCGCCCGGCTCGACCTTGCCGCCGGGATACGCGTAGAGCCCTTGCGAAGGCGGCCGCGCCCGCTTGACCAGCAGCACCGTCTTGCCGCGCACGACGGCGACGGAGACTGCCGGGATAATCTTGCGAACCTTGTTCATGCGTTGCGAATCGCGCCGGCTGCCGGCTTGGTTGTGGACCGGACAGCTTTAGCGGTTGCGGCGCGGCGGTTCCATCGCCACTTTCATGGCGATCCCGACCGAAGAGCCAATCCATGTGCGGACGCTTTGCCCTGACCGCCTCGCCGGACCAGACCGCCGCCATTCTTGGCCTGGCGGAGCTGGAGGCGTTTCCGGCCCGCTACAATATCGCTCCGACGCAGCCGGTGCTGATGGCGTTCGCCGGTCCGCCAAGAGCGCCAGGCTCCAACCTGCCAGACCGCCAGGCGATGCTGGTGCGCTGGGGGCTGATCCCGACTTGGGTCAAGGATACGAAGGAATTTCCGCTGCTCTTCAACGCGCGCTCGGAAGGCGTGCTGCAAAAGGCCTCGTTCAAGACCGCCATGCGCCATCGCCGGGCCCTTGTGCCGGCCTCCGGCTTTTATGAATGGCAGCAGTCGGGGAGCGCCAAGGGCCAGCCCTACTGGATCCAGCCGCGGCGGGGCGGGGTGATCGCCTTCGCCGGTCTGATCGAGACCTATGCCGAGCCGGGCGGTTCCGAGATGGACACCGGCGCGATCCTCACCACGCGGGCCAACGCCGGCACCGCCCATATCCACGACCGCATGCCGGTGGTGATCGACGAACGCGATTTCGCCCGCTGGTTGGATTGCCGCACGCAGGAGCCGCGCGACGTGCTCGACCTCCTCAAGCCCGCCGAGCCCGATTTCTTCGAGGCGATTCCGGTTTCCGACCTCGTCAACAAGGTCGCCAACACCGGGCCGGAGATTCGGGAGCGGGGCATGGTCGGGCCTCAGCCCGACAAGGACAGGCGCCAGAAACCCGGCGCGGACGAAAACCAGATGACCCTGTTTTAGCGAAGGCTGCTAGCAGAGGCCTTCATCTCCCAGGGCGAGCATTGGCGTCGCCCTCATTGCCGGCACCCCGATCATCGGGGCTGCGCCGGTCCTGCCGTTTCAGGCGGCGCGCGGCGAGATGATCTTCTGCGCCGGCTTCTTCTTCTTCGCGGTGTGAAGAAGGGCTGCGACGATGGCCGCAGGGCCGATCGCGCGGTAGTGGCTGGTGAGCGGCTGTTGCGCCGGTCGGCTTTGTTCTTGCTTACTTCGAGGCATTGTTCTCTTCCCTGGTAACGTTTTCGTGTCTGGGTTTGGTGGTCGATTCGGACCAAATCGTGACGTTTGGCGGTCTAGTCCGATAATGTTTCATCACTGTGCCGAGATGCTTAATAAAATGTTTCGGCCGGTTTTTACCTGTGATGGAACGACAGCTTTCCCGAGTTGAGCGACTTGACGGCAACACTTGCGGGCGCGATAAAGCCGGCCATGAAAACGTCTTTCGCCATTTGTGGCATTTGCATTATTGGCTAGCCTCGCGCTGGTCCGGACGTTTTCGCCTTATCTTCCCCTAGATTGGACAAACGCCCCGGCCAGCAGGCTGGAGCCCGATTTGCGCCCGGGCGCGGGGAGGCTCCGTCCAACATAAGGGATCGGAAGGGCACGCATGTCTGACGCATCGAAGGGCCTCAGCCTTTACAACACGCTGACGCGGACGAAGGAGCGTTTCGTTCCGATCGATCCGCAAAACGTGCGCATGTATGTTTGCGGCCCGACCGTCTACGACTTTGCCCATATCGGCAACGCGCGGCCGGCGATCGTCTTCGACGTGCTGTTCCGTTTGCTGCGCCAACTCTATGACGAAAAGCACGTCACGTATGTGCGCAACATCACGGATGTCGACGACAAGATAAATGCGCGCGCCCTGCGCGATTTCGGCACCGAGATCGAAGCCGGGAAGCTTTCGCTGAACGACGCGATCCGGCGCGTCACCGAAAAGACCGCCGACCAGTACCACAAGGATGTCGCAGCACTCGGCTGCCTCGAGCCGACCTACGAGCCGCGGGCGACCGAGTTCGTCGCGCCCCGCGCCGACGGCAAGGCCGACATGCTGTCGCTGATCGCGCAGCTGATCGAGCGCGGCCACGCCTATGTCGCCGGCGGCGAGGTGCTCTTCGACACCGCCTCGATGCCCGATTATGGCGAGCTTTCGAAGCGCAATCTCGACGAGCAGCAGGCCGGCGCCCGCATCGCGGTCGACGCCCACAAGAAGAACCCCGGCGATTTCGTTTTATGGAAACTCTCGACGCCGGAAGAGCCCGGCTGGGAAAGCCCGTGGGGCAGGGGCCGTCCGGGCTGGCACATCGAATGCTCGGCCATGTCGGCCGCCTATCTCGGCGAGATCTTCGACATCCATGGCGGCGGCCTCGACCTGATCTTCCCGCATCACGAAAACGAGATCGCCCAGTCGCGCTGCGCCCACGGCACCAAAGTCATGGCCAATGTCTGGATGCACAACGGCTTCCTTCAGGTCGAGGGCCAGAAAATGTCGAAGAGCCTCGGCAATTTCTATTCGATCCATGAACTCTTGGAGACCGAGACTTTCGGCGGCAGGAAATGGCCGGGCGAAGTGCTGCGGCTGGCGATGCTGATGACGCATTACCGCGAGCCGATCGACTTTTCCGTGCGCAAGTTGGAGGAGGCGGAAAACACGCTGCGCAAATGGAAGCGAGCGGCCGACCTTGCGCCCGCGGCGGCGAGGGACCAGCCGGCAGACGTGCTGGAAGCGCTGTCCGACGACCTCGCCACCTACGCTGCCTTCCAGCGATTGACACAGCTTGCCGGCGAGGCGGTGGAGTTCACCGGCGCCGGCGAGAACGCCGCCGCGGCTTCGCTGAAAGCGGCGCTTGTCTTTCTGGGTTTCGATGTCGGCGCAGCGAAGGTGGACGAAACCGTGATCGCTGAGGCGATCGCCAGGCGCCTGAAGTTCATCGCCGACAAGAATTGGGCTGAGGCCGACCGCATCCGCGACGAGCTTCTGGCGCAAGGCGTTCAGCTCAAGGACGGCAAGGATCCGGTCACCGGCCAGCGGGTGACGACCTGGGAGATCAAGCGGTGAGGGTGGCGCAGGGGATCGTTTCAGGACTGGCGGAGGCGCCGGTGACGTCCAATCTCCCCCCTTGCGGGGGAGATGTCCGGCAGGACAGAGGGGGGTGCGAAGGAACTCCAGGGTTTGAGTTTTCCCACTCACACACCCGCTATTTCCTAGGAGGGCAGCACTCTCTCGTTGCTACGTCGGCGGGACAGCACCCCCCTCTGTCCTGCCGGACATCTCCCCCGCAAGGGGGGAGATTAGCTCGGGCGTGCGATTTCGTTAATCGCAAACGTGAGGGCATTTAGCTATGGGCCACGACCTCGTTCCATCCCGTCAGCGCAATAACGCCAAGTCCATGCGGCGTGCCATGACGGATGCCGAGCTGAAACTTTGGAACGAGTTGCGTGCCCACCGCTTGATGGGCATCAGCTTCCGGCGGCAGGTGCCGATCGGACCTTATATCGTTGACTTCGCGTGCTCGGCCCATCGCCTCATAGTCGAGGTCGATGGCAGCCAGCATGGCGATGCGGAACACTTAAACCGTGACGAGGCAAGAAGTGGCTATCTGGCTGCAAGCGGCTGGACCATGCTGCGCTTCTGGAACGACGACGTGATCCGCGATATCGACAATGTCTGCCAGCACATCGTTATTGCGGCCGGCCTGGCCGGCGCCGAAGTGCCGGAGACCGCAACGCAGGAGCTCGTTCCATGATCGATCATCTCGGCATCAGCGTTTCCGATTTCGAAAAGTCCAAGGCGTTCTACGACCAGGCGATGGCGCCGCTTGGCGCTTCGCTGCTCTACATGGTGCCGGAGGAGTATACCGGCGGCGCCAAGGTCGGCGGCTATGGCCGCGACCGGCCGGTGTTCTGGCTGAGCGCGGGCAAGGAGAAGCCGAAGGACCATCAGCATGTCGCCTTCACCGCGCGCAGCCGCGCCGAGGTCGACGCCTTCCATGCCGCGGCCCTTGCGGCCGGCGGCAAGGACAATGGCGGGCCGGGGCTGCGTCCGCATTACCACCCCAATTATTACGGCGCCTTCGTCTTCGATCCCGACGGCAACAATGTCGAGGCGGTCTGCCATGATCCGGAGTGAGCTCGATGGGAGGGATCGATGAGCCTTGATAACCGGCCGGTCTATACGGGCGGGTGCCAGTGCGGCGCCGTACGTTTCCGCGTTGAGGGCGCCCTGGGCGATTCCTCGGTCTGCCATTGCCGCATGTGCCAGAAGGCGAGCGGCAATTTCTATCTGCCGCTGGTCTCGGTGCGCGGCGCCAGGCTCGACTGGACGCGCGGCGAGCCGAAGCGCTTCCGCTCGTCCAGCGCGGCATGGCGCGGCTTCTGCGCCGAATGCGGCACGCCGCTGACCTTCGAGGCGCCGGACGGCGTGGCGCTGGCGATCGCCGCCTTCGACGACCCGGCCGGCATCGCGCCAACCATCCAGTGGGGCGTCGAAGCGAAGCTTCCCTATGTCGACGGCGTTTCGAAACTGCCCTCCGAGGAGACGATGGGCGATATTTCGTCGGCGCCTTATCTCGCCGAGCTCGTCTCCTATCAACATCCCGATCACGACACGGACCAATGGCCGCCGGAGGAAAAACCATGACCGATGAAATTCGAACCGGCGGCTGCCAGTGCGGCGCCGTGCGCTTCCGCGTCCACGGCAAGCTCGGGCGCCCGTCCATCTGCCATTGCCGCATGTGCCAGAAACAGTTCGGCAATTTCTTTGGCGCCCTGGTGACGGTGCCGAAGGATGGCGTCGAATGGACCCATGAGGAGCCGAGCTATTTCCAGTCCTCGGTCAACATCGATCGCGGCTTCTGCCGCCGCTGCGGCACGCCGCTCACCTACCGCCAGCCGGGCGGGCTGGAGATCGCCATCGGTGCCTTCGACGATCGTTCGGACTTGGCGCCGCAGATCCAAGTCAACTACGCGGTGCGGCTGCCCTGGGTGGAGAAGATCTTCGAGGCGCCGGTCCACGACGACCCCGACTACTATCGACGGCAGGAGCAGATCATCTCCTTCCAGCATCCCGATCACGAGACGGCCAACTGGCCGCAGCAGGGACTGAAACTATGACGATCCACAGCAGCTCCTTGCGCACGCTCTATCCCGAGATCGAGCCGTTCGAAACAGGCATGCTCGATGTCGGTGATGGCCACACCATCTATTGGGAGCGCTGCGGCACCAAAGGCGCCAAGCCAGCCGTGTTCCTGCATGGCGGCCCCGGAGGCACGATCTCGCCGAAACACCGGCGGCTGTTCGACCCGAAACTCTACGACGTCATCCTGTTCGACCAGCGCGGCTGCGGCAAGTCGACGCCCAACGCCTCGTTGGAAGCCAACACCACCTGGCATCTCGTCGCCGACATCGAACGCCTGCGCGAGATGGCGGGCTTCGACAAATGGCTGGTGTTCGGCGGCTCGTGGGGCTCGACGCTGGCGCTCGCCTATGCCGAAACGCATCCCGAGCGCGTCAGCGAGCTCGTCGTGCGCGGCATCTATACGCTCACCCGCGCCGAGCTCGAATGGTACTATCAGTTCGGCGTCTCCGAGATGTTTCCCGACAAGTGGGAACGTTTTCTGGCGCCGATCCCCGAGGCCGAGCGCGGCGACATGATGGCCGCCTACCGCAAGCGGCTGGTGGGCACCGACCGCAAGGCGAAGGTCGAGGCGGCGCTTGCCTGGAGTCTGTGGGAAGGCGAGACGATCACGCTTTTGCCGGAGCCGGAAACCAGCACGCCTTTCGGCCAGGACGACTATGCCATCGCCTTCGCCCGCATCGAGAACCACTATTTCGTCCATGCCGGCTGGCTGGAAGAAGGACAGCTGCTGCGCGACGCCTGGAAGCTGAAGGATATCCCCGGCACCATCGTCCACGGCCGCTACGACATGCCGTGCCCGGCGCGCTATGCCTGGGCCCTGCACAAGGCCTGGCCGAAGGCGGATTTCCACCTCATCGAAGGCGCCGGCCACTCGTATTCGGAGCCGGGGATTCTGGATCGGCTGATCCGGGCGACGGATAAATACGCAGGCAAATAACCATGCAGGTTTGTGCTCTACGGCGCCCCCAGCGCGAAGGATCTCGACTTTTCGAGCTACAGCCATGATGAAGCAACGCCTCTACCTCTTCGACACCACGCTGCGCGACGGCCAGCAGACGCCGGGCATCGACTTTTCCGTCGAGGACAAGATCGCGATCGCCAAGCTGCTCGACGAATTCGGTATCGACTATGTCGAGGGCGGCTATCCCGGTGCCAACCCGACCGACACCGCCTTCTTCCATCAGAAGCGCACGGAAAGCGCGAAATTCGTCGCCTTCGGCATGACCAAGCGGGCGGGGGTTTCGGCCTCCAACGATCCGGGGCTGGCGGCGCTGCTGCAGTCGAAGTCGGACGCGATCTGCTTCGTCGCCAAGAGCTGGGACTATCACGTACGCGTGGCGCTTGGCTGCACCAACGAGGAGAACCTTGACTCGATAAAAGTCTCGGTCCAGACGGCCGCCGCCGCCGGCAAGGACGCGATGGTCGACTGCGAACATTTCTTCGACGGCTTCAAGGCCAATCCGGCTTACGCGCTGGCCTGTGCCAAGACCGCCTATGATGCCGGGGCGCGCTGGGTGGTGCTATGCGACACCAATGGCGGCACGCAGCCTTCGGAAGTGCGGGCCATCGTCGAGAAGGTGATCGCGGGCGGCATCCCTGGCGACCATCTCGGCATTCATGCCCATGACGACACCGGCCAGGCGGTGGCGAATTCCCTTGCCGCCGTCGAGGCCGGTGTGCGCCAGATCCAGGGCACGCTGAACGGCATCGGCGAGCGCTGCGGCAACGCCAATCTGGTCACAATCATCCCGACGCTCGCGCTCAAGCCGGCCTTCGCCGACCGCTTCGAGACAGGCATTTCGGCCGAAGCACTGACCGGCATTTCGCGGCTCTCCCGCGCTTTCGACGAGTTGCTCAACCGCGCGCCGGAAGCTCAGGCGCCCTATGTCGGCTCATCCGCCTTCGCCACCAAGGCCGGCATCCATGCCTCGGCGCTGGCCAAAGAGCCGGCGACTTACGAGCATGTGCCGCCGGAAGCGGTGGGCAACCGCCGCCGCGTCATGGTCTCCGACCAGGGCGGCAAGGCCAATTTTCTCGCCGAATTGAAGCGGCGCGGTATCGACGTGCCGAAGGACGACAGCCGGCTCGACGCGCTCATCGCCGTCGTGAAGGAGCGCGAGGCCGAAGGCTACGCCTATGAGGGCGCCGACGCCTCCTTCGAGCTTTTGGCCCGCAAGATGCTGCACGGCCTGCCGGAGTTCTTCAACGTCACCTCGTTCCGCTGCATGGTCGAGCGCCGCTTCGATGCCAACGGCAACCTGAAGACCGTGTCCGAGGCGATCGTGAAGGTGATGGTCGACGGCGAGGAGAAGATGTCGGTGGCCGAAGGCCACGGCCCGGTCAACGCGCTCGACATCGCGCTGCGCAAGGATCTCGGCAAGTATCAGAACGAGATCGTCGACCTCGAGCTCGCCGACTTCAAGGTGCGCATCCTCAACGGCGGGACCGAAGCCATCACCCGGGTGCTGATCGAATCGCACGATTCCACCGGCGCCCGCTGGTGGACTGTCGGCGTCTCGGAAAACATCATCGACGCCTCCTTCCAAGCGCTGATGGATTCAATCATCTACAAGCTGATGAAGAACCGTGATATGGCTGGCTTAGTCGCGGCGGAGTAGGTTGAACCATCATCAAAAGTCCATTGATCCATCAGAATTTTGCGATGGTCTTGGACGGTCCCCTGGGCCATAGCGTTGGGCCATGGTCACCGCAACAGCCGATCTCGATCAAGACGCCAAGGCTCGCCGCGGCTTCCTTTTGGCGCTCGGCGCCTATTTTCTCTGGGGGCTGTTGCCCTTCTACATGAAAGCGGTGGCGCATCTGCCGCTGATCGAGGTGATCTCGCACCGGATCGTTTGGTCGGTGCCGATCGCCGCTGCCGTGCTGGTTTGGGCCGGCCGCACCGCCGACTTCAAGGCCGCGATCCGCTCGCCGAAAAGCCTCGCCATGGCGGCGCTGACGGCGACGCTCATCTCGGTCAACTGGGGCATCTATGTCTGGGCGATCGCAGTCGACCGCACGGTCGAGACGGCGCTCGGCTACTATATCAACCCGCTGGTCAGCGTGGTGGTCGGCGCGGTTCTCCTCGGCGAACGGCTCGACCGGCTGCAGATCGCGGCGGTGGCGCTGGCCGCCATTGCGGTGACCGTGCTCACCGTCGAGGCCGGCAAATTGCCTTGGGTATCGCTGGCATTGGCCTTCTCCTTCGCCGCCTACGGCTTCTTCCGCAAGACGCTGCCGATCGGGCCGAGCCAGGGCTTTCTGCTCGAGGTCCTTTTGCTGTCGGTGCCGGCGCTTTGCTACATCGCCTACTTGGTCGCCACGGGCGAGGACCATTTCATCTCCAGCACCGGCGGCGACACCGCACTGCTGATTGGCTGCGGCCCGGTGACCGCGGTGCCGCTTCTGCTCTTTGCCTTCGGCGCCAGGCTTTTGCGCCTCTCCACCATCGGCATCATGCAATATATCGCGCCGACCATGGTGTTCCTGATCGCCGTCCTGATCTTCGATGAGCCGTTCGGCAGCACGCAGGCCATAGCTTTCGCCCTTATCTGGACTGCGCTGGCCATGTACAGCTGGTCGATGTTCAGAGGGCGCGAGGTTCGCCAGGCGGGTCCCGCGACGAGGTGAGGGCGGCAAATGTACCAGCTTCATATCGGCAACAAGAACTATTCGTCCTGGTCGCTGCGGCCGTGGCTGCTCATGCGGACCCTCGACATTCGCTTCGAGGAGCGGCTGACGCCGTTCCCGACCGGTTCAAGTTTCAGCCTCTTCCGGTCATTCTCGCCGAATGGCCGCGTGCCCTGCCTGGTCGACGATGGCTGGGCGGTGTGGGATTCGCTCTCGATCGTTGAATATCTGGCAGAGCGTCATCGAGGCGTCTGGCCGGCCGATGCGAAAGCGCGCGCATGGGCGCGCTCCGCCGCCGCCGAAATGCATTCGAGCTTTACCGCGCTGCGCAATGACTGCCCGATGAGCTGTGGCGTGCGCGTCAAGCTGGCATCGATGTCCGATGCGCTGAAGCACGATCTCTTCCGCCTGGGCGACTTGTGGAACGACGGCCTTGCGCGCTTCGGCGGACCGTTCCTAGCCGGAGACCACTTCACCGCGGTCGATGCTTTCTTCGCTCCGGTCGTTTTCCGGGCACAGTCCTATGGACTGGCATTCGAGGGCGCCGCCGCTGCTTATCCCAAGCGGTTGCTCGGTCTGCCTGCCATGCGCGAATGGTATGCGGCCGGCCTCGCCGAGACATGGCGCGAGCCGGACCATGAGGCGGAAGTCCGCGCTGCCGGTACGGTCGTCGAGGATCTGCGCGCAAGCGCATAGGACGCTAAACCCAGCCCAGCCGCCGTACGACCATGTAGACGATGCCGGCGCTGCATCACGACGGCGAGCAGTTGCAGGCGCGAACCCGGCTTTTGCAGGACGAACTGATGGCGAAGCTCACCGAGCGGTCGAACCAACTGCTCTACATCCTCTCCGTGATGACGGCGGTGCTGCTGCCGATGACCATCATCTCCGGCCTGTTCGGCATAAATGTCGGCGCGCTGCCGCTAGTCGACACGGCGCTCGGCTTCTGGGTGGTGACGGCGATTTCGGTCGTCGTCGTATGCGCGCGGTGCGAGAGCCTTGCCGCCATGTCGCCGGTCGCTTCCGCTATAAAAACACGACTGAACAGTCCTACTCTTGCTGTCCCGCCAACGCCGCCTGAACGGCCGCCATTCCGGGATCGCGACCCTTGAGCAGATCGTCGATCGACCATGGCGCGGCAATGTCGGGCTCCAGCGTCTTGAGCGCAACCGGCTTGCGGCCCTTGCCTTTGTCGATGGTGGCGACAAGCACGGGCGTCGTGCCCGTGGCGGAACTCGGTTGCGCCATGCCGACGAAACAGTCGGTGTAGGCCTTGCAGCCGTTTTGAAGGTCGTAGCGCTGCGTCGCGGACTGCAGCACGACGCCCGAATGCGGCAGCGTCACCTGCTGCTGATCGGCGAAGAACATCATGCGGTCGCCGGGCGCTTCGCCGACCAGTGTGACCCTGTCCCCGCCAGCCTGCTTGAGATAGGCGACGTCGACAATTCCCGCCGAAAAGGTAATCGGGCTTTCCAGCACGAACAGCCGTCCCGGCGGGCTGACGCGGGACGGCCAGGAACTGAGCGCATCGCGGGTCAGCATCAAGTTGCCGCCGGTGTTGAAGCGCATGTCGAGGACGAGGTTCTTGCGGCCGAGGCGGACCCGGGCGGCTTCGACCTCAGCCAGGAAATCGGCTATCTTCCCGGTCTTGCCGTCGACGTTGCGTCTGATTTGGGCGACTACGCCATCGAGTTCGGGCGCATCGCGCCAGCGGAAAGGCTGTTCCTGATCCTGCAGCGGCCAGGGCGCGCTTCCCTTGGGAAAAATCTTCACCCAGCCGCGGCGTTGCGGCTCCGGGGCGAGCTTGCGGTCGATGCTGCGGCCGTCGGGCGTCTGGAAACGAAAGGTCGCGTCGCCGGCGGCATTGGCGAGCCCGAGTGCATGCAGCAGGTCGGGCCGGACGATCGCGTCGGTCGCCTCGATGTCGCGCCATGCCGCCACGCCGCCATGCAGGCTGCGCAGTGCCGAGGAGACTTGAGCAGCCGGATGGCCGTCGATGCCGGCGAGTCGGCTGCCCAGCAGATCGCCGTTTTGGGGACTGGCCGCTATGACGTAGAAGGCGCCGCCGATCGGCAGCAAAGACATCGCCACACCGTTGGCGCGCGGCAGCTTGCAGGTCGTGTGACCATTGTCGGCCAGCGCCGCGATCTGGCAGAGATCGACAGCGAAGGCAGTCGCGTCGGTGGGACCTGCCGCGGTTTCGAGCGCCTGCAGCCGCGATGCCGCTTCCGCGCGGGCGGCGCTGGAATAAGACTTGTCGACATCGAGGAAGTCGTGACGGAAGACTTTCAGATCCTCGACCTGTGCGTCATGCGAGGTGGCCCCGTCCGGACTTTGCGCGGTCGCGTGGCCGAGCGCCAACAGGCTGAGCAGGGGCAAGGCGAGCAGCCGGGCAAAGGTCATGGCTTCCCTCTTCGATCGCGATCCGGCCCGCTGCCGATAAAGCTGAGGAATAGGGCAGCTTCGCACGTGGCTGCGTTCACATCTTTGCGAGCGGGATGGAGTGGCGTCCCGCTCGGAGGCTGCGGTTGCCGCCGGGACGGGAACGACGTCCGGCCTTCGAAAGGTGGTCCGCCGCACGGGCCGGATTCACCCCTTAAAGCCTTGTCATCATTGGCCGGTGCGGCGCGGCCGGTCACTCCCACGCGATGGGGGCACGTCCCCGAACAGCCCGCCCCGGGCATGCATTTTTGAGTGTGGTCTTCAACCTAACCCATTCAATTCTTACGGGAATTTAATGTCGCGCGCAATTGCACGGCCGGGTTCCGGCGTTATGTTCCCGGCCGGACTGCTTCTTGGGCCTGTGACGCTGGCCAAGGACGTGGTCGACCTGGCCGCTTTCGACCTGGCCGCTTCCGGTTCGATGGATAGGTGACAAAGTGGACGACGAAGTCGCCAGCCGGCTACAGCCGCTCCGTGAGCCGATGACGGACATCAAGCCGGTGGTCGTGCGTCGCCGGCGCCGCGGCTGGATGGTCGCGCTGCTGCTGGTGGCGGCTGGAGCGGGCGTCGCCTTCTGGCTGCATCCAGCACCGGTGCACCAGCAAGGCGCGCGCGGCGGCGGGCGCTTCCGGGGCGGCGATCTCGGCGCGCAGCCGGTCGCCGTCGCCTCGGTGACGCAGGCCGACATCCCGATCACGCTGGAGGCGCTGGGCACGGTCACCTCACTGTCGACGGTGACGGTGCGCCCGCAGGTCAGCGGGCAGATCACCGCGATCGCCTTCACCGAAGGGGAGATGGTGAAGAAAGGCGATTTTCTTGCCCAGGTCGACGACCGCACTCTTCAAGCCTCGCTGCATCAGCTGCAGGGGCAATTGAAGCACGATCAGGCGCTGCTGAGCGATGCCAGGCTCGACCTCGACCGCGATCTGAAGCTGACCTCCAACGCCATCACGCAGCAGGCGGTCGACCTGCAGCGCGCGACCGTGCAATCCGACGAGGGCACGGTCATGTCCGACCAGGCGCAGATCGAGGCCGTCGAGGTCAATATCGCCAACAGCCATATCGTTGCACCTGCCGACGGCCGCATCGGCCTCAGGCAGGTCGATCAGGGCAATTACGTCACGCCTTCCGACAGCACCGGCATTGCGGTGATCACCGAGATGCAGCCGATTTCGGTGCTGTTTTCGCTGCCGGAAGACACCCTCGCCGAAGTGCTGGAACAGACGCATGGCAATGCGGGGCTCAAGGCCACCTTGTTCGACCGCAACGACACCAAGCAGATCGCCGAAGGCACCCTGCAGACGATCGACAACCAGATCGATCCGACCACCGGCACCGTGAAGCTGCGCGCCGTGTTTGCTAACGCCGACGGCGGGCTTTATCCCAACCAGTTCGTCAACGTGCATCTCCTGGTGCGCACCCTGACCGGCGTGACGGTGCTGCCCAACGCGGCCATCCAGCACGGCGCTCCAGGCACTTTCGTCTATCAGCTCAACGACGACAGCACCGTCTCGGTGAAGACCGTTTCCCTTGGCCCGGGCGACGCCTCGGTGACGCAATTGCTGTCGGGCCTTCCGCCGGGCGCCAAGGTGGTCGTCGATGGCGTCGACCGGCTGAAGGACGGCGCCAAGGTGACCGTGCCTGACAACAGCGCCGCGCCGACCGCCGGCGCTGGATCTCCCGCGCAGCCAAAAGCCGCGGGTAGGGGCAGCGCGGCCGCCGGTGCGCCGGCCGCCGCGACCAGCAATACGTCTGCCGTCGGCCCCGGCAACGCGCCCGCATTGTCGGGCGGCCAGGGCCAAGGCTCGGCAGGCGGCGGCGCGGACGCATCGGGCGATGCCGGCCGCAAGCACCACCGCCACCATCGTCGCGACGGCAACGGTAATAGCGGCAGCAGCGGAAATGGTGGCGACAGCGGCGAAGCCCAATGAGCACGCCAAGCGGTCTCGTCTCCGGTTGGCTGAACCCGTCGCGGCCTTTCATCCTGCGGCCGGTGGCCACCACGCTGATCATGGCGACCATCCTGGTGGTCGGCATGATCGCCTATCTCTTCCTGCCGCTCTCGGCCTTGCCTGAGGTCGACTACCCGACGATCCAGGTGCAGACCTTCTATCCCGGCGCCAGCCCGGACGTGATGACGACTTCAGTCACGGCGCCCCTGGAGCGCCAGTTCGGCCAGATGCCGGGTCTGGAGCAGATGTCGTCGGGGAGTTCGGCCGGCGCCTCGGTCATCACGCTGCGCTTCAGCCTCGACCTCAGCCTGGATATTGCCGAGCAGGAGGTTCAGGCGGCGATCAACGCGGCCGGCAACCTTCTGCCCGCCGACCTGCCGGCGCCGCCGATCTACGCCAAGGTGAATCCGGCCGACGCGCCGATCCTGACGCTGGCGATCACCTCGAAGACGCTGCCGCTGACCGAAGTCGAGAACTATGCCGAGACGCGGCTGGCGCAAAAGATCTCGCAGCTTCCGGGCGTCGGGCTGGTCAGCATCTCGGGCGGCGAGCGGCCGGCCGTGCGCATCCGCGTAAAGCTCAAGGCGCTGGCCGCCATGGGGCTCAACATCGACGATCTGCGCACCACCATCGGCACGCTCAACGTCAACACGCCGAAAGGCAGCTTCGACGGGCCGGCCCGTTCCTACACCATCAACGCCAACGACCAGATCAGCGACCCCAAGACCTATGCGGATATGGTCGTCGCTTACCGCAACGGGGCGCCGGTCAGGCTGGGCGAGGTCGCCGATATCATAGAGGGGCCGGAGAACTCGAAGCTGGGCGCTTGGGAAAACCGCTCGCCGGCGATCCTGCTCAACATCCAGCGCCAGCCCGGCGCCAACGTCATCCGCGTCGTCGACTCGGTGAAGGCGCTGCTGCCACAGCTTCGCGCCGGCCTGCCGGCGGCGGTCACCGTCGAGCCGCTGACCGACCGCACGACCACCATCCGTGCCTCAGTCCATGACGTCGAGTTCGAGCTGGCGACGGCGGCGCTTCTGGTCGTGCTCGTCACCTTCCTGTTCCTGCGCAACATTCCGGCGACGATCATTCCGAGCCTGTCGGTGCCGCTGTCGCTGATCGGCACGTTCGCGGTCATGTATCTTTGGGGCTTCAGCCTCGACAATCTGTCGCTGATGGCGCTGACCATCGCCTCCGGCTTCGTCATCGACGACGCCATCGTCATGATCGAAAACATCTCGCGTTTCATCGAGCATGGCGACGATCCGGTCACCGCCGCGCTCGAAGGCTCGGCCCAGATCGGCTTCACCATCATCTCGCTCACCGTCTCGCTGATCGCGGTGCTGATCCCGCTTCTGTTCATGGGCGACGTCGTCGGCCGCCTGTTCCACGAATTCGCCATCACGCTTGCGATCGCCATCGTCATTTCGGCCATCGTCTCGCTGACGCTGGTGCCGATGATGTGCGCCAGGCTCCTCAAGCCGCCGTCCGAACGCAGGCAGGGCGCGCTGGCGCGCGGCGCCGAGGCCGGCTTCGACGCTGTCGCGAATGGCTATGCCGCCGCCTTGCGGTGGGTGCTCGACCGTCAGGCGCTGACGCTGCTGGTCGCCGCAGCCACGCTTGCGCTCACCGTCTATCTCTATGTTGTCATCCCGAAAGGCTTCTTCCCGGTTCAGGACACCGGCGCGATTTCGGCGATCACCGAGGCCGCGGGCTCGGCCTCCTACGCCGACATGGCAGCGCACCAGCAGGCGCTCGCCGATGTCATCCTGAAGGACCCGGATGTCGCGAGCCTGTCGTCCTTCATCGGCGTCGACGGCCAGAACATGACCGCCAACAGTGGCCACATGCTGATCAATCTCAAGCCACGCGACGAGCGCGCGGCCGATGCCAGCGCGATCATCCGGCGGCTGGCTCGGGAGACCGACGTCGTGACCGGCATCGCGCTGCACATGCAGCCGGTGCAGGACCTGAGCGTGGACTCCACCTCCAGCGCGTCGCAGTACCAATACGTTCTGCAGGATTCGGATCCGGCCGAGCTGGCGACCTGGACTTCGAAGCTCACCGATAGGCTGGCGGCACTTCCCGAACTCGCCGATGTCGCCAGCGACAGCCAGCAGAGCGGGCTTGCGGTCGACATCACCATCGACCGAGCGACGGCGGCACGCTTCGGGATTACGCCAGCGACCGTCGACAACGCGCTCTACGATGCCTTCGGCCAGCGCATCATCTCGACCATCTTCACCCAGTCGAACGAATACCGCGTCATCATTGAAGCCGACCCCTCGGTGGGACAGACGCCGGCTTCGCTGGGCTCGATCTACCTGCCGTCCTCCGGTTCCGGCCAGGTGCCGCTATCGGCGATCGCCAATATCAGTGTCCGGCAGGCGCCGCTGCTGGTGAACCACCTTGCCCAGTTCCCGGCCGCGACCATCTCCTTCAACCTCGCCCCGGGCGTGTCGCTCGGCGACGCCACCGCGGCGATCAGCAAGGCGGAACATGACATGCAGCCGCCCGCCGGCCTGGTCACCGGCTTCCAGGGCGCCGCGCTTGCCTTGCAAAGCTCGCTCTCCAACGAGCTGCTGCTGGTGCTCGCGGCAGTCGCCACCGTCTATGTCGTGCTTGGCGTGCTTTATGAGAGCTTCATCCACCCGCTGACGATCCTCTCGACGCTGCCCTCGGCAACCGTGGGCGCGCTGGTGGCGCTGATGCTCGCCGGCCACGATCTCGACGTGATCGGCATCATCGGCATCGTGCTCTTGGTCGGCATCGTCAAGAAGAACGCCATCATGATGATCGACTTCGCCCTGCAGGCCGAGCGCCTGCAGGGGCTGGACCCACGCGAGGCGATTTACGAAGCCTGCTTGCTGCGGTTGCGGCCCATCCTGATGACGACGATGGCCGCGCTGTTCGGGGCGCTTCCGCTCCTGCTCGGCGGCCTTGCCGGCTCGGAATTGCACCAGCCGCTCGGCATCACCATCGTTGGCGGGCTGATCGTCAGCCAGGTGCTGACGCTCTTCACCACGCCGGTGATCTACCTTGCCTTCGATAGACTGACGCGGTCGGGGGCGCGTGAAGCGAGAGCGCCGGCCGGCGGGCTCACGCCGTGAACCTCTCCGCGCCCTTCATCGCTAGGCCGGTCGCCACGACGCTGCTGGCCATCGGATTGGCGGCGGCGGGCCTGATCGCATACGTCAATCTTCCCGTCGCGCCGCTGCCCAAGGTGGATTTCCCGACCATCTCGGTGCAGGCCTCGATGCCAGGCGCCAGCCCCGACACGATGTCGACCGATGTCGCGGCGCCGCTCGAACGCCATCTCGGCCAGATCGCCGGGGTTTCCGAGATGACGTCGCGCTCCGGCACCGGCTCGACCAATGTTGTGCTGCAATTCGACCTCGATCGCGACATCAACGGCGCCGCGCGCGACGTTCAAGCCGCCATCAACGCCGCGCGCGCCGACCTCCCGTCCGATCTGCGCAGCAACCCGACCTACCGCAAATACAATCCCGCCGACGCGCCGGTGATGATCCTGGCGCTGACCTCGCGCACACTCACACCCGGTCAGCTCTACGATGCCGCCGCGACCGTGCTCCAGCAGCGCCTCTCCCAGGTCGAGGGCGTCGGCAATGTCGATCTCGGCGGCTCGTCGCTGCCCGCCGTTCGGGTGGAGCTCAATCCAGGCGCGCTGTTCCATTACGGCATCGGCCTGGAGGATGTGCGCGCCGCACTTGCCTCGGCCAATGCCCGCAGTCCGAAGGGCTTCGAGGAGGACGGCGCGCTCCGCTACCAGCTCTACACCAACGACCAGGCGAGCCATGCCGCCGACTATCGCGACCTGGTGATCGCTTGGCGCAACAGTGCGGCGGTGCGCCTCGCCGACATCGCAGATGTCGAGGACTCGGTCGAGGACGTGCGCAATCTCGGCCTCGCCAATGGCGTGCCGGCCGTGCTTTTGGTGCTCTATCGCGAGCCCAACGCCAACATCATCGACACGGTCGACCGCGTGCGCGCGCTGATCCCGACACTGCAGGGTTCGGTGCCGGCGGATGCGCGCCTCAGCATCGCGTCGGACAGCAGCCTCACCATCCGCGGCTCGCTGCGCGACACCGAGCTGACGCTGGTGCTGGCGGTGCTGCTGGTCGTCTTCGTGGTGTTCTGCTTTTTGCGCGACTGGCGCGCGGCGCTGATCCCGAGCGTGGCGCTGGTCGTCTCGATCCTCGGCACCTTCGGGGCGATGTACCTGCTCGGCTACACGCTCGACAATCTGTCCTTGATGGCGCTCACCATCGCCACCGGCTTCGTCGTCGACGACGCCATCGTGGTGCTGGAAAACATCATGCGCCACATCGAGGACGGCATGCCGCGCGGCCGGGCGGCGCTGGTCGGCGCTCAAGAGGTCGGCTTCACCGTGCTGTCGATGAGCGCTTCTCTCGTCGCCGTGTTCCTGCCGATCCTTTTGATGGGTGGCATACTCGGCCGCCTGTTCCAGGAATTCGCCATGACCTTGTCGCTGGCGATCGCCATTTCGCTGGTGCTGTCGCTGACGGTGACGCCGATGATGTGCGCACATTTTTTGCGCGCGGGTGCAGTCCGGTCGGAGCGCCGTTCCATCCTCGCCCGCTTCGGCAAAAGCGTCTTCGAGCGCGTCCGCGCCGGCTACGGCCGCTCGCTCGCCTGGTCGCTCGACAATGCCGAGGTGATGCTCATCCTCCTGATCGCGGCCGTCGCGCTCAACGTCTACCTCTATACGATCGTGCCGAAGGGCTTCTTCCCACAGCAGGACACCGGCGAGCTGATCGGCGGCCTGCGCGCCGACCAGGCCATTTCCTTCCAATTGATGCGGCAGAAATTCGAGCGGCTGGAGACGATCCTGAAGAGCGACCCGGCGGTGGCGAACGTCGTCGGCTACATCGGCGGCCGCCAGACCAACTCCGGCTTCGTCTATGTCAACCTGAAGCCGAAGGGCGATCGAGCGCCGCTGCAAGCGGTGTTGGGGCGGCTGCGCGCGCAGCTCAGGCAATTGCCCGGCGCGCAGCTCTTCCTCAACCCGCGCCAGGAGATCAGGGTCGGCGGCCGCCAAAGCCTCGCCACCTATCAATACACGCTGCAGGCCGATACGACCGCGGACCTCGACGAATGGGCGCCGAAACTCGTCGAATTGCTGAAACAGGCGCCGGAGCTAACCGACGTCAATTCGGACCGCGACGAGGCCGGGCTCGAAACCAACATCACCGTCGACCGCGAGAGCGCGGCCCGGCTCGGCCTGACGCCGGCGAGCATCGACAACACGCTTTACGACGCCTTCGGCCAGCGCCAGGTGTCGACCATCTTCAACGCCCGCAACCAATATCACGTGGTGATGGAAGTCGCGCCGCGCTATCTGCAGGATCCGAGCGCGCTCAACGGCATCTATGTCAGCACCTCGGGCGCGGCGGCGAGCGGCACGCAGAAGACCAACGCACTGGCCGGCAGCCTGTCGGGCTCGCTGCAGAATCAGGCAACCAATGCGATCGCCGTCACCGGCCACGGCAGCGCCTCGAGCGGCGCCGCCGTCAGCACCTCGGCCGAGACCATGGTGCCGCTCGCCGCCTTCAGCACCTACGGTCCGGCGACCACGCCGCTTTCGGTCAACCACCAGGGCCACTTCGTCGCCACGACGATCTCGTTCAACCTTGCCGATGGCGCCACGCTCGGCGACGCCTCGGCAGCAATCGACCGCGCCATGGCGGAGCTGAAGATGCCGGTGTCGATCCACGGCTCGCTTGCCGGCACGGCACTCGCCTTCCGCTCCAACCTGCTCAACGAGCTCCTGCTGATCGCTGCCGCGCTCGCCACGATCTATGTCGTGCTCGGCGTGCTCTACGAAAGCTACGTGCACCCGATCACCATCCTGTCGACGCTGCCCTCGGCCGGCATCGGCGCGCTGCTCGCGCTCGTCGTCACCGGCATGGAATTCGACGTGATCTCGCTGATCGGCATCATCCTGTTGATCGGCATCGTCAAGAAGAACGCCATCATGATGATCGACATGGCCTTGCAGGCCGAGCGCCAGGAAGGGCTTGCGCCGCGAGAAGCCATCCACAAGGCGAGCCTCCAGCGCTTCCGGCCGATCATGATGACGACCTTCGCAGCTTTGCTCGGCGCCTTGCCGTTGGCGCTCGAGACCGGCACTGGGGCGGAGCTGCGCCAGCCGCTCGGCATCGCGATCGTCGGCGGCCTCATCGTCTCGCAGCTTCTCACGCTCTACACCACGCCGGTCGTCTATCTCTATCTCGACCGGCTCAGCGCCCGTAGACCGACGCTGCGAGTGGCGCCGGCGGAGTGATCGGGCACAGCGACCTTGGGTTGTTCGACCGCGCGAAGCGAAACAGTTCGGCCCATAGGCCGGCGCGCCTCCATATCGCTCGACGCCACCCAACGCGGTTGATCGTGAGATCTGGGCTGTCGCTTCGTGAACTGGCAACATGCTTCATCATCGGGTGCGCCCTCGAAGGGCGCGACCAGTTCCTGCTCACCCGGCAATTGCCCAAGCGCTATACAGGGGCGTCGCGGGCGGGCCTTTTGCGTCGCTTCCTGATCGCTCAGAGGTGCTGCCGGGTGAGCGGCAGCACCTCTCTTCATCCCGGTCTCAACGCTTCGGGCCGAAGCCGGGATAGGGATTGAGCGGCACGATCGCCGCGATGTCCATCATTCCGGCCTCGACCAGCGGCAGGGTGGCGAGATGGCCGCGCACCTCCTTGTCGTCGGCAGCCTCGAACATCATGCCGCTGCCGGGGATGTCACCGCGGTTCCAGACCTGGCGCACGGCGCCTCGCGCATAGAGCGTGCGCCGCTGCTCGGCTTCGCCCGGAAGCAGCGGCGCGAAATCGCTATCGCTGAACTTTTCGGTGTTGCGGGTGAGAAGGGCAAAGAACTGCATGGCGGTCTCCTTTGTGGCCGGTTGATGCGGAAGATATCGCGCCGGCTGGTCAGACTGTCCAAGACTGATTAAGCTAAAGATCAGACCTTGAAGGACTTGAGTCATGGGGACGCAGAATGCTTGACCTGCGGCAGATCCGCTATTTCGTTGCCGTCGCCGAGGCCGGCAATGTCGGCCGCGCCGCCGAGCAGCTGCATATCTCGCAGTCGCCCTTGAGCCGCCAGATCATGCAGCTCGAGGAACAACTCGGCGTCACGCTTTTCGAGCGATCGAAGCAGCGCGTCCATCTCAACGCCGAGGGCAGGGCTTTCCTTGCCGAGGCGCGCGCTCTGCTCGTCAATGCCGTGCGGCTGGAGGAGCTCGGCCGGAAGCTTGCAAGCGGCGCGACCGGCAGCCTCGCCATCGGCTACGTCGAGGGGGCGGTGCATGCCGGGCTGATCGCCGCGATGCTCAGGGAATTCCGCCGCGAGCGGCCGGATTTTCATCTGCAACTGAGAAGCCGCCGCACGGCCGCGCAGTTCGAGGATCTGCGCCAGCGCGTGCTCGACCTCGGATTCGTCTACGCGCCGACGCCGCAAGGCGATCCGGATATCGAGAGCATGCTGGTGCGGCGCGAACCGCTGGTGCTGGCGATCCCCGAAGGCGATCCGCTTGTCGATGCGAGCGACATCAGGCCCCGCCATCTTGACGCCCGCGTCTGGATCACCGTCGTGCGCCAACCCGATGACACCAACCGCGCCCAGTTCCTGGCGGCCTGCGTGGAGGCCGGTTTCGTGCCCGACATCGCCTACGAGACGGCCGATCCCTTGACCTCGCTCGGCCTGGTCAGCGCCGGGCTGGGCCTGGCGACGGTACAGGAAAGCCTGCAAAGCGCTGCGCCCGCCGGCATCGTCTTTCGTGACCTGCCATGGTTCAAGCGCAGCGTTGAAATCCATCTCGCCTGGCGGCGCAATGACCGGAGGGCGGTGATTGAGGATTTGAGGAGGACGGTGAGCGGTGAATGATGAATAGCGAATAGTTACTTATCTGGCAGTGGACAGATTTCGGCTCGCGCGATCCGCACTATTCACCATTCACCTTACATTTTGTCGATCACCGCCTGCACGCCTTCCGTCGGCGCGTCGACCGACGAGCCCGCCACCATGATGGCGGCGACGATTGCCTCGGGGTCGTTGACCACCAGCGGCTTCACCCTATGTGCGGTGTGGATGAAGCCTTCGCCCGACATGTGCTCGATGAGCGCCAGCATCGGGTCCCAGAAGGCCTTGATGTTGGCGAACACGATCGGCTTGCGGTGATGGCCGAGTTGCGCCCAGGTCATGATCTCGACGATCTCCTCGACCGTGCCGATGCCGCCCGGCAGCGCCACGAAGGCGTCGGATTTCTCGAACATCCTGTGCTTGCGCTCGTGCATGTTGTCGGTGATCACCAGCTCGTCGAGCTTGTCGAGAGCGCTCTCGGTCGCCTCCTTGTTGATCAGGAAGCGCGGGATGATGCCGGTCACCTTGCCGCCGGCCTTGAGTGCCCCGTCTGCGACGGCGCCCATGATTCCCTTGGTGCCGCCGCCATAGATCAGGCGCAGGCCGGACTTCGCCAGCGAGCGGCCGAGCAGGTGGCCGGCCTTGACATAGGCCTCGTCGCGGCCCGGAGACGAACCGCAATAGACGCAGACGGATCGAATCGTGTTCATGTCATGATTGGTGATAGGGACGGTTGGCGCGGTCAAGCCCAAGGACGGGCTTTTTCTTGTGAGCTTGGTGAAAACACGCTAGACCGGCGTTAGGTGGCTAAGGGGCAGAAAAGATTATGGCTATCAATTCTTCCAAGGCGTTTTTGTTCGCGGCGGGCGGCGTTGCCGTCGTCGCGGCGGTCGCCTACGGGTCGGGCGCGCTCGACCTATACATCAACAAGCAGAATCCGCCGCAGGTCGCGTCGCTGCCGCAGGCAGGCACGAAGCCGGCCGAATCCTCAAGCACCTCCACCGAGGCGCGTGTACCGCAGGCGCAAGCCCCGGCCACTACAATGGCGCCGGCCAACAACACGATGGCGCCGGCCAACAAGATGGCGCCCGCCAACAATGCAATGGCGCCTGCCAACAACGCGACGGCCCCGGCGGAATCCGCGCCGGCCGCTCAGGCGCCGGCCGCCGCAGGACCCACGCTGCCAACCTTCGATGTCGTGCGCGTCGAAGGCAATGGCTCGATTGTCGTCGCCGGCAGCGCGGCGCCCAATGCCAAGGTCGAAGTCCTGAACGGCGGCACGGTGCTCGGCTCGACCGATGCCGGTCCCGATGGTGCCTTCGCCATTGTGCTCGACGATCCGCTGAAGCCCGGCGACTACACGATCACGCTGCGCTCGACCGCTGGCGGCGTCGCAGTCGCCTCGGCGCAGACCGCCGTCGTCTCGGTGCCGCAGAGCCCGACCGGCCAGGTGCTGGCGATGGTCGAGGAGCCCGGCAAGCCGTCCGAATTGCTGACCATTCCGCAGCCCGCGGCCAAGCCGGCGGCACCTGCCGCCACCGGTCAGGCAGCCGCCCCGGACGCGCAGGCCCCGGCCGCAACCGCGCCGGCGGCGTCTGCCCCGGCGGGGGCGCCGGCTGCAACGGCACCGGCAGCTACGGATCAGGCTTCGGCTCCCGCGACCCAGAACGCCGCCGCAGACGAACCGAAGATCGCCGTCGAGGCGGTTGAGATCGACGGCGGCAAGATCTTCGTCGCGGGCAGGGCCGATCCCGGCCGCAAGGTGCGCGCCTATGCCGACGATGTACTGCTTGGCGAGGCGAAAACTTCGCCTGACGGCCATTTCCTGATCGAGGCGGCGCGCGACATTCCGGTCGGCAACCACACCATTCATGTCGACGGCCTGGCCGACGACGGCGTCAAGGTCGTCGCCCGTGCCGCTGTTCCGTTCGAACGCGAGCCCGGCGAGTCGATTGCCGCCGTCGCGCCCAACCAAGCCAAGCCCGCCGACAGCAAGCTCGCCCAGGGTGCGGGGTCCCAGCCCGCGGAGGCAAAGTCCGGGGCGGCCAATCCCGCCGAGACGGCGGCGCCGGCCACCGCTACCGCCGAAGCGGGCAAGCCCGCCGCGACGGCGGACACGTCGGCCGAGGTCGCCGAAGCGAATCCTGCGGCCGACGTGCCTGAGACCATGGCGCCGAAGCTCGAACACGTCGATGGCGCGGTCATCATCCGCCGCAACGATACGCTCTGGCGCATCTCGCGGCGCGTCTATGGCCATGGCGTGCGCTACTCGACCATCTATCTCGCCAACCAGGATCAGATCCGCAATCCCGACCGCATCTGGCCCGGTCAGGTCTTCAAGGTCCCCGGCAAGTCGAAGGAAGGCGAGCCGGCCGACATGAAGGCCATGGGTGACCAGATGACGGCGCCAAAGACGGAGTAAGAGCGCAATCCCCCTCGTGGGGATGCCCGGCAGGGCAGAGGGGCGCTGCCCCGCCGGCGTTCGACACTTCCTACCGTGCTACCCATCCGCCTGGCTTGCCCTCTCATCCTCCATCGTTTATCGGCGATGAACGATGACCGAATCCTTATCCGTCAACCGCGCCCTCAATAGCCGAGCCCTCGACAGCCGCGGCATCGCCACGCGGTTCGCGGCGCTGTCGCATCCGGCACGCATTGAGATCCTGAAGCATCTCTCGGCCAGTAGCTGCTGCTCCTGCCGCGAGGTGGTCGATCATCTCGATCTCGCCCAGTCGACCGTTTCGCAGCATCTGAAGATCCTGGTCGAAGCAGGGCTCGTCCGCTTCGAGGCGGATCGCCAGCGTTCACGCTACGCGGTGGACCGCGCTACGCTCGCCGAGGTCTCGGCGTCGCTCGCGGCCCTGGTCGATTCCTGCTGCGGCGAAAGCATGAAAGAAAGCTAAGAACAAAATGGCCGACAAGACCGTCTCCGCCGAAACCGGCACCCTCACCACACTGCGCAATCTGTGGCCCTATATGTGGCCGGCCGACCGTGCCGACTTGAGAGCCCGCGTCAGCTGGGCGACGCTGCTTCTCGTCGTCGCCAAGGTCACCCTGGTCGCCGGCCCCTATTTCTTCAAATGGGCAACCGATGCGCTCGCCCACGCCTCGAAGACGCCGCCGCCGCTGCCCGCCTTCATGCTCGCGCCGGTGATGCTGGTCATCGCCTATAATGTGCTGAGGCTGGTCCAGCTGGGCTTCAACCAGCTGCGCGACGCGCTGTTTGCCCGCGTCGGCCAATATGCGGTGCGCCAGCTTGCCTTCCGCACCTTCGTCCACATGCACCAGCTGTCGCTGCGCTTCCATCTTGAGCGCCGCACCGGCGGTCTGTCGCGCATCATCGAGCGCGGCACCAAGGGCATCGAGACGATCGTGCGCTTCGTCATGCTGAACACGGCGCCGACCATTCTCGAATTCGCGCTGACGGCCGGCATTTTCGCCTACACCTATGGCTGGAAATACGTCGCCGTGGTCGCGGTCACCGTGTGGATCTATGTCTGGTTCACGGTCAAGGCCAGCGACTGGCGCATCTCGATCCGCCGCGACATGAACGAAAGCGACACCGACGCCAATACCAAGGCGATCGACTCGCTCTTGAATTTCGAGACGGTCAAATATTTCACCAATGAGCGCATGGAAGCCGAGCGCTTCGACCGCTCGATGGCGCGTTATGAAACCGCGGCCACCAAGACCTGGACCTCGCTCGGCTGGCTTAACTTCGGCCAGGGTCTCATCTTCGGCCTCGGCACGGTCATCGTCATGTGCATGTCGGCGCTCGAGGTGCAGGCCGGCACGCAGTCGGTCGGCGATTTCGTCTTCATCAACGCCATGCTGATGCAGCTTTCGGTGCCGCTCAACTTCATCGGCTTCATCTATCGCGAAATCCGCCAGGGCTTGACCGATATCGAGCACATGTTCGACCTTCTCGACGTGCCCCAGGAGATCGTCGACAAGCCGGACGCCAAGCCGTTGAAGGTGAGTGCCGGCAAGGTCGAGTTCCGCGACGTGCACTTCTCCTATGATTCAAACCGCAAGATCCTGAAGGGCGTCTCCTTCGAGGTGCCAGCCGGCAAGACGGTCGCCATCGTCGGCCCCTCCGGCGCAGGCAAGTCGACCATCTCCAGGCTTCTGTTCCGCTTCTATGACGTGCAGCGCGGCCAGGTGCTGATCGACGGCCAGGACATCCGCGACGTCACCCAGGAGAGCCTGCGCGCGGTGCTCGGCATGGTGCCGCAGGACACGGTGCTCTTCAACGACACCATCGCCTACAACATCCGCTACGGCCGCATCGGCGCCAGCGAGGAGGAGGTGCGCAAGGCCGCCGAGCTCGCCCAAATCGGGCCGTTCATCGAAAAGCTCCCCGACGGCTACCGCTCGATGGTCGGCGAGCGCGGCCTGAAACTGTCGGGCGGCGAGAAGCAGCGGGTCGCGATCGCCCGCACGATCCTGAAGGCCCCGCCGATCCTGATGCTGGACGAGGCGACCTCGGCGCTGGACACCCAGACCGAGCAGGAGATCCAGGCGGCGCTGGACCTCGTCAGCAAGGGCCGCACCACCCTTGTGATTGCCCACCGGCTGTCGACGGTGATCTCGGCCGACGAGATCATCGTGCTGAAGGACGGCCAGATCGCCGAGCGCGGCACCCACGCCGCGCTCTTGCGCCAGCAGGGCCTCTACGCCTCGATGTGGGACCGCCAGCGCGAGGCCACCGAAGCCGAGGAGCGCCTGCGCATTGCGCGTGAAAGCGACGAGTTCGGTGTGATCGTACGGAGAAGGACGTCGGAGGTGAGCTAGCGCCTCTTCCTTCTCCCCTTGTGGGAGAAGGTGGATCGGCGCGCAGCGCCGAGACGGATGAGGGGCGCTCCAGCGGAGTGAGACGCTCGCGAGCGCGTCTGCTAGATTCTTGTCTAGACTTAAGGCGCCGCCAAGCTGGAGCACCCCTTGTATCTGCGCGGAGGAGACTTTGTGCGAGAAGAGCGACTGAGCCTCGAACCGGACGGCCATCCGATTCG
>NZ_NSGB01000056.1:0-1097 GCF_002294785.1 Mesorhizobium sp. WSM3868 | reverse complement strand
GAAGGATTCTTGAGAGGCTTTCTCGTAGCAGAGGAGGCCCGAGTGCGGCTTGTTTTGTCGATCCTGCAAGCAGTTCGCGATCCGCGCGACATCAACGCGCGGCATGATCTTGCTGAACTTCTGTTTCTGGCGCTGGCGGCGACGCTGTGCGGGGCCAAAAGCTGTGTGGATATTGCGGAGTTCGCAGAGGGGCGCGAGGAGGAGCTGAAAGAGTTCATCGAGCTGAAGCATGGGTGTCCGAGCCACGACACCTTCAGCCGGGTGTTTCGGCTTCTTGATCCGCAGGAGTTGTCGGATGCGCTGAGCGCCTTCATGGCGGCATTGCGGCGTGAGCTTGGGCTCGGCGCACCGCGTGGCGTGGTGGCCGTCGACGGCAAGGCGCTGAGGCGCGGTTATGAGAAGGGCCGCGCCTTCATGCCGCCGCTGATGGTCAGTGCCTGGGATGCCGAGACGCGGCTGGCGATTGCGGCAACGCGGGCGCCGGCCTCCGACGAGGTTGCGGCGACGCTGGCGCTGCTGAAGAGCCTGGATCTCAAGGGCTGCACGGTGACGGCCGACGCCTTGCATTGTCGCCCCGAGACGGCCAAGGCGCTGCTGGCGCAGAAGGCGCATTATGCCCTTGGGCTGAAGGCCAACCGGGGTCGTCTGTTTGCCGCGGCCGAGAAAAGCTTCGCCGCGGCGGGCGAGATCGCCGGCTTCGAAACACGCGACAGCGGCCATGGCCGCACCGAAGTGCGCCGCGACAGCGTGCTGCCGCTTGCCAGGCTCAAGGACGCGCCCGCCTTCCCCGGCCTCAAGGCCATTGGCCGTGTCGAGGCCCTGCGCACCACTGCCGACGGCAAGACGACCACATCGGTCCGCTATATCGCCCTCTCCAAGGTGCTGACGCCCAACAAATTGGCTGAGACGGTTCGTGCCCACTGGACGATCGAAAACCAGTTGCACTGGAGCCTTGATGTTGTCTTCCACGAGGATGACGCCCGCACCCGAAAGGACTACGCGCCACAAAACCTGGCCGTCATCCGCAGGCTCGCCCAAAACATCTTGGCTGCCCATCCCCTCGACAAACCAATCGCCAGCAAGATGCGCAGGGCCAA
>NZ_NSGB01000055.1:0-1148 GCF_002294785.1 Mesorhizobium sp. WSM3868 | reverse complement strand
GTGCCCGCGGCGGAGCTCTCTTGCTGGAGGTTACCGCCCATCTGCCGGGCGAGCGCCTGGATCAATTTCTGTCCCGACCCGCCAGGCCGGGGATTCTGAATGCCACGACCGTTGTCGGCAACGGTCAGGCGTGCCTCGCCGTAGCCTATCCCGGACTCAAGCTTGACAACGATACGCCCGCCCTCCGCTCCGAACGCATGCTTGACTGAGTTCATCGCGGCTTCGTTCAAGATAAGACCGAGCGGCACCGCGCGTTCAATCGAGAGCTCGACTTCGTCGGCCGCGATCTCGATCGTTGCAATTTCCACCTGCGTCTGCAGCGAAGCGCAGAGCGCCCGCAAGTAACCGGCGACGTCCACCGTTCGGAGGTCCTGCCCCGGTGCCAGTTGGTCATGAGCAAGCGAAATGGCATTAACTCGGTTAGCCACGTGTTCCAGTGCCCGGTGCACTTCCGGCCTTTCAAGGCGGCGCTTCTGAATGGCTATCGAGGCCAGGATCAGCTGAAAGTTGTTCTTTACGCGGTGCTGCATCTCCCGCAGCAGCACCTCGCGTTGTTGCGCCTGGACTAGAGCCGTGGTGGATTCCAGGTTGCTTCGGTCCACCTCTGGCCGCCGCATTGCTGAAGCAATGAGGGCAGCAGCAGCCGTCATGAAGTCGACGGTATCTTCGCTGAAGTTGACCGAGGAATCCACCTCCAGCACGCCCCAGGCTGCACCCTTGATGAGGATCGGCACGTTCGCCAGCGATTTGATGTGGTGCTCTCTCAGCACATCTGAAAAGACGTATTCGCCATCCTGCTCGGCGGCCGTGCCATCGACAATCACTAAAGGCTCGGCTGTCTGATAAGTCCGGCCGGGCGGCGATCGCAGATCCGCCGAAAAAACAGCGTTCCGCACAGTCCCTTCCTTCCACCCGAAGCCGGCCTCCATGAACAGGTCCGCGGTGCGCGGGCGGTAGCGAAGGATCTTTGCGTGGTCTATCTCAACAGCCCGGGCTACCTGCACACAGGCCTGATCGAGGAAGGAGCCGAGCGCAGTTTGCTCGCCCGCTACGCGGCCAAGGTCCACGAGAATGCGGACATGTCGGCGCAACTTGGCTAGCTCGGTGGTGGGGTCCAATGATGAGATCCTCTCGAGCAGGGTTGAAAA
>NZ_NSGB01000054.1:0-1170 GCF_002294785.1 Mesorhizobium sp. WSM3868 | reverse complement strand
CGCCGAGACGGATGAGCGACTATCTGAGGTGTCAAGTTGCATTTGCGAACTCGCTTCGCGCGTCGCGTGCTTTTGCATTGAGAATGACGAGCAGCTTTCTGGCGAGAGCGATGCGGATGACCATCTTTTCCTTTCCAGCGGCCTGCAACCGATGCTGGAAGGCGGCCAGGTGCGGATCGTATTTGGCAACGATGCGGGCAACGAGGAAGAGCACGCCCCGGGGCCCGGCGCGACCGCCACGCACCGGTCTTCGGCCGCTGCGCTTACCGCTGTCATTGGCGATCGGCGCCAAGCCGGCCAGCTTGGCGATGGCCTTGTTGGACAGGATGCCGATCTCGGGCAATTCGGCCATCAGGCGAGCAACGCTGCGCGAGGCGATCCCTTTGAGCGAGCGAAAGGCGCGGTCAAGGCATGCCCACAACGGATCGTCGTCGATCAGCGAGGCGATCTCGCCCTCGAGCCTGCGGCTCTGGCGCACGAGCAACGCGATGACCTCATCGAGGCTGGCGATGGTTTCGGTGTCGGCGGCAGCACTCTTGCGCTGCTTCTGGATGGTGAGATCGCCGGTGACCTGACCGAGCCGTGCCACCAAGGCCTTGAGCCGCTGCTGGGCCGGGCTCGGCGGCAGAGTCGGCTGTACGCGCTTGGCCTGCGCGTAGCCGGCGATCATGGCGGCATCGATCCCATCGGTCTTTTCCAGGAAGCCCATCGCCTCTGCAAAACGGCGCACGCTGCGCGCATTGACGAGAGCGCAAGGCAGGCTCAGATCCCACAGCAGCAGCAAGGCCACCCGCTCGTAGCCGCCGCTGGCCTCCATGACGGCAAGCTCGACGCCATGGCCCTGACACCAAGCGGCCAGATCGGTGATGCCTGCCGCATCGTTACGGAAGCGGCCTGCCGCCCCGTTCGGCTCGACATGGGCATCGAGCCATTCTTTCGAAACGTCCACTCCACAGATGGTCTTGTTCACGGTAACCTGCCTTGTGCGTGCGATTGGAGCCAAGCGACTATTCGGTCGTACGTGACGGAGGCGAAGATCCCTGGCTCATCCACGGTTGTGACCGCAGGGGTGTCGGGCGACTTCGCCAAGCCTCGAATCGGATGGCCGTCCGGTTCGAGGCTCAGTCGCTCTTCTCGCACAAAGTCTCCTCCGCGCAGATACAAGGGGTG
>NZ_NSGB01000053.1:0-1315 GCF_002294785.1 Mesorhizobium sp. WSM3868 | reverse complement strand
GGACCGGGGGCTGGCCGCACCAAGAATGGTGACATGGGCGGCGCCGCCAACATCCAGGAGGCGCCGGCGCGGGCAGCCGCCGCCGCTCGCAAAACCAGGTAGCCTTTGCATGGAGCCCCCAAGAACGTCGTTTCGCGTGCGCAAGAGAAACCGCCTGTCGCGACCGAACACGGCGGTTCCCTGCGCCGTCGGGGCGCGACGACTCTGAGACAAAGTGACAAGGCAACGGGCCTAATGACAATTCAAATACCCCTCTCCAAGATCGATGCGCCAGACGTGAGGACCGCGGCGATGGGGCCTGGAGTATCGCGCCCGATCTTGCCTACCTTCGCCTTTCGATCGTGAATGCGGTGTTCTTTGGTGTGCCCGGCCGCCGCGACTCCAGTTGGGTGCTGATTGATACCGGTCTGCCAACCTCTCGAGGCGCCATTGTCGCGGTCGCGGAGGCGCGTTTTGGCAAGAACGCCCGACCGGATGTCGTTGCTCTCACCGCTTTTCCTGCGGGCCGGTCGATCTCGGGGGCGGTTTGAACGCGCTCCCTGACGATGGCTCGGTTCCGGGGATGCCAGATTGGCAGTGGCTCCACACTCGAGGGCACGTGCCGGGACATATTTCCCTTTGGCGAGACGGACCGCTCACTGATCGTAGGTGATGCGTTCATCACAACCGGGCAGGAGTCCGCCTATGAGGTAGCGACGCAGCAGCTCGAGATGGACGGCCCGCCACGGTACTTCACCCCGGACTGGGGTGCGGCGGAGAACTCAGTTGGACGGCTGTCTGCTCTCAAGCCAGAGATTGTCATCACTGGGCATGGGGCGGCCGCAGCCGGAGCAGGAATGCGCCATGGCCTCGACCAGCTTTCGGCGCGGTTCAAAGACTTGGCCGTGGTCCCCGGCTCAAAATACCTGCGCGAGCCCGCAACCGCGAAAAATCGTAGAGTTTATCGCGAACGGTAGAAAACCTGTCCTTCGGAGCGGGCAACAATTGTTGTACAGCTCGCGTTCTTGCATGAGAGGCTTTCGTGGGCCTGACGGCAGCCGAAACCCTTAAGCATGTCGGTCATACAAGGCTCTGATCTCACCTAAAAGCAGGCGAAGGCTGACTTCACGAGGAACCTCGCAAACTCAGCCAGGCAGCAACTCGTTGTTCCGATCGCATACGCAGAGCGCTCCTAGTCATCCGCGTCACTTTGCTTGCCAAGGTGCGAGATCGGAGCAATTCGCAGGTTCATGCGTTGGTTTTCAACCCTGCTCGAGAGGATCTCATCATTGGACCCCACCACCGAGCTAGCCAAGTTGCGCCGACATGTCCGCAT
>NZ_NSGB01000052.1:0-1416 GCF_002294785.1 Mesorhizobium sp. WSM3868 | reverse complement strand
ACGATACATTGAAGCTGGTGCTGGTGAAGGGGCTTGCGTCGTCGGTGTCCTGGCCCTTGATCAGCAGCGAGGCCGCGTCGGTCTTCACCTCGTTGGCCTGGAACTGGATGTAGGCGCTGGTGATGATCGCGCCTTGCGGGATGTCAATACCGGTGAAGCGGAGGCCGACCGTCTGGCGGGTGCTGCTTTCAAAACCCAACTCCAGATCGTTGATGTTGGTCGAAATCGTACCGGAGCCTTTCTCCTCGACGTCGTCGCCGGCGCTCGCCAGCCTCGTTTCGAACACCGGGTCGGCCCCGAGGGCACTGGTGACGGTAAACTCGGACGCCGTCGCGGTGCCGACGTTGGATGCCATACCGGCACTGGTCGCTTCGTCGGTGGTGTCTGGTAGGCCCGCACGGTGCCAGAAGCCCGAGGTATAGCCTGTTACGCTGTCAGGAAGAGTGCCGTCGAGATGAATGCCAATTCTGGCTGCAGCTTCGGTAAGGCCGTTCAGGCCGGCATTGATCCCGCCTGTCGAGGTGTGGCCGGCAATGAGGGTATCGATCGCGGTCGCGCCTTGATGCGTGCCATCGCTGTTAACGCTTTTGTCGCTTCCGGCAGCAAGACTGCCGGAGCCGGGAGCTTCCCCAATCGCCGAGGCCCTTGACGTGCTGTCATGGTTCTGCTTGCCCGCATTCGGAGCGCCAGTACTAGCTGTTGGGACGGGCCCGTCATCGATCGTTTGAAGGCCTTCGAGGGAGGACCAGGAGCCGAACCACGTCATGCAGGCGCCAAGGCTCCCGCTAATCCCAGGTGTCCAGAGTCGTTCCGACAAACCATGTCTTCCTCGCCGTCCATGATAAGGCGCCCAGCCTCGGCCTGGATCGATGCAGCCTCGAACCGGTCGCATTCACCCGCGCGCTGGCGCCATTTACGATGATCCAAACAGAATGGTGCGGAAGCTAATTTCTAGTATTATTTCAGGCAATTCTGCTACATCACAACGGCCATCTTGTCAGACGAATGACTTAGAATTGCGCTCATAGTCTAGACAACAAACCGGTGGTTCGGCGCGAGGAGTTTCCGACTTAGGCGCGTGCAGAACTATCCGCGGGGACACTGCTCTTTCGGGGTAGAATCGTCGTCTCAAAGTTTGCGATCTTGAGAAAAACCATCGAGAACACGTCAGCCTTCGTGTCGCTCGCCAAGTCGAAGCTGGATGTTTTGCGCACGAACGGCTCCGGCCTCCATATGAAACGGTAATTGGAAAGAGGCAGCTCAGTGGCGCCCCGTGTGGGTAGTCACTAGGGATCAACAAGGTTGAACGCGCGAACATGATCGTCCGTTCAATCGGCACAATGTCTGCACGTACGACCACCGGGAGTTACGCCGCGGGACGCACATCTGAGTCACGGCGAAAGGAACCAGTTCGGC
>NZ_NSGB01000051.1:0-1476 GCF_002294785.1 Mesorhizobium sp. WSM3868 | reverse complement strand
TGCTGACAAACCCCTGGCGTTTGCCGGGGGTTTTTGATTCACTGGGTCATGTTGAAGCGACCCGCCCCTGAACAGACCGCGCTTGAGATGGTGACGTTGGATCAGCTGGTTCCGGCCGATCATCTGTTGCGCAAGATCGATCGATCGATCGACTTCTCGTTCATCCACGATCTGACGGCGCCATTGTACTGCGCCGACAATGGCCGCCCGCCGCTGGACCCGACCTTGATGTTCAAGGCGCTGTTCATCGGCTACCTGTTCGGGGTGCGCTCGGAGCGGCAATTGGTGCGCGAGATCGAGGTCAACGTCGCCTACCGCTGGTTCCTGCGGCTGAAGCTGACCGACAAGGTGTTCGACGCCTCGACGCTGTCGCAGAACCGTCGGCGGCGCTACCAGGACGAGGCGATCGCGCAGGCGATCTTCGACCGCATCGTGGAGCAGGCGATCCTTGCGGGGCTGGTGGATGGGACGGTGCTGTATACCGACAGCACGCACCTGAAGGCCAACGCCAACAAGGGCAAATACGACCTGGCCATGGTCGCCAAGTCGCGTGCCGACTACTGGGGCGAGCTCGACCGCGCCATCGAGACGGAACGGGCGCTGCACGGCCAAAAGCCGCTCAAGCAGAAGGAGCGCAAGCCGCCGGTCAAGCAGACCAAGGTCTCGCGCGCCGATCCGGAGGCCGGCTACATGGTGCGCGAGGGCAAGCCGAAGGGCTTCTTCTATCTCGATCACCGCACGGTGGACGGTCGTTGCGGCATCATCACCGACACCTTCGCCACGCCGGCCAACATGCATGACTCGATCGTCTATCTTGGCCGGCTCGACCGCCAGGTGGAGCGCTTCGGCTTCGTTGTGGCGGCGGCGGGGCTGGATGCCGGCTATGCCACGCCAGGCATCGCCAAGGGGCTGGAGGACAGGAACATCCGGGGAGTCATCGGCTATCGCAACCCGACCCCGCCAAAGCCCGGCAAGATGAGGAAGAGCGCCTTCGTCCATGAGCCGGATCGGGACGGCTATCGTTGTCCGCAGGGCCAGTTGCTCACCTACGCCAGCACCGATCGCGGCGGCTATCGTCATTACAGAAGCGATCCGGCCATCTGCCGCGACTGTCCGCTGCTGGCCTCCTGCACCTCAAACGCCAAGGCCGAGCGCACCATCACACGCCATGTCTGGCAGGATCAACGCGAGCGCGTCGATGCCAACCGGCTCACGGCTTGGGGCAAGGCCATCTACCGGCGTCGCAAGGAGACGGTCGAGCGATCCTTCGCCGATGCCAAGCAGCTGTTCGGCCATCGCTACGCCCGCTACCGAGGGCGAACCCGCGTCGCCTGCCAGTGCCTGATCGCAGCCGCCGCCCAGAACATGAAAAAGATCGCAATCAGCCTCTGGCCAAAGCCCAAACCGGTCCTCGCCTGAGGCCAAATCTGCGTCGGCGGCCTCCTGACATCCGCTCCCGCCACCAATTTCCCAAGC
>NZ_NSGB01000050.1:0-1477 GCF_002294785.1 Mesorhizobium sp. WSM3868 | reverse complement strand
GGGCGATGAAATTAGCATCGTCGCCGTTGTGGAAGCAGATTTGGCCCATGATCGAGCCGTCAGGTTGGATTTCGGCCCAGCCGTCGCCCTGAGCTTCGTCCATCTCGTCGTTGCCTTGCCAGGAGAATGCTACATGATTGCCGTCGGCCCCATCGAATATCTGCCCGGTGACGCAGCCGAAGGCGAATTCGCCGGAGCCATCTGCCGCGAACTCGATGTAGGCGGGCTCCATCATGTCGGCATAGTCCTCGACATAATCGGGCATTTCAACAATCCGCCAGCGGCCTGCGATGCTCATGCCGACGCTGCCAGAAGCTTTGGCAAGCGGACCAGATTGTAGGCCGCAAGGTTCAGGGTGAAGGCCGCGCCCACACGGGCGCATCCTCGCAGCTTGACCTTGGCCATGCCAGCAGAGGCTTTGATCCAACCGAACACTTCCTCGATCCGCTTTCGGCGGCGCTGGCTGACGGCATAGCCGGCGTGACAGCGCGTGCGGCCGTCGATAGCCGTTACGCGCGGCTTGCCGGTCTTGCTCAAATGGCCGTCGACGGCGATGTGCGGCGTGACCTTGCGCTCGCGCAGGTCCTTGACGAACTGGATTACATCATAGGCCTTGTCGGCCCCGAGCGTGATGCGCCGCCGCGATGGTCTGCGGTCCAACATGGCGAGCGCGGCCTCGCGCTCGGCTGTACCCGTGGCCTGGGTAATGCTGCCATCGACCGCCAGCCCGTGACGGTTCTCCATCAGCGCATGTCCCAGATAGCAGAGCTTCGCCGGCTGCCCGTCGCCCTTCTTGTAGAGCCGCGCCTGCGGATCGCTCGTGCTCTGGTGCGTGTCGTTGGAGCGCTTCTCCTTATGAAAGCCACGCTCGGCGTTACGGCCCGTTCCATCCGGATCGTTGTCGCTGCCGTCCTTGCGGCGAAAGCTCTTGATCGAAGCCCAGGCCTCGATCAGCGTCCCGTCCACCGAGAAGTGATCCGACGACAACAGCCGCTTCACCCTTGGTTGCGCCAGCACCGCGCGCAGAAACTTCGCCGCGATCTCTCCTTCCAGCAGCCGATCACGGTTCTTGGTGAAGCTCGAATGATCCCAGGCGGGCTCGTCAACGCCCAGCCCAACAAACCAGCGGAACAGAAGATCAAACTCCATCCGCTCCATCAGCTGACGCTCCGAGCGAATGCCATAAAAGGCCTGCAACAGCATCGCACGCAGCAATCGTTCCGGCGCGATCGAGGGCCGGCCGAGCCCAGGCGGATAAAGCACCGCAAAATCGCTGTCCATCTCTACGAGAGCCGCGTTCACAATCTCCCGTATCACCCGAAGCGGATGATCCCGCCGAACCCGCTCCTCAAGGTCCACATAGGAAAACAGTGAACCTGTCCGTTCGTCCAATCCCCGCATCCACGGTCCCCAAATCATCAGGGCAACCAGTGAATCACGCTCCAAACAACCGCGCCAGAACTTCTTCAACAGCCTG